>JAKPUX010000228.1 GCA_029554865.1 bacterium | reverse complement strand
GGGGAGAGAAAAAGATTGACATTGTGGCAAAAAAGCAGTAAAATAATGAATACAATTCAGTAATTTTACCCTGACATCCGGAGATCAACATGAAAAAAATCTGCTGCCTGCTTTCCGGCCTGCTTCTGCTGGCCCTGCCGCTGGCCGCCCAGGATTCCATCGCCCAGGGCGATGCCGCCTACGACGGTTTCGACAACGCCGCGGCCCTGAAACACTACCAGGCCGCCTACGCCGCCGACTCGACCAACTGCATCGCCGCCTGGAAGGTCTCGCGCGCCCATGTCGACATCGGCGAATTCGCCGGCAAAGAAGCCCAGCGCACCAATTATTACGCCGGCGAGAAATTCGCCCGCAAGGCCGTGGCCCTCTGCCCCGGTGACGACATGACCCATCTCACCCTCGCCATCGCCGTCGGCCGCGTCGCCCTCATGGAGGGCGGCAAGAAAAAGGTCGAGCTCTCCAAGGAGGTCAAGGCCGAGGCCGAGGCCGCCATCAAGCTCAATCCCCGCAATGATGTCGCCTATCACGTCCTCGCCCGCTGGAACCGCGAGGTCGCCAACCTCAGCGGCATCCTCAAGGCCTTCGCCAAGGTCCTCTACGGTGGACTCCCCCCGGCCAGCCGCGAAAAGGCAGCCGAACTCTTCCAAAAGGCGGTCGAACTCAATCCCGGCTACGTCAACCACCACTTCGAGCTCGGCATCACCTATGAAGACATGGGCAAGCCGGAACTCGCCCGGGCGGAGTATGAAAAGGCGATCGCCCTGCCCAGGACCGTTTTCAGCGACGATGTCCACAAGAAAGAGGCGCAGGAGCGTCTGGACAAGATCATTAAAAAGATGAAGTAAAAGCCTGGGCGCCGCCTGGCGCACCGTCATAAACATGAAAAAGGCCTCCCGGACCATGATCCGGGAGGCCTTTTTGTTTGGAGCGCGCCGAAATGGGCGCTCACTCGGGGAAGGCTACTTGACGAAGGCCATCCGCCGCATTTCGCTGTATTCACCCGCCTCCATGCGCAGCAGGTAGAGCCCGCTCACCACCTCCTGACCGGTATCGCTGCGGCCGTCCCAGATCCGGCGGTAGATACCCGCCTCGAGGGGTTCATGGACCAGGGTGCGCACCGGCTGGCCGAGGACGTTGTAGATGGCGATGTGCACCATCCCGCTCTTCGGCACCGAGAAACGCACCTCGGTGCGGCTGTTGAAGGGATTGGGATAGTTCTGTGCGAGCTCATAGCGGACAGGCAGCTCGCTGAAGCGCAGGGCTGAAACCTCCGGCGCCAGGGCCTGCAGGCGGTAGCTGCCGGCATCGCGCAGATCGAGGCTCTCCAGTTTCCAGTCGCAGAGGGCGCCGGCCATGGTGCGCTCCTCGACGAGCAGACGCAGGATCGCCCCGGAGCCCGCGACCTCGGCCGAAGTACTGTGTTCGGCCAGACGGGCCAGGCTGACATCGATGCTCCCGCTCTCCTCGCGGTGACCGGTGAAGAGGGCGGTGGTTGCACCTGCCTCATCCCACAGGGAGCCCGCGGAAATCGTGCGGACGCTCAGCTGTTCGGGATTATACCGCAGGCTGAGATGGGCCATGGCCAGGTTGGAAAGTTCCTGCCCCATCAGTTCGCAGATGTAGAGGTTGCCGGCCTCCGGCGAGGGGGTGATCCGCCAGGCCAGGGTGGAAGCCGTTTTGGCGAGGGCGGGGCGTGCGGCCGGACGGGACTGGTACCAGTTCCACATCCGCGTGAAGACGAAGAGATCCTCAAAGTTGACCACGCCGTCCCGGGTCACGGTCAAGGCCGGCACGGTGCCGCTGGCCGGTCCGATATCGCCGGCGGTGTTGTTCACCGGCTGCCAGTAGCCCGAAAGCAGGGTAAAGTCGCGCAGATCGATATCCATATCAGCGTCGAAATCGCCGAGCAGCCCGACGGCGGTCGCCGCCTGGATGCGGGCGCCCCTGCTCGCGGCCGGGATCTCGCTGTTATCCGGCTGCCGCAGCTGCACGGAGTTGAGATTCAGGTCGCTGGCGCAGTCGGCAGTGAGGACCTTGAAGCGCATGGTCATGAGGGTGCCGCTGCCGCTGGCGCCGCTGGTGACCCCGATGCGGGTCATACTGACATCGACCAGTCCGGCGGCGTCGTCGGTGACCAGAAGGGTCGGATCGCCTGCCCCCCCCTGCTTCAAAAAGTCACCCGCACTCCAGCTCACGATATCGACCTTGGCGGCGTTGTAGGCGATGACAAAATGGACCAGACCGAGATTGACCATGCCCTGAAGATCGACGGTCACATCGAAGCTCTCGCCGTTGATGCCGATGATGGTCTCCGGAGCGATGGCGATGCGGCTGGCGCCCACATAATAGCGGCCGATGTCATAGCCGCTCTTGCCGCTGCGCTCGGCCACGACGGCCACCTGGCGCCACCGGTTGTCGGGCACCGGATTGGCGGTGGTATAGGTGATGACGTACTGCGAGGTCAACATGGTGCCGATGGCGTCGATGATGCCGCCGAAATCAGCGGTGATGTTGAACCAGAGGCCGCTGGTCCGCTCCGCCAGGGTATGGAATTGGGACTGATCCGGACCGACCACATGGGTGACAATCCGGCGTCCCTGCATGAGGGAGATCATGGTCTCGGTCGTGTAGGTGGTGGTGCCTCCGCCGGTCTCGCCGGCCTGATGATAATCGGCATCGGTGATCAGCACCGCCATCTTCTGACTGGTCTCGCGGAAGGAGAGCTTGCTGGCTCGCGCCAGTCCCTCGAGGGAGTTCTCCTTGACGTCGCCACCGCCGGAGGCGCGCAGCCCGTCGATCCAGGCCTTGAACTCGGCCGCGTCGGCGGTGAAATCATGCACCTCCTCGATGTTATCCCCGAAGGTGACCAGGCCGAGGCGGAAATCGATCCCCTTGGCGGCAAGGGCGTCGGCGAAGCTGAGGGCGCGTGCCTTGAGTCCGGCGATCTCGTCGCCCATGCTGCCGGTGACATCGAAGACGAAGACGATATCCGCACGGGCACCCGAACCGCTGCTGATCAGCTCCACCTTGATCGGTGATTGCGGCAGCCCCTCCTCGCTCACCCTGAAATGTTCGGCGGTCAGATCGGTGAGGGCCGTGCGGCTCTCCGGATCGACCACCGAGACGAAGCTGCGGATGAGGGGGAAAGCCTCGGCATCGACGCTGTTGACGGTCACCGTCATCCCGCTGTAGAGTACGGCGCCGCTGCGGCCGATGCTGAGGATGGTGCCGTTGTCGCCGACCACCCAGCCGGTCCAGGGATTGACCAGCCAGACCGCATTGAGCTGTGCGGTCACGCCGCTCGTCTCCAGAACCCAGGCGGCCCCGCCGTCATTGGTGCGGTAGATGCGCCCGCCCTCCCCGACGATGATGCCGTTGCGGCGGTCGGTGAAGCTGAGATCGTTGAGGCCGAGGGAGCTGACTGCAGAGGCGCTCCAGGTGGCGCCGCCGTCGAGTGTCCGCAGCACCTTGCCGTCGGCAGTCACCGCCCAGCCCCATGCGTGATCGGCAAAGTTCACCCCGCGGATGGCGCTGGTGACCCCGCTGTTCTGCACACTCCAGGCGGCACCGCCGTTGAGGGTCTTCATGATCAGGCCTCCGTCCCCGACGACCCAGCCGGTGTCGGCGTTGACAAAGGCGACGTCATTGAAGCTCTTGTCCGCGGCGTTGTACTGGGCGGTCCAGACCGAGCCGCCGTTGAGTGTCTTTTCGATCACTCCCCCGGCGCCGACATTCCAGCCGACCGTGCTGCTGACCATGGTGTTGGCAAGGAGCGTTTTGGCGCTGCTGGTCGGCCAGGGAGTCCAGGTGGCGCCGCCGTCGGTGCTCTTCATGGCAAGTCCCGCGCCGGTGCTGTTCTGTCCCACCAGCCATCCCGTGGCCGGATCGGTGAAGAAAAGATCGCGCACCACCGATTTGGCAGGGATGGCGCCGGTGCTCCAGCTCGCCCCGCCGTTGGAGCTGCGCACCACGGTCCCGTTGTCGCCGGCGGCGATCACGCGCAAGGTGTCGGCCATGACCGCATGGAGGTTGGCGGTTGTGCCCGCTGTTTCGGCTTTCCAGCCCGCCTCGCCGCTCGAGAAAGGCCAGGTCCGGGCCCAGTCGCGGGTATAGGAATAGGCATGGCCGATCTGGCCGCTGCTGTTGTAGGTGAAGGCGCCGTAATAATAGACCGTCTCCGGGGTCAACCCCGTATCGACGAAAAAGCTGTCGGCGCCGGTGTAGACCACCTCACCGTCATCAACGTCGGCCGGGTATCCTCCCATCTTGCGCACAACTTTAACCCCCTCGTGGAGGCTGCCCGGCGGAAAATACCAGCGGCAGTAGATGCGGTTGTAGGAGATCGCCTCGGCCGCAAAACTGCGGACGTTGGGCAGCTCGCCGGCGATGTAATAGCGGCCCTTGTCCCATCCCCCCTTGGTTCCACGCGCGGCGGTGATGACGACATTGCGCCAGCTGTTGTCGCGCAGCGGATTGTGGGTGGTGTAGGTCACCACGTACTGGGAGGAGAGGACGATGCTGAGCTTGTCGATGATGCCGCGGAAATCGCCGTGGATATAGTACCAGAGCCCGCCGGTTTCACTGGCCATCCGCCGGTACTCGGGATAGTCCGGGCCGACGACGTTGCACATAATATGCTGGGATTTCAGCAGTGCAATCATGGAATCGGTGGTATAGGAGGTGGTACCGCCGCCGCTCCCGCCGGCCTGATGATAGTTCGCATCGGTGATGAGAATAAAAATGCGCTGGCTGACCGCCCGGAAGGTGAGGGTGGTGCCGCGCGCCAGCCCCTCGAGGGCATTTTCCGGGGTATCCCCGCCGCCCGAGGCGTAGAGGCCGTTGATCCACCCCTTGAAGGTGTTGATATCGGCGGTGAAATCGTTGACCTTTTCGACTGCGTCCCCGTAAGTAACCAGTGCGAGACGGTAATCGATCCCCTTGGCGGCGAGGGCGTCGGCGAAGGCCGAGGCCCGGTCCTTGACGCCGCTGATCGAGCCGCTCATGCTGCCGGTGGTGTCGAAAACAAAGACGATGTCAGCCTTGGCCCCGGAGGTGACGCTCACCGATTCAACCTTGATCGGGGATTCCCTGGTGCCATCCTCGCGCACCCCGAAATTATCGGCGGTGAGTTCGGCGATCGGCTCCAGGGTGACCGAATCGACGACGCTGACGAAGGATTTGACCGTCGGGAAGGCGCCGGCGTCGATGCTGCCGATGGTGACCGAATAGCCGAAGAGGTTAAAGCCCTCTTCGGTCCTGGCTGAGGCCCGGGCGGAAGAGGAGGGCGGGGAGAAGCTTCCGGCGCTATTGTAGGCGAAGGCGCTGTAATAATAGGTGGTGTTGGCAGCCAGCGGGGTATCGGTGACGAGGCTGCTGGTGCCGTTGTAGATGACGACGCCGTCGGTGGCGCTGGCGGGATAGCCGGTTGTACTGCGAACGATGACGGTGCCGGCGAAATCATCGTCGGGATTCCGCCAGGAGAGGCGGATGGAGTTGGTGCCGGTCGCCGCGGCGCTCATCTCCGTGACCGCGCCGGTGTAGAGCGAGCCGCGCTGGAGTTTGAGGATGGTGCCGCCGGCGCCGACCGCCCAGGCGCAGGCCGGATGGGCTATAAAGAGGTCATTGAGGGTCTGGGCGGTGGTGCTGTTGTCCTCTTTCCAGGAGTCGCCCCCGTCATAGGTCTTGAAGATGCGGCCGCCGTCGCCGGCGATATAGCCGTGGTAGCCGGAGTTGAAATGGATGGCGCGCAGGGCCAGGGTGCTCACCTGTTTTGCGCTCCAGGTGGCGCCGCCGTTGTTGCTGGTCAGCACCTTGCCGTCCTCGCAGACGGCCCAGCCGAGGTTTTCGTCGGCAAACCAGATGTCATTGATGCGGGCGCTCACCCCGCTGGTCATCAGCTGCCAGTTGGCGCCGCCATCGCCGGTGCGCAGAATGACGCCATTCTCGCCTGCCGCAACACCTTTTTCAGCATTGAGAAAATAGATGGCCTGCAGTCCGGCGGCGAGGCCGGTGAACTGCTGCGCCCAGGTGGCGCCGCCGTCGCCGGTGGTTTCGATCTTGCCTTCATGGCCGCTGATCCAGCCGGTTGTGCCGTTGATCATGTGCAAGCTGTAAAGCCGGGCCGAATTGCTGCTCAGGACGCGGGTCCAGGAGAGGCCGCCGTCTTCGCTCTTCAGGATGACGGCGTTCTGTTTGCTATCGTTGCCGACCGCCCACCCGCTCTTGTGGTTGAGAAAAAAGAGGTCGCGCAGGGTGAACTGTGCGGCCACATTGCGGGTTGTCCAGGTGGCCCCCCCGTTGGCGGTATACAGCAGCGTGCCGCCGCTTCCGCCCGCCCAGGCCTGCAGGGTGTCCACCGCCCAGACGGCATAGAGATCCTCGCCGGAGGGTGCGCCCTGCTTGCGCCAGGAAACATCGGTGATCACAGGGGGCAGGACGGTGATATAGTTCTCTTTCCGGACCACATATTCCCGGCTGCCGTCCGAGACCCGCAGGGTGACGGTGTAGAGCCCCGGTTTGTTGAAGGTATACTGCGGGTTCTGTGTATAGGAATCGATGAAGAGATCGTTATCAAAGTCCCAGCTCCAGGAGAGAATACCTCCGCTGCCGATGATCGTATGGCCGGCCGGGATCTTGGCGTTGGCGGCGGCCAGTGTGGTCGCGGGCGTGCCCGCCTGGATTTGATTGTGCACCGTCACCGCCCCGGTGGCGCCATCGATGTCGCAGACATACCAGAAGAGACCGGTGCCGCTGGTGGGGATGGCGATGGTTTGCAGCAGTCCGTCCGAGGTGTAGATCTGCACCTGGGTCCTGGCGCTGCTGATGGCGGGTATGGTCGAATAATTCTCGACATAGCAGCGATAGGTGCCCGGCTGCAGTTCCCCGATGGTGATGGTCTCCGGACCATAGCCCTCCTGATGATCGACATCGAGATAGACATAGGGCGCTGAGGTGAGATGCCCCTTGTTGTCCCAATAGATCTCATGGCTGCGGCCGTCGATGACCGGTGTGTGCAGGTGGAGGTCCAGATCCAGGGGCTGTCCGCCCCAGTTGAGAATCAGACGCATTTCGCCGGGCTTGATGACCGGGGTCAGGGAGATTTCGATATACTTGTCCTCGCCCTCGGCGAAGGCGAGAATTGACTCCGTGCCCATATAGCCCGCAGCTGTCACCCCAAGGGCATAGCTGCCGACGCTGGAGAGGTCGTTGAACTGCACAAGGAGGGGAGCCTTGCCGGAGAGGGGCTCGGCCGAAAAGTTGGCGGCAATGACGCTGGTCGGGATATCCTCGATGGTGTAGCCGCCGGCGGAATCGGTCTCCGCGCTCCGGCCCGCGATCCAGACCACCGCGCCGGGAATCCCCGCCTTGGTGATCGCATCAGTGACGCGCCCGGTCAGGGTGGCGTATTTGCCGGCATCGGCCGATTTGCCCACATTCATGGTCAGGCGGCTGGTCTGATAACCCTCCGCACTGGCCGAGATCACCGCCGAGCAGCCAGTGGCAGCGGAGGTGCCCATTGCGACCGAAAATTCGGTCTCGCTCGTGCCCCTGCTGATGGTCACCGCCTTGGGCACCTGCAGGCAGGAGGGTTCGGAAGAAGTCAGGGTGATGACCACATCGCTGATGGCGGCGGCCGGGAGGGCGACCCTGGCGATGGTGCTCGTGCCCAGGGGCACCGTCATCTTGTCCGCGCTCAGGACGAGTTGGGTGTTCTCCCCCGAGCCGATTTCTATGACCGCGCCATAGTCGGGATAATCGGTCTTGTAATAAAAAGTGATGTAGGAGCCCTTGAGGGCGGACCAATCGCCCGCCCAGGAGGGGGGCGCCACCGCCCAATGGTAATCGCCGGTGCCCCAGTCGCTGATCTGGAGGAAGCCGCCGCCGACCCCGCCGGCCGAACTCCAGCTCAGGGTCCCGTCACCCGCAGCGCTCCAGCCCTCGGTCCCCTCGTTGTAGGAGGCTGCAAAACGAGAACCGATGCGGAGACTGTCGATGGCGCCGGTGTCGCGGTAATCGCTCATCTCGGTACAGATGCGGAAGGTCTGCACATTGGCCAGAATGGCGTCAAGCACCTCCTCGTCAACATCGAACTGGCTGGTGTCGATCTTGATG
Organism: bacterium; assembly: GCA_029554865.1. Taxonomy (GTDB): domain Bacteria; phylum Zhuqueibacterota; class Zhuqueibacteria; order Residuimicrobiales; family Residuimicrobiaceae; genus JAKPUX01. The sequence goes on along the minus strand of JAKPUX010000228.1, from coordinate 94,109 downwards.
GAGACGCGCTGCCAGTCGTTGGAAAACGGCGGCGGACCGAAGGGGGCCTGAGTCACAGCCGCTGAAGCGCTCATTCTGAGGGGCTGCGCCTGCAGCGGCATGCTCATGATGAGCATTACGATCAGAGCTGAAAGCCCGATGCCCCGAACCACACGATTATTTTTCATATTCAACTCTTCAGTTAATGCGACGATTCATATCGGTCTCCCCGGCGAGGGCCCGTCCATCCGGGCCGCACGGGAGGGATTAGCGGTCTATTCTCCGTCACTGAATGGTGATACGGCTGCCGAGCGCCACGGCCGGCATCAGCACGGCATGCTGGTCGTAGAGGCCGAGATCCACCCCGTTGAGGCTGAGATCGATCTCGGCGGTCGAACTGCCCACCGCCTGAAAGACAATGCGGGCGATCTTGCCCTCTCCACTCACGGATTTGCCTGCCGGAAAGACGCCCAACAGCAGCTTGACCTCTCCAGCTGTATTATCCCGGCTGAACTGCAGCTGGGTGACCGCTCCCCCGTTTTTCTTGAGAAAATCATCCTCACGGCCGAGTTCGACCACTTGCAGCCTGGCAGGATCAAAAAGCAACTTGGTGCCGATGGTGCAAAGGCTGTCGACATGGTGGGCCTGGACGTAAACGGTGAAGGTGCTGTTCCTGGCCAGGGTGGTATCGATCGGGGTGAGGGTGAGGGCGGGAACCTGAAAATCGAGCTTCATATGAAGGGTCACCTTCTGCCCCTCTTTCAGATTGAGGCTGTCCCTGCCGGCGAGAACAAGCAGGGTATCCTGATAGGCGGAGACCCGGAAGAGGCGATTCTTGCCGGGGGAAATTTTGAGATCGGTCCTGAACTGACCCTCAGCGGTGATCGCAGTATCGACCGTGACCGCCTTCATGCCCTCTCCGGTGACGGAGATGACCAGCCGGCTGATGCCGGTTTCAAGCAGGGTCGCCTTGCTGAGGGCAAAGGTAGCGGTGGCTTCGCTCACCCCGGAATAGTCCGGCGCCATCGACAGGGGTTTTTCACACGCGCCGGCCAGGGCCAGCAGCAGGCCGACGGCTAGGAGAGGAATCACTCTTTTGGCTGCAAACATGCTCTGACTCCTATGGATAAAATAGATCATATTCTTCGCTGCCTGTTATGCACGGTCAGTTCACCAGCCAACGACCAGCCCGACCGAGGCCTTCTTGTCCGAACTCTCTTCATCTCCGCTGCTGAGAAAATAATAGAGGCCTCCGCCGGCCGCCGCAGTGGCGATCCAGAAAACCGGTCGTGAAAAAATCGATTTGATCGACTTGTTCGGCTCCCCGGGCCGGGCTGCAGACTCTGCACTTTCGACAGGCCTGGAGGGCGTCTGGCCCGGTTTCTGACTCTGCAAACGGGCCAGTTCCTCATCGGTGATCAGGCGGACCGGGATCAGATCGGTCTGGCTCTCATTGCCAAAATCATCCACCGCGGCAATTTTATAGGCCAGCCGCCCCCCCGCCGTCAGCTGCGCCGGCAGGATCACCCGATAGGAGGCGCCTGATTCAACAGCCTCGACCTCATCGCCATGGACGTAGCCGACCACCCCCGCAGCGGTGCGGATGCGGTAGTAGGGCGCCCGCACCAGGGTCACCTCCAGCTGCTCGCCAGCACCGAGCCGGGCGAGACTCTTGCCCGAACCTCCGGGCAATGAGTTGACCACAACCCCCTCAGCAGCCGTCTGGACCACAACAGGGATTGCACTCTCGCTCTTGACCTGGTTCATCTGATGCTGAATCTCCTGCCCGTCATGCTGGATGGTGATACGCACGCTCTTGACCCCCCCGTTGTCGCTGACATTGGCGATGATCGGCAGCACCTTGCCCACCCGGCCCAGACGGACCGGTTGATGGGCGATCCGGGGCGGGGTGGTGTCGAATACCTGGGCGGCGGCGAGCAGGGGCATAATTAAAAGCGCGAAAAGCAGGCGCCGCGTTGTTTCAGGGTTTGGCATCTGTTTCATAGTATGACATTCTCCCTGGATTGGGCGGATTCGGGATATCACCCGACTATTATTTAATTTGTTTAATATCAAATAGATGCATTTTTTGCTCGCAGTTACCGGTTTACAATAGGCAAAATCCAGTCCACAATCAGCCAAATCCTGCCTCTCCATGGAAAATCTGGCCACAAAAAAGCCCGGTTTCAAAAGAAACTCGGGCCGCCCGGCTCTCCGGGAGAGTGCGCACAAATATTGCCAGCTGAATGATAGGTGGAAGGTTCGCTGCCATATCCATCGGAGTCTGCCGCTCTCCGCGGCCCCCGGCTGCTTAATCAGTATATGAAGGAGGGCCACTCAGCGCCCTCCGCACCTCGCTCAGGAAATCTTCTTCACTCGATAGGTGATCTCGCCGGCTGGTACCCGGATCGAAACGATATCATCGACCGCCTTGCCCACCAGGGCCTTGCCCACCGGCGAATCGATCGAAATGGCATCGAGATCATAGGAATGGAATTCAGCTGTGGGCACCAGTTCGTAAACCGTCTCCTCCTGGGTACCCTCATCGACCAGCACCACACGGCTGCCGACATGGACCTGGTCGTTGTTCATCATTTCAGCGCTGAGAATACGCGCCCGGGAGAGAGTTTCCTCAAGACGGGCAATCTTGCGTTCGATTAAAAGCTGCTTCTCCTTGGCGGCATCATATTCCGCATTCTCGCTCAGATCACCCTTCTCACGCGCTTCTGCGATCTCCTTGATCACCTTGGTGCGCTCGTTGCGCTTTAAATGATGCAGTTCGGTCTGCAGTTTCTCCAGCTGCTCTTTGGTCAGGTACAAAGGTTTCATGCAGAAGCCTCTTCACTCTCATTTGGTTAACACCCTGTTCTCCACGCTCATTCCGAGCGGAATAAAAACGCAAACCGAACCGGCGTGAAAGCACCGATTCGGTTTGCGTGCTCTTAAACTAATAAAAAATACGAAATTTGTCAAGTAAAATCTGAAGATTTGATCCAGCGCGAACCCGCCTCCAAACAAAATACCTTGCTTTTTTTCCAGCTTATGTTAAATTGGAGGGACTTCACTTGAGAGAAGGGAATTATGCCCCCCAGCAAACAAAAGGTGTTCGTCATCACCACCGGCGGCACCATCGAAAAGATCTATGACGAAGAGAGCGGCACCCTGACCAACCGCGGCTCCCTCCTGCAACAGATGCTCGGCCGGCTGCGCCTGCCCTATACCACCATTCAAAGCTATGACCTGCTCTGCAAGGATTCCCTCGAAATGACCGACAAGGACCGCCAGATGATCCTCTTCGCGGTCGAAAATTTGCTGGAGCACAGCGCCCCCATCCTCATTCTGCACGGCACCGACACCATGGAGCTGACGGCCGACTATCTCCATAAAAATCTGCCCGAACTCAGGGTCCCAATCATCCTGACCGGCGCCATGAAACCCTTCGGTTTTGAAAACTCCGACGCCTTGCAGAATTTCACCGAGGCCCTTCTCGCCTGCTCCCTCATCTCTCCCGGCCTCTATATCAGCATGCACGGCTGCGTGCATCCCCTGCCCGGCGTATTCAAGAACCGTGAAAAGGGAACCTTTGAAAAAAGAGAGCAGAATCCGTCCAGTTTTTCTGTCTAACCCTAATCAGGAGGTCCCATGTCTGTCGTAGCGCATCTTGAACCCAAATCCCTTTGGAAATATTTCGATGAAATCCGCAAGATCCCGCGCGGCTCCGGCAACGAAAAAGCCGTCGGCGACTATGTCCTCAAGGTGGCCAAGGACCTCGGTTTGAAAGCCGTCCGCGACAAAGAGGGCAACGTGATCATCTACAAAAAGGCCGCCCCCGGCTTTGAAAAATCCCCCGCAGTCGTCCTCCAGGGCCATCTCGACATGGTCAACGAGAAACACTCCACCTCGAAGCACGATTTTGACAAGGATCCCATCAACCTGATCCTCGAGGGCAATTGGCTCCTTGCCGACGGCACCACCCTGGGCGCGGACAACGGCATCGGTGTCGCCGCCGCCCTGGCCGTTCTCGAGGATGACAAGCTGAAACACGGCCCCCTCGAAGCGGTCTTCACCGTCGATGAGGAACGGGGCCTCAACGGCGCCCGCGCCCTGACCCCCGATCTGCTCCGCGGACGCCTGCTGCTCAATCTCGACAGCGAGGAACTGGGCAACTTTTCGATCGGCTGCGCCGGCGGCGCCGATACCCATCTCACCCTGCCCCTCAAACGCACCGAGGCCAAGGGCGACCAGGTGCTCTACCTGCACATTCACGGCCTGCGCGGCGGCCACTCCGGCATCGACATTCATGAAGGGCGCGGCAATGCGGTCAAGATTCTCAATCGCCTGATCTGGCAGCTCTCACGCGAGTTCAAAATCGAGATGGTGAGCTTTAACGGGGGCGACAAGCATAACGCTATCCCGCGCGAGGCCTTTTCCGAAATCGTCGTGCGCAAGCGGGATGGCGCCAAGGTCACGGCCTGGCTGGAGAAGGCGATGGAGGAGATCCACACCGAGTTCAAGCCGGTCGAAGCCAAAATCGAGCTGACCATCGAAGTGCTCAAGGGCAAGGCGCCCAAGGTGCTCGAGGCAGCATCGATGGAGAAGCTCCTCGGCCTGATCTTTGCCCTGCCCCACGGCCCTCTGGCCATGAGTCGCAGCATGCAGGGGCTGGTGGAGACCTCCAACAATGTCGCCGCCATCAAGTCGAGCGCCGCCAGGGCGATCATCCTCTGCAGCAGCCGCAGCTCCAACAGCGCCGCCCTGCGCGCCACCCGCGACAAGCTGGCCGCCATTGCCCGCATGACCGGCGCCAAGGTGGAACAGCCCGAAGGCTATCCCGGCTGGATGCCCAACCTCGACTCGCCCCTGCTCAAGGTCACTCTCGACACCTACATGGAAGTTACCGGCAAAAAGGCGGTCTACTCGGCCATCCACGCTGGCCTGGAATGCGGCATCATCGGTGAAAAGTTCCCCGGCATGGACATGATCTCCTTCGGCCCGGACCTGAAGCACCCCCACTCCCCCGAGGAGAAGGTGAACGTCAAAACCGTGGCCAAATTCTATGAGCACCTGCTGCGGATCATCGAAACCCTCGCCAAATCCTGACCCCCCCGCGGAGTCAACCGGCTCACCCCGGGGCTCTGCGCATCTCCTTTTCATCCTGCCCCGCAGCTTCGGCTGCGGGGCTTTTTTTATATCGCCTCCCGGACCGGCCATGCAGTGTAACAAATTGAGATACCCCGCCGTATATATCGATGAAACAACCCCCGGCAATATGGTCTTATCCTTGGGAGTCTTCCCCTATGACAAAGCGAAACAAGAAAAAATGGTACTGGATCGCCGCAGCTGTGGCCGTGGTGGCCCTGCTTGTGGTCGCCTTCGGAGCCGGTTCGAAGAACGGCAAGGAAACGGGTCCGGCGAAAATCAAGGTCGGACGCATGGATATCATCGACAAGGCCCTGGCCGTGGGGGCGATCGAGCCTAAAAATGAGATCGCTGTAAAATCCAAGACCTCGGGAGTGGTGGGCAAGCTCTACGTCGAGGTCGGCGATTATGTCCAGGCCGGCGCTCCCCTGCTTGATGTCCGTCCCGATCCCACCCCGCTGGAGCTGGCCGAGACCACCCGAGGCGTGGAGATCGCCGAGATCGAGCTCTCAACCCTCAGCCGGGAGCTGGAGCGCCAGAAAGAGCTCAAGACCAAGGGGCTGATCTCGCAGCAGGAGTTTGAGACCCTCGAGCAGCATTACGAACAGGCCTCGGTGCGCACCAAAATCGCCCGGGAACGCCTCGAGCTGCTCAAGAAGGGACGCGTCCAGATCGCCGGCAACGCCATCGAGACCACGGTCAGGGCGCCGATCACCGGCTATATCCTGCAAAAGTCGGTCAACCTCGGCGACCCGGTCGTCCCCCTCACCTCCTATCAGGCCGGCACCGAACTGATGAAAATGGCCGATATGAAGGATCTGCTCTTCCGCGGCACCCTCGACGAAATCGACGTCGGCAAGATCAGTGAGGGCATGCCCTGCGAGCTGGCGATCGGCGCACTGCCGGGCAAGACCGTCAAGGGCCATGTCACCCTCATCTCGCTCAAAGCGCGCAAGGAGGAGAACACCACCCTCTTCCCGGTCGAGATCGCCATCGATGACGCGGGCGGCGCCGTGCTCCGCGCCGGGTTTTCCGCCAACGCCACTATCATCATCAACAAAAAGGTGCAGGTGCTGGCCATCCCGGAACGGGTCGTCACCTTCCGCAACGACTCGGCCTTCGTCCAGATCAGCACGGGAGCCCAAGAGAGCAAGGAGACGGCCATCCAGACCGGCCTCAGCGATGCCATCAACATCGAGGTGATCTCCGGCCTGCAGGAGGGGCAGGAGGTGCTCGAGAAGAAGGTCAAGCCGATCGTCTAGCCGCGGGCCGCACCCGCCCGTAAAAGGCGTAAACCATTGCAAGGCAGCGATTATGAGCCATCTGATCGAAACCATCAAAGAGATCTTTTACTACCTGCGCCAGTACAAGGCCCGCACCTTCATGACCCTCTTCGGCATCGTCTGGGGGACGGTCAGCATCGTCGTGCTCCTCGCCTTCGGCGCCGGGGTGCAGAGATCCCTGAGCAAGAGCATGCACGGCATGGGTGAACGCATTGCCATCCTCTGGCCCGGCCGCACCAGCATGCCCTGGATGGGCTTTAACCGCGACCGCTACATCCACCTCGTCGAGGAGGATGCCGAACTCCTGCGCCGGGAGGTGCGGGAGATCCGCAGCATCAGCCCGGAGTATGGCAAATGGAACGCTCCTCTGCGCTACGGCGAGCAGGTCAACAAGCCCAACATCGCCGGCATCTACCCCGAATACGCGGAGATGCGCAATATCCAGGTGCAGCCGGGCGGACGCTGGATCAACGACCTGGATATGCAGGAACGCAGGCGGGTGATCTTTCTCGGCGACGGCCTGGCCAAATACCTCTTCGGCCAGGGGAGCAATCCTGTTGGCCAGTATCTCTATGTCGCCGATTCGCCCTTTCTGGTCATCGGCGTGCTCGCCCACAAGCTGCAAAACTCCTCCTACAGCTCGCGCGATGAGGACCGCGCCTTCATCCCGGCCGCGACCTTTCAGTCACTCTTCGGCCACCGCTATATCGACAACATCGTCTACCAGATCAGGGGCCCCCTGGATTCGCAGCAGGCGCAGCAGCGTGTATATGAAGTGCTCGGTAAGAAGAAGGGTTTCGATCCCGCCGACAAGCAGGCCCTGGGCATATGGGATACCACCGAAATGGATAAATTTATCTATTACTTCTCCCTCGGCTTCACCCTCTTCATGGGGCTGATCGGCGTCATGACCCTGACCGTGGGGGGGATCGGTCTGGCCAATATCATGTACGTCGTCGTCCAGGAGCGGACGGCGGAGATCGGTGTGCGCCGTTCCATCGGCGCCCGGCGCAGCCATATCCTCAGCCAGTTCCTCATCGAAGCCTTCATCATCGTCACGGTGGGGGCGCTCGTCGGCTTCATCCTCGCCGCCTTGATCATCAAGGGCATCGCCGCCCTGCCCTATGAGGATTTCGTCGGCGATCCGGTCATCGATCTCCGGGTCGCCCTGATCACCGTCCTCATCCTCGGCCTGGTCGGCATGGTGGCCGGCTTTTTCCCGGCGCGCAAGGCCTCCCGGCTCAGCGTCATCGAATGCTTGCGCCACTGACGGGCCTGCACCAACCCGGCATTGGAGAGCTCCTTAACCCAGCACAAGGTCGTCGCTATGCATATCTGGATGCTGTTCAGAGAATTCATCGAGGACATCAAAAAGCAAAAGCTGCGCGCTTTCCTCACCACCTTCGCCATCACCTGGGGCACCATGGTGGTGATCCTGCTGATGGCCTTCGGCGCCGGCCTCGCCTTTCGCATGCGTGAGGGGCTGCTCAATGCGGCTGACCGCATTGTCACCATCTGGCCCAACCAGACCAGCGTCAAATACCAGGGGCTGCCGATCGGTCGTCGCATCCGCTTTACCGAGGCCGACGCGGAGCTGCTCCAGCAGAGCATCCCCATGGTCGCGCAGGTTTGCCCCCAGCAGGGCAAACACGGCACCCGCCTGCGCAACGGCAGCCGCACCGCCCTGACCTATATGGAGGCGGTCTATCCCAATTTCGAGTTCATGCGCCGGATGTACCCGGCCGCAGGCGGCCGCTTTCTCGACGAGATGGACCTGCAGCAGAAACGGCGCGTCCTCTTTCTCGGCAGCGAGATCGCTGGAGAGCTTTTCGGGGATGAGAGCCCGATTGGCAAGAGCTGCGAGGTGGACGGCCTGCCCTTCACCGTCGTCGGCGTCCTGCCGAAAAAGCTGCAGACCTCGATGAACAACGGGCCGGACAACCGCCGCGCGGTCATCCCCTACTCCACCTTTCACAGCATTTACGGCTGGCGCTATCTCAACAGCATCATTCTCCAGCCGGCCAATCCCCTCGAGGGCAAGCGGATCAAGGAGGAGGTCTTCAGGGTGCTGGGCCGCAAACACCGCTTCGATCCCGCGGATGACAAGGCCCTCTTTGTCTGGGACACGGCCGAGTTCGTCGCCCAGCAGGAGAAGGTCTTTCTCGGCCTCAACATCTTTCTGGGTGTAGTCGGCGGCATGACCCTGCTCATCGCCGGGGTTGGTGTGGCCAACATCATGTACGTGGTGGTGAAAGAGCGCACCCGCGAGATCGGCATCAAGCGGGCAGTCGGCGCCAAGCGGTGGCACATCATGCTTCAGATCATCTTTGAGTCCCTGCTGATGTCCAGCGCCGGAGGGGTCGCCGGCATCCTGCTCGCTGTCGGGATCATCAAGATGGTCTGGATGATCCCGGCCGGTGAGGGGGCCATGGAGTTCCTCGGCCGCCCGCTGCTTTCGAATGCGGTGATGGCGGCTGCGGTCTCTCTGCTCGCCCTCATCGGCCTGTTCGCCGGGATCTTTCCGGCGCGCAAGGCGGCGCGCATCGACCCGGTCGAGGCCCTGCGCTACGAGTGAGCACCGGCCGGCTGCGGATGCCGGCAGCGGCAGCCGGCCGGCCCGATCCTGGCGTCAACAAAGCTCTTGCCCGGCATCCGGAAATTTGCTACATTAGGGGGAACAAATCCCGCCAGGGAATCGTTTCAGCTTTACATGGGGACGAATCTGGCTTCGACGGGAATCATGGTGGTAGTGGACGCATGCCGAGGACCCCGGTTTCCTCGTTAATCATCCGGGAAAACAAGTAAATGCAGACGATTATTCGTATGCACTGGCTGCCTAATTAAAGGCGGCCTCGTTCACCGCGGTTTGTGCCTGCAGGGGCTGCGGATGAACGTCGATCTCTGCGGGCTAGCCTTCCGGCATGCTCTGGGCCAGGAGGCGAAACCTTACAGGGCTGGATCGCTTCGGCCTGGTCCGTTGCGCCTGAAGCGATCGAGATTCAGCAGCGGAACAAGCATGTAGTGGCTGCTATGGCCGGGTTTTCGGACGTGGGTTCGACTCCCACCGTCTCCACCACAAGCCCTGTCGCTTTGACAGGGCTTTTTTTATTGCTTTGTTGGACAGTTTTTAGTATACTCAGACCATGCCCGCCAATTATGATAAAAATCCGGCCGCCCAGATCCTGATCATCGCCATGCTCACCGCAGGGGTCATGATTCTCTTCGAATTCATCAAGACCACGTGGTGGCCGGATCTGGGCATGTGGCCGTCCCATATCGCCACCATCATTTTCATCACCCTCTGCGCTGTGTTCGCCAGCCTCTCGGTCATCGCCAAGGAGCGCCAGCTGCGCCGCCAGACCGAGATGGCTCTGAGCTGGCGGGAGGAGGCCGAGAGCCTGGTCGCCTCCTCGGATCGCGCCCGGCGCATGATCTTCGACGGCGTCTATGATGCGGTGATCATTCATAATGCCGCCGGCACCATCATCGACATCAATCAAAGCACCCTCGACCTCTTTCAGGCCGACAGCCAGCACATGATCGGGGGGTGGGTTCAGGATTTCTTCGTCCCTATTGCCGAGACCACGGAGCCTCTGACCGAAATCTGGGACAAGGTGCTGCGCGGTGAAGAGCAGCTCTTCCACTACCAGGCGAGGCGCCCCTCGGACAGCTCCGTTTTTGATGTCGAGGTCTTTCTCCGCCGCATCCAGCTCGGCGAAAAGGATCTGCTGCTCGCCAACATCCGCGATCTCACCGAGCTGAAACGCATGGAGGAATTCGCCCATCTGCAGGAGCAGAAGCTCATCCAGGCGGACAAGATGGCTTCGCTCGGCGTGCTGGTCTCGGGCATGGCCCACGAGATCAACAATCCCAACAACTACGTCCTCCTCAACGCCCGCGTCCTCAGCAAGGCTTGGAATGACATCCAGCCGATCGTGGAGGAGTATTACGAGGCCAACGGCGACTTTGCCATCGCCGGCATGCCCTACTCCTCCGCCCGCGACCGCCTCGGCAATCTCTACAAGGGGATCACCGAAGGAGCCATCCGCATCGAACGCATCGTCCAGCATCTCAAGGATTTTGCCCGCCAGACCAGCGATCATGTCTTCGGTGAGGTGGATGTCAACCTGGCGGTGGAGACCTCGGTGGAGATCCTGCGCGGACTCATCCAGCGCAGCACCGAGCGCTTCGAACTCGACTGCGCCGCGGATCTGCCCAAACTTCACGGCAATGCCGTCCATCTCGAACAGGTCCTCGTCAACCTGATCACCAACGCCTGCCAGGCCCTGCGCAGCAATCAGGAGGGGATCCGGGTCGTTACCCGCTGGGAGAGCCGCAGCGAGAGCATTATTCTCTCGGTCACCGACGAGGGCGAGGGCATCACCGGGGACAACCTCCAGCATATCATGGATCCCTTTTACACGACCAAGCGCGAACACGGCGGCACCGGACTGGGGCTATCCATCTCCTACAACCTGATCAAGAATTTCGGCGGCGAACTCAAGATATCATCCACTCCCGGCTGCGGCACCAGTGTCGAGGTCCGCCTGCCTGTCACCACCCGGCCCGCAGAAGGAGTAAAAGAGAGTGCATAGGGGTCGGGATCAAATCTACCAAAGAGGTTGAGATGTTTTCAACATGGCGCAACTCCATCCGCACAGAGATCCTCTTCTATCTGATTCCGGGACTGCTCTTCATCCTGATGTTCTTCGCCCTGACGATCATCAACATGAGCACCACCCAGCAGAATGAAGCGATCATCAGGCAAACCCAGGAGACCACACGCCACTACGCCTCCGAGGTGCAGGTGCAGATGCGCGCCGGCCTCGAATTTGTCGAAACCGTGGCGACCGTGATGGAAAACTATCGTTCCCGGGACCGGGCGGAGGTGAACGCCATGCTGCGCCAGTTCATCATCCGTCATGAGAACTTTGTCGGCCTGAGCCTGGGCTTCGAACCCAACGCCTTCGACGGCCGCGACAGTCAGTACCGCGGCACCCCGGGCAGCGATGCCGACGGCCGCTTCCTCCCCTACTGGAACCGCATCACCGGCAAGATCGCCGTCGAACCCCTCGTCAACTATCAGACTGATGACTGGTACCAGATTCCCAAGGCCACCGGCACCTCCCTGCTTACCGAACCCTATCTCTACCGCGGCGTGCTCATGGCCACCTTCTCCGCCCCCATCCTCCGGGAGGGCAAATTCACCGGCGTCGCCACCGGCGACGTCTCGCTCGAATACCTTTCGGACATGATCACCAGGATCAAGCTCTTCGAGAGCGGCTTCGCCTTCATGGTCAGCAACAAGGGCACCATCATCGCCCACAAGGACCGCAGTCTGGTCGGTCACAAGAGCCTCAGTGAATACGGGCGCGAGGCCGGCGGCGAAGGGTTCATCAAGCTGGCGGAGCAGATCCAGCGCGGGGAGGACGGCTTCATCGAAACCGAAGATCCTGAAACCCACCACCCCATCCTGATCTTCTTTTCACCGATGAAGACCGGCAACTGGAGCTTCATCGCTGTCGTGCCGCGCCAGGAGGCCTTGGCGGGGGTCCGCTCGCTCACCCGGGCGATGCTCCTGATCGGGCTGGCCGCCCTGCTGCTCATGACCGGCCTGGTCTTTCTGGTCGCCACCAAGATCACCACCCCGATCAAGGAGGTGGCCGAGCGCATGAAGAACGCCCACATCAACACCCTTTTCAATTCCACCCGGCCGGACGAGATCGGGGAGCTGACGCGCGCCTTTGACCGTTTCGTCACCTCGGTCAAGAGCACCATTCTTTACATCGCCCAGTCGCCGGGAGGACAGTCCAGTGCACCCTCGCTTATGGGCAGCAAACAGAAGAAAAACGGCCCAAATGCAAAACCGAGCGAAGAGAGATGAAAAAAATCACCTATCCCGCCCTGCCGGTCCTGGTTGTGGATGACGAAGAACAGTTCAGGCTCAGCCTGATGATGACCCTCAGCTCCAACGGCATCAACAACGTCATCGAATGCGGCGACAGCCGCGCCGTGCTCGGAATGCTCCAGGAGACCCCCTGCGAGATGGCCCTCCTCGACCTGGCGATGCCCGGACTCTCCGGCTCCAAGCTCCTCCCCGAGATCGTCAAGGAGTACCCCCATCTACCGGTGATCATCCTCACCGCCATCAATGAGGTCAATTCCGCCGTCGAATGCATGAAATGCGGGGCTTTTGACTACCTCGTCAAGCCCGTCGACGAGAGCCGGCTGGTGACGACCGTCCGGCGCGCCGCCGAACTGCGCCAGATGCAGGATGAAAACTCACGCCTCAAGGAGTATCTCCTCTCCAACACCCTCAAGAATGCGGAGGCCTTCGCCTCCACCGTCACCCAGAACGCCTCCATGCGCTCCATATTCCAGTACGCCGAGGCGGTCGCCACCACCCCCCTGCCGGTGCTCATCACCGGCGAGACCGGGGTCGGCAAGGAACTCATCGCCCAGTCGGTCCACAAGGCGAGCGGACGCAGCGGGCAGTTCATCGCTGTCAATGTCGCCGGCATCGATGACACCCTCTTCTCTGACACCCTCTTCGGTCACAAGCGGGGCAGCTTCACCAGCGCGGAGAGCGACCGCAAGGGTCTCATCGAACAGGCCGGCGACGGCACCCTCTTTCTCGACGAAATCGGCGAACTGAGCCAGGAATCCCAGGTCAAACTGCTGCGCATCCTCCAGGAAGGCCGCTATTACCCGATCGGCTCGGATATCCCCCGCCTCTCCAATGCCCGCTTCATTGTCGCCACCAACCGCGACATCGAAGAGATGGTGCAGAGCGGAGCTTTCCGCCGCGATCTCTTTTATCGCCTGCAAACCCATCGCATCCATATTCCTCCCCTGCGCGAGCGCCGCGACGATATCCACCTGCTCACCGACCATTTTATCCGCAAGGCCTGCGCCACCCTGCAGAAAAAGGTGCCGGCTGTGCCGCCCGAACTCTTCATCCTGCTCAGCAACTACCTCTTCCCCGGCAACATCCGCGAACTGGAAGGGATGATCCTCGATACCATCAGCCGCCATCAAAAGGGGATCCTCTCCCTTGAGGCCATCCGCGAGAAGGTGGGCAACAATGGTCTGCCTAAAAACGGTGAGACGGATCCCGCGGCCGCCATCGCCACCGCCAAACGGATGGCCTTCGGCGACTCGCTCCCGACCATGAAAGAAGCCGGGGATCTGCTCATCCAGGAGGCCCTCGCCCGCAGCCGGGGCAACCAGAAAATCGCCGCCATGATGCTTGGCATCACTCGCCGCGCCCTCAACAACCGCCTGCACCGGAAACCGGATAGCCTCGAGAAATAGGTGCCACATTTTTTCCACCCCAGGCAATGCACCTCATCCAATCGACTGTATTTATTAGCCTTGCCCGGCATGCACCTCGGCAAGGCATTTTTGTGGCACCCCTTTTCCCGCCTCCCGCCTGTCATTGATTGCGCTATCTGACTGTTTTTATTATCAATAAAGATGTCCGCGCCGCTTTGGCCTGCTTATTGCAAGTAGAGTGTGCAAACAAGGGCCCGCTATGGATAATTCGCCGCACATACTCATCGTTGATGACGATGAATACACGCGAGACAGCATCGATTTTATCCTGCAAAGCGCGCGTTTTCTGGTCAGCTCGGCCCGGAATCTCGGTGAGGCCCTGAAGAAGATCCAACTCGCGGAGAGCCAGGGCTGTCCCGTCCAGCTTGTCATCATCGACCTGCAGATGCCGGTTTCCGGTGGACTGGCCCTGCTCGAGGAGCTGCAGCACTTTAGATCCTACTATGCGTTGATCGCCATCTCGGCTTATGGCGATACTGAGCTGCGCACCGGGCTGCGCGAACGCGGCTGCGCGGGGTATCTCGACAAACCCTTCGACGACCAGCAGCTCATTCAGGCGGTGACCCGCGGCCTGAAAAAGAAGAACCATTCCAGTCATGTGCACCTGGTCTGAAACCAATCCAGGAGTTAACACCTTGAAAAAAATATTGCCTCCCTTTTGTCTGCTACTGCTGATCATCGCCGGCTGCCACTCCTTTGTAAAACCCCTGCAGGTGGACGATCCCTCTTTCAGCAAGCGTGACCTTCATGGCAAGAACATCCTTCTGCTTCCCCTGACTCTTATCGATATTGAAAGCTCCTCCTCCGTCATCTCCCTCTTCGACAAATCCGATGATCTCGACCAGGTCCGCGCTCTCATCCAGCAGGATCTCTATCAGGCCTTTACAGCCGGCCCCTGGAAGACCATCTATTGGGCGGAGGCCGCAGCAGCGGATGCGGCGCCGGTGCTCTCCGTGGTGCAGGAAAAGGATTACTGGCGCGCGGCCGCCCTCGATCCCGCCAGACTGACCTCGGCGCCCCAGGGGTTCGATTTCATCGTGGCCCCTGCGGCACTGACCATCACCCAGGAGGCCAGCGACGATGTGTCGATGCGGAGCAGCGATGCCCCTGTGCGCGGTATGGCGGCGAAGCTCGATTATGCCATCTTTGACCGCAGCGGGGCCGTCACGCTGGCCCACGGCCGTTTCGAGGGCGTCGTCGCCCGCAGCGGGGCCTTTGACGAGGCTGTCGGGCGGGATCCGGTCAAGCTCGCCGCGCGCGAAGCGATCCGATTGTTCATTGAGAATCTCAGGAAACAGTAGCCTTGGAGAGAGGCAGCGAACAGCGCTTCATCGAAGAGATCGTCGCCCAGACCGTGGACGAGATCTCCGTCGCCAACCATTTCACCTTCCGCGTGCCGCCGTTGGCCCTTGTGGGTGACGGGGTCGCGGCCAGGACCGGCGCGGAGATGAAACGGATCGGGGCCAGCCGGGTGCTGATCGTCACCGATCAGACCATCCTTCAGCTCGGCCTCCTCGATGTCGTCCTGCGTTCCCTGCAGCGCAAGGGGCTGAGTGCGGAGATTTTCGCCCAGATCTCGGGTGAACCGACCTGGGCGATGGTGAACGCGGGCACGGCGATGGTCAAGAGCGCAGGATGCGATGCGGTTCTGGCGGTTGGCGGCGGCTCTCCTATCGATGCCGCCAAGATGATCGCCCTGCTCGCCCGCAACCCCCTTCCCTTCGCCGAGATCGATCCCGACAGCGAGCTGGCGCAAAAGCCTCTTCCTCTGGCCGCCATGCCGACCACAGCGGGCACCGCTTCAGAGGTCACCGACCTCGCCGTCATCGGCGATCCCGCCTCCGGCCGCAAGGTCGTCTTTGAACATCCAGCCCTGATCCCCGCCGTGGCGATCATCGACCCCCTGCTGACTATCGGCCTGCCGCCGGCGGTGACTGCCGCCACCGGCCTCGACGTGCTGACCCACGCCATCGAAGCCTATGTCGCCCAGAGTTCCTGCACCCTGGCGCGCGCGCTCTCCTTCCGCGCCATCCGCCTGGTTGCGACCTATCTGCCCATCGCCGTCGGCTACGGCACCAACACCCTGGCGCGCCACAAGATGGCCGTCGCCTGCTACATGGCCGGCATGGCCTTTTCCAACGCCGGCCTGGGCCTCTGCCACGCCATGTCTCATCAGGCGGGCGGCCGCTTCAAGATCCCGCACGGCACGGCCAACGCCCTGATCCTGCCGCATGTGATGCGCTTCAACCTGCTGGTGCGGGCCGAAGAGTTCGGCGATATCGCCACCGCCCTCGGAGAGAGGGTCGAAAACCTGAACCGGCGGGAGGCCGCCGAGCGTGCTGTCACCGCCGTCATCCACCTCATCGAGGATCTCGGCATGCCCTCGGGTCTGGCCGGATTCGGGGTCACGGACAAAGATCTGCCCCAGCTCGCCGACCAGGCGCTGCAGGACAGCTGCCTGCGCACCAACCCGCGCACGGCGCAGAAAGAGGATATCATCAGGATTTACCAACAGGCACTCTGACAGCAGAGAACAGCTAAACCCGGAAGGAAGCAGAAAAGATGGCACTGGTCAATCAAATCATCATCGACATCATGATGGCATTCATGGTGCTGGGCGCCCTGGATCGCATCCTGATGCAGTTCGGGGGATCGGAAAGCGTTTTCAAAAGGGTGCGCCTCGGCCGGCTGGGCCGCGCCTTTGACGGCGCAGGGGCCCAATTCGAGGAGGGCTTTAACGCCATGGGGCCCCTTGCCCTGGCCATGGTGGGTGTGATCAGCCTGGCCCCGGTGCTGGCCCGCCTGCTCGGCCCGGTCATCATCCCTCTCTACCAGTTCCTCGGCGCCAGCCCCGCCATGTTCGCCACCACCCTGCTGGCCAATGACATGGGCGGCTTTTTCCTCGCCAAAGAGCTGGCCACCACAGCGGGCCAGATCGACTATCCCGCCTGGATGTACGCCGGCCTCATCCTGGGCGCCATGATGGGCCCGACCATCGTTTTTTCGATACCCGTCGGCATCGGCATCATCGACAAGGCCGACCGCAAACACCTCGCCCTCGGCGTCCTCGCCGGCATCGTCACCATCCCCCTCGGCTGTATCGCCGGCGGTCTGGTGGCCATGATCTCCAACATCAAGGCAGCGGACGGCACCGCGGTGATTTTCACCCTGGGGCTGATCTTCAAGAACCTCATCCCGGTGGTCATCGTCTCCCTGCTCATCGCCCTCGGACTCTGGCGCCGACCCAACGCCATGATCAAGGGCTTCCTGGTCTTCGCCAAGCTGCTGGTGGCCCTGATCACACTCGGCCTCGCCTCGATCGTCCTCGAGACCCTCACCGGCCTCAAGATCATCCCCGGCATGGATCCGATCTTCCCGGTCAGCGGTGATCAGCCCGGCATCGACCTGCGCGCCATCGAGGTCATCGGCCGTATCGCCATCGTCCTCCTCGGCGCTTATCCCATGGTCTATCTCCTCACGCGCTGGTTCGAAAAACCCCTGCTCAGCGTCGGCCGCCTGCTCAAGATGAACAGCACCGCCGCCGCCGGCATGATCGCCACCCTGGCCAACAACATCCCGATGTTCAAGCTGATGAGCGGCATGGATGACCGCGGTAAGGTCCTCAATGTCGCCTTCGCCGTCAGCGCCGCCTTCACCTTCGGCGACCATCTTGGTTTCACCGCAGCAAACAAGCCGGACATGATCTTTGCAGTAATTGTCGGCAAACTCATCGGAGGCATCACCGCAGTGCTCTTCGCCATGCTCCTTGCCCCCAAGGGCAGCCAGGCGGCCCTGGAAGCCGCCCCACCCAAGGGAGAATGAGCAAACGAAAGATCGCGGCCGGTGGCTCCACGGCTTGATCAATCCACCCAAACCCCAATCTAAGGAGGAGTAGTATGTACAAAAAACTCACCGTTACCATCCTGTTGACGCTGGTAGTTCTGATCTTCGCCTCGAGCGTGGCCCAGGCTGAAAAGCTCAACGACAAACTCACCTTCCAGACCGTTCTGCGCTACCGCTACATGGTCGAGGAACCCTACACCAAAGCAACCTCCAACTACTTCTACTTCGATCGCGGCTATGTCACGATGAGATACAAATACTCGGACAACATCGCGATGCGCTACACCCTGGATTTCAACCACCGCAACTACACCGACCCCCAGAACGGCAAACTGCTGAATCAGGGCACCAACGCCCGCATCAAGTACGCCTACATTCAGTTCAAGAATTTCCTGGGTTTGCCGGGCCTCGAGATGCTCTTTGGCAACTATGAGCAGCCGGGAGCTCAGAGCTACCACAACACCATCGAAAATTCGTGGATCGACCGCTTCGCTTACGTCAGCGGCACCGCTTTTGACAATGGCTACAGCTCTGCCGTCACCGGCGCCATGGCGACCTACAACCTCCCGGCCAGCCTGGGCGTCAAGGGCTATGCCCGCCTCGCCGTGGCCAACAAGAACACCTACAGCTATGCCAAAGAAGACAACAAAGCCAAAAACGTCATCGCTGACATCTGGTTGAAACCGGTAGCCGGCCTCTCCGTTTTCGGTTGGACCATGACCGATTACTACAACAAGGCCAGCAACAAGGACAACAACTTCTGGATCGGCGGCGGCGCTGAGTACGCCATCGACAAGAAGCTCGATGTCGGTGTTGAAGTCACTACCGGCAAGAAGAACGTCGAGGCGGTCCCCGAACTCGATGGCGTCAGTGGCCTGACCTACATGGGCTATGTCAACTATAACATCCTCCCGAACCTGATGTTCGTCGGCGAGTATGGCCAGCTCGATCCCAATGGCGATGTGGACAATGATGAGTGGAACATGATCCTCGCCGGCCTCAACTACAAGATCATCGGCGAGAACTATCTGATGTTCAACGTCGTCCGCGACGGCTTCAAGGTTGGCGATGAATCCAAAGGCAACCTGCGCTTTGTCACCCAGTTCTGGGTGGAGTTCTAGGCAACCCAAATCCCTAATCAACCGGAGGTCACAATCATGAAGAGATTTTTTCTCCCGATAGCCCTGCTTCTCATCGCTGTTCTTTTCCTGGGCACCAGCTCCGTTTATGCCCTCAACAAAATGAACTGGTCCCCGCGCAACTACGAAGTCCTTTCCAAGTTCATCAAGGACTATGGTGTGGGCGGCAAGTACTACGACAAGAAGAATCCCCCCTACGTCGCTCTCGACTGGGACCAGACCATGGCCCATCTTGACTGCGAAGAGGCGACCTTCCGTCATCAGCTCTGGAATCTCAAGTTCAAGCTGAGCAAGGAAGAGTTCAAGGCCCTCTTCAAGGACGAGGTCAATGGTGTCAAGCAGCTCAATGCCGATTACAAAAACATCAAGCTGGCCGACATCAACGCCGACATCATCTCCGCCTATGAATTCCTGCATGACAACTATGCGGGCTTCGGCGTCGGCAAGATGACCATTGAAGAGATCCGCGAGACCCCGCAGTTCAAGGATTTCATCACCAAGATGCCCTTCCTCTATGACGGCTATTGCGAGACCGCCGGCATCGAGGCTGTCTACGGCTATCCCTGGGTGCTCTTCTTCCTGGCCAATCACTCCGTCGAAGAGGTTCAGGCCCTGGCCAAAGATGCGATCACCTTCGCTCTTAACGACAAACTGACCAAGGTGACCTGGAAAGCCCCCTGCAACTTCGCCTGCAAGGCCGGTCCGATTGACTATACCTACAAGAGCGGCCTGCGCGTCCATCCCGAGATGCAGGATCTGACCGAATCGATGATGAAAGCCGGCATCGACGTTTACATCTGCTCCGCCAGCCTCAAGCAGGTGGTCCAGACCTTCGGCGCCCCTGGCAATTTCGGCTACAACATCGACCCCAACAAGGTCATTGCCATGGAACTGGAAGTGAAAAATAACATACTGCTGCCGCAGTACAAGACCGGCTGGGTGCAGACCCAGCGCATGGGCAAAGTGGAAGCCATCAAAAAGGTGCTCGGCCATCGCGGCGATCCGATCTTCTCCGCCTCCGACAGCGACGGCGACTATGAGATGATCACCGAGTTCAAGGGCATGAAACTGGCCCTGATCTTCAACCGCCTCAAGGGCGGCCCGATCGGCAAGGCCAGCAAGCTCGCCGTGGAACAGATGACGGAGAAGACTCCGCGCTTCATCCTCCAGGGCCGCAACGAGAACACCGGTCTGCTTTTGCCCCAGTCCGAAACCATTTCAGTCGGCAAATCGGAAGCGAAACTCCTGAAGTAATTCTTTCAACAGCCGGAGGGGCTTGTCCCCTCCGGCCCTCTTTACGAGCGCGGCGATTTGAGTGAAACCAAGAAAATAGACAGTGTCGGCATCGATATCGGCACCACCACCCTGCAGCTGATCTTTTCCGCGCTCGAACTGATCAACCGCGCACCCGCCACCCAGGTGCCGCGTTACGAATTCAGCGAGCGCCGCATCCTCTACGAGAGCGCCATTCACATGACCCCCGTGCACGAGGATGGTTCCATCGATGAAGAGCAGCTCTTCGCCCTGCTCCAAAGTGAATATGCCCGTGCCGGCAGAACCCTCAACGAGATCGAGACCGGCGCGATCATCATCACCGGCGAGAGTTCCAAGGCGAGCAACGCCCGCCGTTCCATCATGACCCTCGCCGACCGCCTCGGCGATTTCGTTGTCGCTACAGCGGGCCCCCACCTGGAGTCGGTCATCGCCGGCCGGGGATCGGGAGCCGCCGATTTTTCCGACAGCCGTTCCGCCCGCGTCCTCAACATCGACATCGGCGGCGGAACCTCCAACTATGTGCTCTTTGATAACGGCCGCGTCATCGATACCGCCTGTCTCAACGTCGGCGGCCATCTCATCGAGACCGATCCGGCCGGCCGGGTCACCCGGGTACGGGAACCGGCCTCCAGGGTGCTGCGCAGCCTCTTCCCGGGCTCCATCCCCCAGAACAACGCCCTGACCCGCGCTGATCTCGAGCGCACAGCCCAGCGCATGGCCGACCTCGTCGTCGACCTTATCGAAGGCCTCTCCTCGCCCCTGCTCGAGGAACTGCTCATGACCCCGCCTCTGAAGGAGCCCGGCAAACTGGACGCCCTCTTCATCTCCGGCGGTGTGGGTGAATGCTTTTATCATCCGCAATTGACCCAAGGTGATCCCTTTTACTTCAGGGATCTTGGGCCCATTCTGGCTGATGCATTGCGTACTCACCCCCGCCTGCAGGCCTATCCGGTCCGGCTTCCCAGGCAGACGATCCGCGCCACCGTCATCGGCGCCGGTGCCTATTCGCTCTCGCTGAGCGGCAGCACCATCTGGGTCGCTTATGAGAAACTGCCCTTGCGCAACATCCCGGTGCTGCATCCGGCGATCGACTGGCAGCAGCCCGAGCCGGAGATATATGGCGAGATACTGCAGGCCGCCCGGCGTCACGACCTCGATCCCGGCGCCGACCTCTTCGCCATCGCCCTCTCGGCCGCCATGCCGGTGACCTATCGCGCGGTGGTCCAGTGCGCCTCCGCCCTGGCCCGGCTCTATCGGGAATACCCCGATCCGGCCCATCCGGCGATCATAATCTCAGCCAATGATGTCGGCAAGGTGCTCGGCATGGAACTCGAGCCCCTGATCAAACCCAAAGCCCTCGCGGTCATCGATGAGGTGAACACCCGCGAGGGGGATTACATAGATATCGGCAAAAGCTATTTCGGCGGTGATATTGTGCCCCTGACCGTCAAATCTTTGGCCTTTCCATCCTAATTGAGGAGAAGCAGATGAAGCTCAGCGCCCTGCTGTTCGGGAAAACCTATCAATTCAAGGATATCAAGGATGTCCTCGCCAAGGCGAACGAGCTGCGCTCGGGCGACGTCCTCGCCGGCATCGCCGCCGAGACCTCGCAGGAGCGTGTCGCCGCCAAATATGTGCTCGCCAACCTCAGTCTGGCCGATCTGCGTAACCATCCGGTCATCCCCTATGAGGAGGATGCAGTCACGCGCGTGATCCAGGACGCCGTCAATGAGAATGTTTTTGCCGAGATCCGCAACTGGACAGTGGGAGAACTGCGCGAGTACGTCCTCTGCGACCGGACCACCCCGGAGGACATCCAGCGTCTGCGCCGGGGGTTGACCTCCGAAATAGTGGCGGCCTGCACCAAACTGATGTCCAATCTCGACCTCATCTATGCGGCCAAACGCATCCCGGTGGTCAGCAAGGCCAATACCACCGTCGGTCTGCCGGGCCATTTCAGCGCCCGCCTTCAGCCCAATGACCCGCGCGATGATCTCAAAAGCATCACCGCGCAGATATACGAGGGGCTCTCCTATGGGGTCGGCGACGCGGTGATCGGCATCAACCCTTGTATCGATTCGCCCGAAAATGTCAAAAAGCTGCTTATCTGCATCCAGGAGATCATCGACAAGTGGCAGATCCCGGCCCAGAGCTGCGTCCTCGCCCACGTCTCCACCCAGATGGCCGCCATCCGCGACGGCGCGCCGGCCGGCCTCATCTTCCAGAGCATCTCGGGCTCCGAGAAGGGGCTCAAGGAATTCGGCATCACCGTCGAACTCCTCGACGAGGCCTATGAGGTGGGCAAGAAATACTGCCGCATCGCCGGCTCGAGCATGCTTTACTTCGAAACCGGCCAGGGTTCGGCCCTCTCCGCCGGGGCCCATAACGGCGCCGATCAGGTCACCCTCGAGGCGCGCAATTACGGCCTGGCCCGGCGCTATCGCCCCTTCCTGGTCAACACCGTGGTCGGCTTCATCGGGCCCGAGTACCTCTATGACGGCCGCCAGATCACCCGCGCCGGACTCGAGGATCATTTCATGGGCAAACTCCACGGCATTCCGATGGGGGCCGATGCCTGCTACACCAACCATGCCAACACCGACCAGAACGCACTCGAGAACCTGACCGTCCTCCTCGCCGCAGCAGGTATCAATTACGTCATGGGCGTTCCCCTCGGCGATGACATCATGCTCAACTATCAGACCAACGCCTATCACGACACTGCCACCATCCGCGCCACCCTGGGACTGCGTCCCGCCCCGGAATTTGAAGCCTGGCTCGAAAAGATGGGCATCATGAAAAATGGTATGCTGACCGAAAAGGCCGGCGATGCGTCGATATTTTTCTAGATCTGGAGACCGATAATCATGGATCAAAAACAGATTGAAGCCATTGTCAACGCGGTGCTGCAGGAGATGAACTCGCCGGCGGCCGCCCCCCGTCCTCTCCAGAGTGCAGGCGCAGCGCCTGCGCCCGCCCCCTCCACAGCCGGCGAGGGCCCCTTGCCCGACCTGGCCGGGGAGGAGGTCAAGCGTTGGATCGGGATCGGGCAGCCCAACAACGCCAAGGCCCTGGGCGATCTGCGCGCCGCCACCAATGCCCGCGTCGCCGTCGGCCGCACCGGCACCCGCAGCCGTACCCTGCCTTATCTGCGCTTCCTCGCCGATCACTCCCTGTCGCGCGACACCGTCTTCAAGGAGATCCCCGAGGAGTGGACCACACGCACCGGCCTGTTCATCGTGCAGACCCAGGTCTCCGACAAAGACGAATACCTGACCCGGCCCGATCTCGGCCGCATGCTCTCGGAGGAGGGGCGCAGGCTCATCAGCGAAAAATGCATCCACCAACCCCAGGTGCAGATCGTTCTCTCCGACGGCCTTTCCACGGACGCCATGACCGCCAACTATGATGAAATCCTTCCCCCCCTGGTCAAGGGCTTTGAGTCGGCCGGCCTGAAGGTGGGGACCCCCTTCTTTGTGAAATACGGCCGTGTCAAGGTGGAGGATGAGATCGGCGAGCACCTTCAGGCCGACGTGGTGGTCCTCCTCATCGGCGAGCGCCCCGGCCTCGGCCAGTCTGAGAGCATGAGCGCCTACATGGTCTACCGCCCCGCGGTCGCCACCACCGTCGAGTCGGACCGGACCGTGATCTCGAACATTCACAAGCTCGGTACCCCCCCGGTCGAGGCTTCGGCCGTGATCGTCGATACCGTCAAGAAAATGATCGCCCAAAAAACCAGTGGCATCAACCTGAAATAATGTGTATACTCTAGCGACAGGACAGAAATTATGGCAATCCTCGATCCCATCAAAGCCCGGCCCCTCGCCGTCCGCCTGATCTCCTCGGTGGATGCAGGACTCCATGCCGAGCTCAAACTCAAGCCCGAACAGCGCAGCCTTGGCCTTATCACCGCCGATATCGATGATGCCCTCTACGTCAGCATCGATGAGGCGACCAAAAAGGCCGAAGTCGAAGTGGTCTATGCCAAATCCTTCTACGCCGGCGCTGCGCACGCCTCCGGGCCCCTCTCCGGCGAGATCATCGCCATGCTGGCCGGCCCCAATCCCGGCGAGGTCCAGGCCGGCATCCAGGCCGCCCTCGACTATCTCGAAAACGAAGCGATTTGGTATTCAGCCAACGAGGCCAACAGCCTGACCTTCTTCCCGCACCTCATCGCCCGCACCGGCAGTTATCTCTCGGGTGTGGCCGGCATCACTCCCGGTGAGCCCCTCTCCTATCTGATCGCACCGCCGCTCGAGGCCACCTACGCCCTCGACCAGGCGATGAAGGCCGCCAACGTGCGCCTCTGCCTCTATTTTGCGCCGCCCTCCGAGACCAACTTTTCCGGAGGTCTGCTCACCGGCACCCAGGCCGCCTGCAAAGCCGCCTGCGATGCCTTCCAGGAGACCGTACTCGATATCGCGCGCAATCCCATCTACTTCATGCTGGGCTGAGGCTTTTTATGGCTGGACTCTCCTACGGCTTTATTGAAACCAGAGGGCTGATCTGCGCCATCGAGTCAGCTGATGCCATGGTCAAGGCCGCCCGCGTGCGCCTGATCAAACAGCACAACCCTGGGCGGGCCCTGGTGACCATCGTCTGTGAGGGTGACCTCGCCGCCTGCCAGGCGGCTGTCGACGCCGGCTCCGCCGCGGCCATCCGCTTCGGCGAACTGATCTCGGCCCATGTCATCCCGCGCCCTGATGGAGACACCGACTTTCTGGTCGAGGAGTTGATCAGCAAGAAGCGCAAGGGCATGGGCCAGAGAAAGGGCTCGGGCAAGGGCGGGAGCGGTCAGGGCCGGGGCGGCCAGCCACCGGCTAAAACCCCGCAACCTGAAAAACCCAAACGCACCGGAGCGGACCTGAGCAGTCGCGCCCTGCGCCATATCCAGGCCCGCCCCGCAGGCAGCACCGCGGATGAACTGGCCGCGGCCTTGAAGTGTGACCGCCCCGCCATCCTTGGCGTCCTCAAGACCCTGCTGGATGAGGGTGTCATCGAAAAAATGCAGCGCAAGTATTATCCGCTCACGGATAAAAAATGAAGATCGTCGTCGTCATCAACAACAAGGGCGGCGTGGGCAAAACCACCAGTGCAGTCAACATTGCCGCCTGGTGTGCCCGCTTCGGCCACAAGACCCTGCTCGCTGATTTCGATCCCTCGGCCGGAGCATCGCGCCACCTCGGCTTCGGCCCCGGAGCCGGACGGGTCAAGACCCTCTGCGACTATCTCGTCGACGCAAGCCGCGATCTCTCCGCGGCTATCCATCCGGCCGGGGATGAGCAGCTCTTCTGCCTGCCCGCCGAACCCTCCCTCGCCGACTTTTATCTTGAGGTCGCCGAGGATGCGGCGGAGGCCTTTTTCATCAGCCGGGAGCAGATCCCTCAGGAATTCGACCTGGTCATCTGCGACTGTCCGCCCAATATGGGGCCCCTGGCGATGAACGCCCTCGCCATCGCCGACTATGCCCTCATCCCGGTCCAGGCCCAGTACCTGGCCGTCGCCGGCCTCGAGGTGACCGACGACATGCTCTCCAAAGCGCGGCGGCATCTCAATCCGCGCCTGCGCACCCTCGGCTATTTTGTGACCCACTTCGACCGCCGTACCAGGAGCGCGGCCGAAGTCTACGACACCCTCAAGCAGCGCTACGGCGATCTGCTGCTGCCGACCGTGATCGGCATGAATATCAAACTGGCGGAAGCGGCCCGCGCCGGGGAACCGATCCTCCGCTATGCCCCCTCCGCCCGCGGCGCGCTCGAATACGGCGAGCTGACCAGGGCCCTGTTGGCCAGAATGCAGGACTGAAATGGAAGATTCGAGAAACCCCTATCAGGACAAAGAGCGCATCATCCAGGAGTATGTGCCAGGCAAGCAGGTGACCCTGGCCCATATGATCGCCCATCCGGGTGAGGAGGTGTGCAAAAAAATCGGCATCCCCTACGTCAATGCCATCGGCATTATGACCCTCACCCCGGGCGAGACCGCCATGATCGCCGGCGATATCGCCGTCAAGGCCGCCAACGTCCAGATCGGGTTTCTCGACCGCTTCACCGGCGCCCTGGTGATCCATGGCGAGGTCGGTGCTGTCGAGGAGGCACTCAAATCGGTCAACAAGACCTTGCAGGAGATTCTCAACTACACCCCCTGCGCGGTGACGGTGACCTGATGCTCAACAATTTTATCCTCATCGGCGGCACCGGGGTGGGCAAGTCGACTCTCTTTGCAGCCCTGCTCGGCCGGCTGGGGGAGGTCCAGAAAACCCAGGCCCTGGTCTTTCACGATGAGTGCACCATCGACACCCCGGGCGAGTACTTTGACAATCCCCGGCTCTATACGGCGCTCATCTCGACCATGACCGATATCCAGACCATTGTCTATGTGCACCAGGCCAACTCCCTGGAGCGCAAACTGCCTTTTGGCTTGTTTCATATCTATGAGACCAAACAAATCATCGGCGTCATTTCCAAAATCGATCTTGAGGATGCCCGGGTCTCCGAGGTCGAGGAGCTCATCCGGGATGCGGGCATCCAGGGCCCCATCTATCCGGTCTCGGTCTACCAGCCCGAAAGCATCGATGCCTTGCGCCGTTTTCTGAGCAGGGAGCCCTTTTCTGCCGTCCATCCGGGAGAGTAAAAAGGAAACCAAAATGAAAAAACTGATCACAGCCCAGACCATAAAAGAAGCCTGCACCGCTGGCATCAAGGAGCTGCCGGCCTCGGTGCAGACGACCATCATCACCCCCGAAGCAGCCACCCTGGCCGCCAAGTTCGGCATCTGCTTCGTCGAGCCGGGAAGCGAGAGCTGCCCCCTGCAGCAGAGGGCCCAGGCCGCCGGCGGCGACCAGGAGCTGGTCAAAGCCATCGCCGCCCAGGTCATCCAGCGGCTGCCCGCGGACAAACGCGACCCCGCCACGATCGCCCGGCTGGTCGCGGAACAGCTGCAGCAGCCGCCCGCAGCCTGTCCGCCGTCGCCTTCACCCCTGCCCGTGAGCCAGCCCTCCATCACCGCGGCCCTCGCCCCCACTGCCCCCTGCTGCCAGCGCGTGGTCGACGACAGCGGCCTGATCGTGGTGCGCGGCGGCTCGGTGCGTATGGATATCATGCCAGAGGCCGGGCCCGGTAAACAGGTGCGCCTCGCCGACGTCATCACCTCGACGGACCGTTCGCCTATGTGCGCCGGATTCATGTCCTGGCGCAAGATGGACTCCTTCGCCTGGACCCTCAATTACGACGAGATCGACATCGTCCTCCAGGGCACCCTGGCCATCACCATCAACGGCAAATGCTTCGAGGGCAAGGTGGGGGATGTATTTTACATCCCCAAGGGCAGCCAGATCATCTTCGGCACGCCCACCTATACCAAGATCATGTACGTGACCTATCCGGCGGACTGGGCGTCGCAAAAACAGGGATAAGCGTATGGCTTCCGAATATATCACCGAGGGCTGGCTGCGCGAAAAATTCGGTCTGGGCTGGGGCACCGAGGTCCATCTCCCCCTCGACAGCCGACTGACCCCGGCCGCGCATCAGCTGCTCGAAGAACGCAAGATCGTCATCAAATACATCGACGCCGAAGGCCGGGTCTTCAATCCGGACAAGAGCGGCGAGGAGGCTCCCGTGCAGGTACATCCCCTGACCAGCAGCACCGGAGGCCAGAAGGCGGAGTGTCTGCTCTGCCATCAGCCGGTGGCGAAGAAACCTGAAGCCCTCACCCATCTGGATACCAACACCATGGTGGTCAAGAACCACCCCCGCATCGCCCTGCGCGGCAAGATCGACACCCTGATCGCTCACACGGTCCTGGTCCAGATCGAATTCGATCGCGAGAACAAGTTCCCCTGGCTCCACCCCTATCTCGCGGACGTCCGCTCCTACCTCGGCAATCTGCTTAAAAGCGAGGTGAGCGGGGAGACGATGATCCCGATCGCCCTCGGCGGCGCCGATGAAAATGTGGTCCATGCGGTCTCGCACAACCCCCTCAAGTATCTGGGCCACGACCACATCGTCCCGGAGATGAGTCACGGCCGTAATGTGGCGCTGCTTAATCTGCTGCGCGCCCAGGTGCGTGAGGCGGAGGTCGAGGCCGCCAGGGTCTTTATCGCCCCGGACCTCACCGTCACCCGTCCCGATCTGATCCAGGCGGCCAATCGCCTCAGCAGCGCCCTCTATGTGCTCATGCTGCTGACCCTGCTGGCCGAACAGGGCAAACAGCTCACTCTCGAAAAAGTGGTGCTCGAACGATGAAGCTGATCCATCTCGCCACCGAATACTGCCGCTGGCAGCCGCGCCGCATTGTCTTTCCCGACGCCCGCGATGAACGGGTGCTGCGAGCGGCCCGCTACCTCAAGGATGAACGCCTCGCCCAGCCCATCCTCCTCGGCGGCCGCTTCGAACTGCGGGAATTCGCGGACAAGGTGCACATCCCGACCCGCGGTCTGGTCATCCTTCATCCCCAGCATGTGCCGGAGCGCGAACGTTATGTGCGCATCCTGCACGAGTCGCGCAAGGAGAAGGGCATGACCGCCTATGAGGCCGGCCAGCGCCTCGATGATCCCCTTTACATGGGGGCCATGCTGCTCCGCGACGCCCAGGCGGATCTCTGCATCGCCGGCAACCTGTCGTCGACGGCCAATGTGCTGCGCGCGGCTATTCACGTCCTTGGCGTGGCCCCCGGCCTGCGCACGGTCTCGAGCTTTTTTGCGATGATCTCCCCCGACGGCGAGTCGGTCTACGCCTTTGCCGATGCGGCGGTGCTCCCCGATCCGACCCCCGAGCAGCTGGCCGACATCGCTGTGGCTACGGCCGCGCAGTATGAACGGCTGACCGCCAACGAACCCAGGGTCGCGATGCTCTCCTTCTCCTCCAAGGGGAGCGCCAGCCACGCCAAGGTCGACAAGATGCGGCAGGCGACGGAGCTGGTTAAGGCCAAGGCCCCCAATCTCAAGGTGGACGGCGAACTCCAGTTCGATGCGGCCTTTGTGCCGGCGGTCGCCGCCAAAAAGGCCCCGGGGAGCCCGGTGGCGGGCCAGGCCAATGTCTTCATCTTCCCCGATCTCAACGCAGGCAATATCGGCTACAAGCTGGTGGAACGTCTGGGCGGATTCAAGGCGCTCGGCCCCTTCCTGCAGGGGCTGTGCAAACCAATGCATGACCTCTCCCGCGGCTGCAGTTGGGAGGATATCGTCGAAATCTCCATGACAGCCGCTTATATGGCGAGAAGTTGATCTCTTTCAACATACCAATAACTAACGAGGAGTAACTCATGGAAGCACTGGGAATGATCGAAACCAGAGGACTTGTCGCGCTGATCGAAGCCTCGGATGCTATGGTCAAGGCGGCGAGAGTGAAACTGGTGGGGTTCCACCAGATCGGGTCCGGTTATGTGACCGCCTTGGTGCGCGGCGATGTCGCGGCCTGTAAGGCGGCCACTGACGCCGGCGCCGCAGCGGCGCAGAAAATCGGCGAACTGATCTCCGTACATGTTATCCCGCGTCCTCATGGCGATCTGGAAGATATCTTCCCGATCAAGATGAAAGGCACTATTGAAGGGTAATTTTTCCAAGGAAAGGAGAAAGTGGTATGGAAGCATTGGGTATGATTGAAACCCGTGGTCTGGTGGCGCTCATCGAGGCCTCGGATGCGATGGTCAAAGCGGCGCGGGTCAAGCTGGTCGGATTCCATCAGATCGGATCCGGTTATGTAACCGCCCTTGTGCGCGGCGATGTTGCGGCTTGTAAAGCAGCCACGGATGCCGGCGCAGCCGCCGCCCAGAAAATCGGCGAGCTGATTTCGGTCCATGTCATTCCGCGCCCCCATGGCGATCTGGAAGATATCTTCCCGATCAAGATGAAAGGCGAGATCAAGTAATCTGCAGGCGTGCCCGTCCCTGGCCGTCCGGCCGGGGACGTAAAGCGCCTCGCAGGCACCTGCAGAGGTACCTATGGAACTCGGAAAAGTGGTCGGCCAGGTGGTCTCCACCGTCAAAATGGAGCAACTGGCCATTGGCAAACTGCTGCTCGTCCGGTTTATCGATGAACACGGCAAGGCGGCGGGTAAAACCCAGGTCGCCCTCGACACCATCGGAGCCGGCGAGGGGGAGTGGGTCCTGGTGGTGCGCGGCAGCTCCGCCCGCGTTTCCATCAACAACGCTACGCCGATCGATCTCACCATCGTCGGCATCATCGATACCGTAAGTTCGGAGGCCGGGGTGCTCTATCAGAAAAGTGAATCGGCCTGATAAGAGGGAGAACCCGTAATGGATTTGAGTCAACAAGAGGTCGCCCGCATCGTCGAGGCGGTGGTAGAACGCATGCGCACCACAACGTCGGGTGATACCACCGGCAGATCCGCGCTGCCCGCCGGTATCTTCGCGACCCTCGACGAAGCGGTCGCCGCCGCAACCGCCGCGCAGAAGAGAATCGGCAATCTGGAATTCAGGGACAAGATTATTCTCGCCATGCGTGAAGCCGGCGCACGCCACGCGCGTGAACTGGCCGAACTGGCGGTCGAGGAGACCGGCATGGGCAGGGTCGAGGACAAGGTGGCGAAGAACACCTCGCAGGCCCTCAGGACCCCCGGCCCTGAGGTGATCCACGCCGAGGCGATCTCGGGTGATCACGGCCTCACCCTGATCGAGAACGCCCCCTGGGGCGTCATCGCCTCAGTGACCCCTTCGACTAATCCGGCGGCCACGGTGATCAACAATGCGATCAGCATGGTCAGTGCCGGCAACTCGGTGGTCTTTGCGCCTCATCCGGCGGCCAAACGGGTCTCGCAGCGCACCATCAGCCTGCTCAATGAAGCGGTGGTGGCTGCCGGCGGACCCCACAACCTGCTCACCGCCGTGGCCCAGCCCACCATCGAGACCGCTCAGCAGCTCTTCAAATACCCGGGCATCGGTCTGCTTGTCGTCACGGGCGGCGAGGCCGTGGTCCATGAAGCGAGGCGCCAGACCGACAAGCGTCTCATCGCCGCTGGCGCCGGCAATCCCCCGGTGGTCGTCGACGAGAGCGCGGATATCCCCCACGCTGCCGCCTGCATCGTTTCCGGCGCCTCTTTCGACAACAACATCATCTGCGCCGACGAGAAGGAAATCATCGTCGTCGACAGCGTCGCCGATCAGCTTAAACGCGAAATGGCGAAGAACCGCGCAGTCGAGCTTGACGCCCGCCAGGCCGAGGCCGTAGCCCAGGTCATCCTGAAGGAGTATCCCGGGCCCAATCCGGTCATCAACCGCAAGATGGTCGGCCGGGACGCCACCGTCATCGCCCGCGAGGCGGGCATCCAGGTGCCCCCGGATACGCGCCTGCTTTTCACCGAAACCGACAAGTCCCATCCCTTCGCCCAGATCGAACTGATGATGCCGGTCATTTCCCTCATCCGCGCCGCCAACGCCGACGCCGCCATCGATCTCGCCATCGAGCTCGAACACGGGCTGCACCATACCGCCGCGATGCATTCGCGCAACATCGACCATCTCCACCGCATGTCGCGCGAGATTAACACCAGCATCTTCGTCAAGAACGGCCCGTGCATCGCCGGCCTTGGCTTCGGAGGGGAGGGCTGGACCTCGATGACCATCTCCACCCCCACCGGCGAAGGAGTTACCTGCAGCCGCACCTTCGTCCGCCTGCGCCGCTGCGTCATCGTCGACCATTTCCGCATTGTCTGAGGATGACCATGTCCGCACTGGATAGGGTGAATCAACGCCTGCGGCGCGTCGCCGCCCTGGTCAACAACAAGCGGCGGGTGACCGGAGCCCCTCCCTGCCACCTGGGCATCGACCTCGGCACCGCCGACGTCGTCCTCATCGCCTGCGACGAGAGCGGCGAGCCCCATGCCGCCTTTCTCGAATGGGCCGATGTTGTTCGCGACGGGGTGGTGCTCGACTATTTCGGGGCCATTCAGATCGTCAAGTCCCTGGTCGCCAAAGCGGAGGAGAAACTCGGTCAGCACTTCACCACCGCCTCCACTTCTTTCCCTCCGGGCACTGATCCCTATGCCTGCGTCAACGTTCTGAAGGCTGCCAATCTGAATGTGACCGGAATGCTCGACGAACCCTCGGTGGTGGCCCGGCTGCTCGAGATCGACCGCGGCGCCGTCGTCGACATCGGCGGCGGCACCACCGGCATCTCCGTCGTCGAAGGGGGACGGATCGTCTATTCCGCCGACGAGCCCACCGGCGGCCGGCATGTCACCCTCACCCTGGCCGGCAATCGACGCATCTCCTATGAAGAAGCGGAAGCGATCAAGCGCGGCCCAGACGCTGCGCAGATTCTGCCCATCATCCAGCCGGTCTTTGAAAAGATGGCGGATATCATCAGAACCCATCTCGCCGACCGTCCGGTCGAACAACTCTATCTCAGCGGCGGCACCTGCTGCTTCCCGGGCGCAGCCGATATCTTCGCCGCCGAATTGCCGGGCCTGGAGGTCATTCTGCCCTCGGAACCCCTCTATTTGACTCCCCTGGCCATCACCATGAATCAAACCTTTGAGCATTCTGATGGAAGATAACAGCACCATCCTCCGGAAAATACGCGCCGCAGGGGTTGTCGGCGCAGGAGGGGCGGGATTCCCCACCTATAAAAAACTGGACGCCCGCGTCGAACAGATCATCGCCAACGGCGCCGAATGCGAACCGATGATGTACAAGGATCGCGAGGTCATGCTCCAGGAAAAGGAGCTTCTCCTGGAAGGGCTGTCGATCATGCAGCAGCTCACCGGAGCCCGCAGGGTGACCATAGCTGTCAAGCGCAAGAACAGCGACGTCGCCGCCCTCCTCCGGCCCGATGCCGAAAAACTCGGCTTTGACCTCTTCATCATGGAGGATGTCTATCCCGCCGGCGACGAGTATGTGCTGGTCTACGAGATCACCGGCCGGCAGATTCCCCCCGGCGGCCTGCCCCTGCATGTCGGCGCCATCGTCAACAACGTCGAAACCATTGTCAACATCGCCCGCGCCGTGCGCGGAGATGCGGTAACGGATAAATATGTCACCATCACCGGGGCCGTCGGCGAAGCCATGACCGTGCGCATCCCGGTCGGCACCCGCTTCAGCGACCTCCTCGCTCTCGCCGGCGGCACCACCCTCAACCGCCCGGTGGTCTTCACCGGCGGCATCATGATGGGCGGAGTCGAGAACGATCTCGCCCTGCCCGTCGTCAAGACCAACGGCGGCCTCATTTTTCTGCCCGCGGACCATCCGGTGGCAGTGCGCAAACTTACCCCGCCCGCCCAGTATCAACGCATCGGCCACAGCTGCTGCGATCAGTGCACGCTCTGCACTGAGCTCTGCCCGCGCTACCTGCTCGGCTATCCGATCCAGCCGCACAAGGTGATGCGCTCGCTGCTCATGACCGGCAGCGAGAAGGAGCGCTACTCACTCTGGGCGGCCTACTGCTGCGAATGCAATATCTGTTCGCTCTTCAGCTGCCCGGAGAAGCTCGATCCCAAGAACATCTGCGTCGACGCCAAAAAGCTGCTGCGCGAGAAACAGATCTCGCGCACCACTGAAGAGCTTAAGGAGCTCTTTCTCGATGTCCATCCCGTGCGCAGCAGCCGTGAAATTCCGATCACCATGCTCTATCAGCGCCTGGGCATCAAGCCCTACGACCGCAAGGCCCACTTCAGGGAGCTGAACTTTGCACCGGCCGAGGTCGAGCTGCCCCTGCAGCAGCACATTGGGGCCCCCGCGGTCCCTGTGATCAAAAGCGGGGACCGGGTCGTCAAGGGGCAGGTCATCGCCGAGGTGGCCGAGGAAAAACTGGGCTGCCCGGTGCACGCCTCCATCTCCGGCATCGTCGCCGCCGTATCCGAAAAAAGTATCGTCATCAAGGGTTAACAAATTACAAGGCAGGATAGTATCATGGCTGCTGCAATAGGTCTGGTCGAACTCTCAAGCATCGCCAAAGGCATCGAGGTGGCAGATGCGATGGTCAAGCGGGCCCTGGTCGAGGTGGTGGTCAATCGCACCATCTGCCCGGGCAAATATATGGTCCTGGTCAACGGCGATGTCGATGACGTCAACGCGAGCATCGAGACCGGAGTGGAGCTGGGCGGCCATCAGGTGGTCGACCATTTTGTCATCCCCAATGTCCACCGCAGCGTCTTCCCCGCCCTGAGCGGCATTTCCCATACCCCGGAACTGCGCGCCCTCGGCATCATCGAATCCTTTTCGGTCGCCTCCGCCATCGAGGCCGCCGATGCTGCGGTCAAGGCCGCCGCCGTCGATCTGCTCGAAATCCATATCGCCATGGCCATCGGCGGCAAGGCCTATGTCACCCTGACGGGAGACGTCGCCGCTGTGCAGTCCGCCGTCGACGCCGGCGCGGCCGTGGTCAAACGCCGCGGACTGCTGGTGGAAAAGATCGTCATTCCCTCCCCGCGCAAGGAGATCCTTGCACAGTTTTTTTAGCACCACCCGTACCACCTCCTCCTTGATAGCAAAAAAGCCCTCACACGCGAGGGCTTTTTTGCTTTACGATCTTTGCACCGTAGGTAAAAAACTCCCCTGCCGGCGATGTGGGACTATCCCCGGTTTGGTGTTTCCCCCTCCGCTCCATGCGCATGATGGTCATGGAGATGCTCCCTGCCTCCATGCTCCTTCAGCCCCTGCAGCAGGGTGCGCCAGGCGAGCATGGCACACTTGACCCGAGTGGGAAATTCGCACACCCCGGCGAAGGCCTCGATCTCGTCGAATTCCTCCCCCTCCGGCCGCTCATATTTTCCCTCCCTGACCAGATGAGTGAACTGGTCGGCAATAGCGGCGACCTCCTCCACCCTCAGGCCCTTGATCTTCTCGGTCATCACCGAGGCCGAAGCCTGGCTGATAACGCAGCCATGCCCCTCAAAGGCGGCCTCCGCAACCCGTCCCTCTGCCATCTTTAAGGTGAGCAGGATCTCATCCCCGCAAAAGGGATTCTTGAGCTCCAGGCGGATGTCCGGCTCGGCCAGCACCCCCTTGTTGCGCGGCTGCTTGTAGTGGTCGAGCAGCACTTCCTGATAGAGTTCATCTAGAGCCATTTTTTGAAATAGTCCTTTGCCTGCAGCAGGCCCGTGACAAGCCGTTCCACATCTTGTTCATCATTATAGAGATAAAAACTGGCCCGCGCCGTCGCCGCCAGACCGAGCTTGCGCATCACCACCTGGGCGCAGTGGTGGCCGGAGCGAATGGCGATCCCTTTCTGGTCAAGAAAGGTGGCGAGGTCATGGGGATGAATGGTGGCCAGATTGAAAGAGACCACCGGTCCCCGCTCAGGCATCGGCCCGTAGAGGTGGAGCTGATCGATCGGCGCCAGCTTTTCGACCGCCAGCCGCGTCAGCCTGCGGTCATGCTCCGCGACCGCCTCCATGCCGATCCCGTCCAGGTAATCCATCGCCGCGGCGAGTCCGACCGCGCCCGCGACATTCTGGGTGCCAGCCTCGAATTTCCATGGGACGTCGTTCCACTCCGAGGAGTGGTAGCCGACGCTGCTGATCATGTCGCCCCCGAACAGGAAGGGCTCCATCGCCTCGAGATGCTCGATTTTGGCATAGAGGACCCCGATGCCGAGCGGCCCGAGCATCTTGTGCCCGGAAAAGACCAGAAAATCGGCGTCGAGAGCGCGGACATCGACAGCCGTGTGGGGTACGCTCTGGGCGCCGTCCACCAGGACGAGCGCTCCGGCGGCATGGGCCTTGTCAATAAAGGGGCGCAGGGGATTGATCGTACCGAGGGCATTCGAGACCTGGGTGATGGCGAGCAGGCGGCTCCTTTCGCTCAGCAGCCCCTCCAGCTGAACCGGATCGAGATTGCCCGCCTGGTCGAATTCCAGGAAACGCAGTTTGGCCCCGCGCCGCTGCGCCACCATCTGCCAGGGCACCAGGTTGCTGTGGTGCTCCAGCTCGGTGACGATGATCTCATCGCCCTCTCGGACATGGCGCTCCGCCCAGCCCCAGGCGACGAGATTGACCGCCTCGGTGGCGTTGCGGGTGAAGACGACCTCCTCACTGCGGCCGGCGCCGATGAACGCGGCCACACGGCTGCGCGCCGACTCGTAAGCCGTCGTCGCCCTCTCAGCAAGGCGGTAAGCCCCGCGGTGGGGATTGGCATTATCGCGCCGGTAAAACTCATCGATCGCCTCGAGGACCTGACGGGGCCGGTGCGTCGTGGCCGCACTGTCCAGATAAACCAGATCGCGGTTTTCCGGCTGCGCGAAGAGCGGAAAATCAGCGCGTATTTTGCTAACCTCGATCATTCTCCTCCTCGATGGCGACCTGAACCATTCCCCCCTCGATGCGCAGCGCATGGACGGCAATCCCTTCATAGGCCGGGGGACGCAAGGCCTCGCCGCTGCGCAGATCAAAGGCCGCTCCGTGCAGGGCGCAGCAGATCATTCCACCCTCCAGATACCCCTCCGAAAGCCTGGAGGTCTCGTGGGAACAGCGGTCGGCCAGAGCGAACCACTCCCCGTCCTGACGGACTATGACCAGGGGTTCCCCCCCGGCCATGACCCGCCGCATGCCCCCTTCCTCCAGCTCGTCGGCCGCAAACAGTGTCACATATTCCGTCATGCGCACCTCATTAAAACAAGCCCAGTTCAAGCCGCGCCTCTTCCGTCATCATCGACTCATCCCAGGGGGGCTCCCAGGTGACCGCAACCACAGCCTCGCGCACCTCCGCTATCTCCTCGAGCCGATTGCGGACCTCGCCCGGCAAGGTCTCCGCCACCGGGCACATCGGCGAAGTCAGGGTCATGGTGATATCCACCCGCCCCAGCTCAGTGACCGCAATTTCGTAGATCAGGCCAAGATCATAGATGTTGACCGGAATCTCCGGATCATAGACCTCGCGCAGGGCCAGCACCACCTTGTCCATCAGATCATCTGTGTCTCTCAATTCCACCATCCTTCACTCCTCCCGGCCCAGCCGCTCGTTCACCACCGCCTCAGCCAGCTCGCGCACCGGGGCAAGGCCGATCCCGCCGGTGATCTCACCGGCGAAGGCGTGGACCATGATCTGCCGCGCCAGATCGGCACCGATGCCGCGCGAACGCAGATAAAAAAGCCCCTCCTGATCAAGCTGACCCACCGTGCCACCATGAGTGCAGCGGACATCATCCGCAAAAATTTCCAGCTGGGGCTGGCTGTCGGCCAGGGCGTCGTCTGAAAGCAGCAGGTTGCGATTATGCTGGATGGCATCGGTGCGCTGGGCCTCGCGCGCCACATAGATCCGGCCGTTGAAAACCGAATGGGCCTTGTCCTGCAAAACACCCTTGTAAAGCTGGCGGCTGAAGGTGTGCGGCTGGAGATGGCGCAGGGTGGTGTGATGATCGATGTGCTGGCGCCCGGCCGGCATATAAAGCCCGGAGAGGGAGGCCTCAGCTCCTTCACCATCCAGTTCCACCTCGAGGTCGTGGCGCACGAGCCGCCCGCCCATATCGAGGGCAAAACGGCGATAGCGGGCCTCGCGTCCGAGTGTGGCACGGGTATAGGAGAGGTGGTAGGCGGATGCGCTCTCGCGCTGGAGCAGATAGTGATCCAGCTTGCTCCCGCGGCCGACCACAACATCGGCCGCCGGATTGGTGAAATAGCGCTGACCGTTCTTGCCGGCATAGCTCTCGATGAGCAGCGCCTCGGACTGCTCGCCCACAATCATCACCACGCGCGGATGAAGGGCAATCCCGTCACCATCCACATAATGGAGGATCTCCAGGGGTACGAGCACAGCCATGTGATCCGGTATGGTGATCACCACCCCCTCCTCGGCGAGGGCGCTGTTGATGAGAGCGAAGGGCTCTTCCGTCCGCCCAGCTGTCTCGGCCATGCGCCGGGCGGTGGGCTCGAGCACCCCATCGTTCAGCGCGGAAAGCCTCTGCACGGAAAACGAGGTCTCCGCCCCCGGCAGCCGGGAGCGGCTCGCGCTGAAGCGGCCGTTGACGAAGACCAGACGGTAGGCCGCGGGGTCTGCATGCAGATCCTCCAGGGGCAAGGCAGTTTCGCCCTCCCCCTCGGCCGCGCGGCGCCATGCCGTTTCTGCAACAGCAGAGACATCCGTAAAACGCCAGCGCTCCTGACGCAGGGTTGGAAAACCACGCTCGCGGAAGCGCGCATGGGCAGCCGCCCGCAGGGGCTCAAGGAAATCGGGCCCAGCCGGCCGAGCCGAACGCATCGCCTCCCGATGCAGATCGATCCAGGAGCCATGACTGCTTTCACTCATGCCCCGCCCTCCGCTTTCACCGCCGGCCGGCCGCCATTCCCCTTGATCTCGTCATAGCCGTTAGCCTCGAGTTCCAGGGCCAGGGACTTGTCGCCGGAGCGGACAATGCGGCCATCATAGAGCACATGGACAAAATCGGGGACAATGTATTCGAGCAGCCGCTGATAATGAGTCACCACGACAAAGGAGTTCTCCGCACTGCGCAGGCGATTGACCCCGCCAGCAACGATGCGCAGAGCGTCAATATCCAGCCCGGAATCGGTCTCATCGAGCAGGGCCAACCTCGGCTCGAGGACGGCCATCTGCAGAATCTCGTTGCGCTTTTTCTCGCCGCCCGAAAAACCCTCGTTGATCGAACGGTTGAGGAAGGCCGGATCCATTTCCACCAGCTTCAGTTTGGTGTGGACCAGCTTGAGGAATTCACCCGCGCTCAGCCGCGGCTGTCCGCGATGGACGCGCACCTCATTGAGGGCGGTGCGCAGGAAATAGGCGGTGTTGACCCCGGGGATCTCCACCGGATATTGAAAGGCGAGGAACACCCCTTCTCGGGCCCGCTCCTCGGGCTCGAGTTCGAGCAGATCACGCCCGGCATAACGCACCTCGCCCCCGAGAATTTCATAGCCATGCCGGCCGGCCAGCACCTGCGCCAGCGTACTCTTGCCCGAACCGTTCGGCCCCATGATCGCATGCACCTCGCCAGGACGGACGCTCAGGTTGATCCCCTTGAGGATCTCCCGCCCGTCAACGCCCACCCGCAGCTCCTTTATTTCAAGCATTATTTTTCTCCATCTCTGATTGGTTCCATATAAAAGAGCACAGGCTGCTCAGCCCACGCTTCCCTCCAGACTGACGCTCAACAGCTTCTGGGCCTCGACCGCGAACTCCATCGGCAGTTCCGCCAGCACCTCCCGGCAAAAACCGTTGACGATCATCGAGACCGCATCCTCACGGGAAATGCCGCGTTGATTGAGGTAAAAAATCTGATCCTCGCCGATCTTGGAGGTGGTCGCCTCGTGCTCGATCCGGGCTGTGCTGTTCTTCACCTCGATGTAGGGGAAGGTGTGCGCTCCGCACTTGTCCCCGATCAGCAGCGAGTCGCACTGGGAAAAATTGCGGGCGTTGAGGGCGCTCTTGAGCACCTTGACCTGGCCGCGGTAGCTGTTCTGGCTCACACCGGCCGATATCCCCTTTGAGACGATGGTGCTGCGCGTGTTCTTGCCGATGTGAATCATCTTGGTGCCGGTGTCGGCCTGCTGATGATGGTTGGTCATGGCGACCGAATAGAATTCCCCGATGGAGTTGTCACCCTTGAGGATACAGCTCGGGTATTTCCAGGTGATCGCGGAACCGGTCTCGACCTGGGTCCAGGAGATGTGCGAATGAACTCCGGCGCAGAGCCCGCGCTTGGTGACAAAATTGTAGACGCCGCCGCGACCCTCCTTGTCGCCGGGATACCAGTTCTGCACAGTGGAGTACTTGATCTCGGCATTGTCCAGGGCGATCAGTTCGACCACCGCCGCGTGCAGCTGGTTCTCCTTGCGGATCGGGGCGGTGCAGCCCTCGAGATAGCTGACGTAGCTCCCCTCTTCGGCGATGATCAGGGTGCGCTCGAACTGCCCGGTGTTGGCGGCGTTGATGCGGAAATAGGTTGATAACTCCATTGGACAGCGCACCCCTTTGGGCACGTAGATAAAGGAGCCGTCACTGAATACCGCCGAGTTCAGCGCCGCAAAAAAATTATCGGTCGATGGCACCACCATGCCGAGATACTTTTGCACCAGATCGGGATGGTTCTGCACCGCCTCGGAGAAGGAACAAAAAATAATCCCCAACTGCGAAAGCTTTTCCTTGAAAGTGGTCGCCACCGATACCGAGTCCAGCACCGCATCGACCGCCACCCCCGCCAGCGCCTGCTGCTCTTCGAGGGGGATGCCCAGCTTCTGATAGAGGGCGAGGATCTCGGGATCGATCTCCTCCGGACTCTTGGGCCCGCTGTGGCTCTTCGGGGCCGAGTAGTAGATGATATCCTGGTAGTCGATGGGCGGGAACTTGACATTGGCCCAGCGCGGTTCGGTCATCGTCTGCCAATGGCGAAAGGCCTTGAGCCGCCACTCCAGCATGAATGCGGGCTCGCGTTTTTTGGCCGAGATCGTGCGGATAATCTCCTCATTCAGCCCCCTGGGCAGGGCCTCGGCGTCGATATCGGAGACAAATCCGTATTTGTATTCCTGGTTGGCCAGCGATTCAAGCTGGTTCATTTCGGTGCTCATTCAATCCTCTTCGCCCCGTGAACCGTGCAGGTCGGCCAGGGTCACGTTTTGTAAATAACTCAGCATCTGCCCCTGCACGGGCGCTATTGCACTGCGCAGGTCGCAAAAACCGGAACGGCTGCACCGGCTTGCTTCCCCGCCGCAGGCGGTGACCCGGAAAGGACCCTCGACGGCCTCGATCACCTCAGCGAGGCTTATCCCCGCCATGGCGCTCTTGAGACGGTAACCGCCGTTGACTCCCTGCAAGGAGTGGACCAGGCCGCTCCGGGCGAGCTGCTGCAGCAGCTTGGCCAGCAGCGGTGCAGGGATGCGGCAGTCCGCAGCGATTTCCCGGACAGTCGCGGTCATCGATTCATTGCGCCCGAGATGGCGGAGCGCCATGATGCTGTATTCGGTTTTTTTCGAAAGTTTGAACATCTATATAGGACTTTTTTAGTCTTATTTAAAAACAGTAACACCCCCTGCGGGGATTTTGTTCCCGACCGGTGATAAATTTACCGGTCAGGCATCTTGGCCCGGATCACAAGTAAGGCGGCGCGGAACCGGCTGTTAAAGTCGCCGTCTTCAGCCGGCTGCCCGCGTGCTGAATGTGCTGCCATGCGGGAAGACAATGAGGTGGGAGTCAGGCTTGTACGGCGTAAAAAGAGACGACCCCGATGCCGGGGGCATCGGGGCCGCATGATGGTTGTGCAGGCTGAAACGGCGGGTGAGCCGATCGGCGACGCCGATCGGCTTCAGGCGCCTAGAGGTAATCCTTGCGGAAATCCTTGATATCCGCCTTCTCCTTGAGGCCGGTATACCACTGCCCGAAGATGCTCTGCTGCTTGCGCTGCATCAGCTGTGCGCGCAGCGACTCTTTCTGGGCCTCGAACTCCTGCTCATTGAAGCTGTTCTTGCTCAGCAGTTTGATCAGATAGTAGCCGCGCGTCCCCTCGACCGGCTGGGAAATGGCGCCGGGCTGGAGTCCGAAGGCGGCGCCGACAAAGCGGGCTTCGCGGCCGAGGCTGGCGACATAGCTCGAGAAGGTGAAATCGGCGGCCTGCTGAACCTGGGCACCGATCTGGGCGGCCGCGCCGGCGAGGGATCCGGTCGATTTGGCCTGCTCGTAGAGGGTCTGGCACTTTTGTCTGGCCAGCTCCATCGCCTTTTCATTTTTCAGCTTGGCGGTGATGGTCTCGCGGGCATCGCTCCAGGACTTGATGTGTTCGGGGATGATATCGGCGACGCGGACGACGATGTAGCCGCGTTCAGCATAGATGACATCGCTGACCGCCCCTTCCTTGCTGCGAAAAACAAAGCCGCTCAGCCTGGGTTCCATGCCGATGCCGGGGATGAAGCCGCCGGCAGCGAAGGGTTCGGTGCGCTCCAGCTTGATGTTTTCGGCTGTGGCGAGGCTCTTGAGATCCTGCTCCTTGGCCGCCTCGGCGATGTAGGCGGCCTCCTCCTGCAGGGCCTCGCGGGTGCGCGGGGACATCTCATACTTGAGCAGGATATGGCTGGCCTGGACCTTTTCCTCTCCCTCTTCCTGCTTGCGCTCGCCGACCTTGATGATATGGATGCCGAACTGCGAGGCGACCGGGCCGATAATATCGCCCGGCTTGCCGGAGAAAGCGGCCTCCTCAAAGGGTTTGACCATGGCGCCGCGGGCGAAGAAACCGAGGTCACCACCCTGGGGGGCTGAACCCGGATCCTGGGAGTTCAGACGGGCCAGTTCGGCGAAATCCGCACCGCCGCGGGCCTCGGCGAGAAGCTCGGCAGCCTGTTCATCGACAGCCTGGGAGTCGGCTTTGGTCGCCACAAAATTGAGCAGGACATACTCGATGATCCGCTTCTCCGCCTCCTTGAACTCCTCCTCATGCTGTTTGTGATAGGCCTTGATCTCGGCATCAGTCGGGTTGGCGGCCGTGGCGAGAAAATCGTTGGCCGGGACCAGAATATACTCCGCCTGGGCCTTGAGCTGGCGCTTCATGTATTCTGCGCGTACCTCCTGGTCGCTGACCACGGCGGTGGCGCGCAGAAGATTGTCGAGCTTGCGCATCGGCAGGGTCGTGCGCAGATACTCCTCAACCGAGGCCCAGAACTCACCCGCGCCGGGATTGTTAAGTGCGGCCTGATAGCGCTGCATGTCAAAGGCCCCGGTGGAGTCCTGAAAGGCTTCGTTCTGACGCAGCTCCAGCGGGGGATTGTTGAAAATCTCGTCGATGATCTCCTGGTCCGAGGCATTCAGTTTGACCGCCTTGACCTCTTCGTTGAGAAGGCGCTGCTGCACCAGGTTGTCGAAGACGCGCGTCTCAAGCTGCTGGAGCTGATAGCCCTCGGGATCGCTGCCCGACTGCTCCCGATAGGCTGCCAGCTCGTTCTGCAGGCGGCTGGAAAACTCTTCATAGTGGATCGACTGGCCGTCGACCTTGGCAATCACTCCCTGAGGCGCATTGCTCTTAAAGCCGCCCATGCCCCAATCGACAACGATCGTCAGGACAAATGCGAAGACCAGAATAAGCAGAATGGTCTTCATGCTGTTGCGCATGCTCTTCATCAAAGCCATAGCGAAAATCCCTTATTGATAAAATTATAGGTATATTTCTAGTAAAACCAATAAATATAGCAACAAGCCGGCAAATATGCAAGGGCTTTTTTGCCCGCACAACCGGAGAGTGGGTTCCTATAATAAAAAAAAGCGGGACCCCGAAGGGTCCCGCTCTCTCAGGCGCCGCCGGAGCTGAAAGCATCCGGTGACGCCGGGCTGCGTAGGACATTCAGACGGGGAGGGACCGTCTGATCGCCTACCTGGAGATTTCACGGCGCCTGCAGCGGCGGCGCCTATTTGACCAGCAGCATCTTCTTCACATCGTGGAAACTGCCCATCGTGATGCTGTAGAGATAGACCCCGGAGGGAAGGGCATGGGCGTCGAAAGTGATGCGATGGACGCCGGCGCCCTTTTTCTCGTTGACCAGAGTTTTCACCTCCCTGCCGAGCAGATCGAAGACCTTCAGAGTCACCACGCCCTCCTCCTTGACCCGGAAAACGATGTCGGTCTGCGGATTGAAGGGATTGGGGAAATTCTGCGTCAGCTCGTAGCGCTGCGGGGCCGTGACTTCCACCTCGCGGATATCCGAATAGGTGAAGGAGCCGTTGCGGTCGATCTGTTTGAGGCGGTAGAAATAGGTGCCCACCTCCACCCGGTCATCCCGGTAGTCATAGCCCTGGGCCAGATTGGTCGAGCCGGCGCCGGCGACAAAACCGAGCTTGCTGAAGTTTTTGCCGTCCAGGCTGCGTTCGACCTCAAAGCCGAGGTTGTTGCTCTCCCCCACGGTCCGCCATTCCAGCATCACCACATCGCTGATGGAGGTGTTCTTTACTGCGGCCGTGAAGGTGGTGAGTTCAACCGGCAGGGAGATGCTGCCCACGAATTCCGGAGAATCCTCGGTGGTGGCATGCTTGACCACCTTGCGCGCCCCGTAGTAGGGGCTCGTTTCCAGGACATTTTCAAAGACGACTACCAGGGTGTCGCCGGCCTCCCAGTTGGCATAGGAGATCATCGGGGTCTGCTTGACCTCGACGCTCCAGCCTCCGCCGGTGGAACACCAGCTGGCTGCGCTGGTGTCCCCGGGTGACTTTTGCAGGTAGGCCTGGAAACGGATTTCGCCCCCGGCGGGCACTGAACCATCCGGATTGAGAAACTTGCCGCCGATGATGTGCGGTTCCTGCGGCAGGGCCGCCCCGCACAGGCCGAGAAGCAGCAGGCCGAACAGAATATAGGTGAATTTGCGTTTCATGACCATCCCTCCTGATTATCGAGTATACGTGGGCCAGAGAGCCGGCGCGGTCTTGTTGACCTGGATCAAAACCGGTTCACCCGGTGCGACGCTGAACGGCGTCATCGGATTGCCAAAGTTGAGCGACGGCAGCCAGTAGTTGGTGAAACCTCTGCCGTCGGCGCCGATTTTAAGCAGCACTTCCACTCCGCCGATCTCAGCGGCCAGCTCGGCGGCATTGGTGATGTCCGAGCGGTTGAGCGGCACGATGATTTCATTGTAGCTGAACTTGTGCTCCCGGTTGAGAGCGAACTGGAACTCGCCCGCTTCAGGGACTGCGCCGCAGTAGAACCAGCTGGCCGGCGCGCTCTCATCAGCCTGGATCAGAACCGGCATGCCCTCGTGGAGCGCAAAGGGGGTGGCCGGGTAGTTCAGGTCAGGCAGATAGTAGGTGCTGTAGCCGTTGGTGACCGGATCGATCCTGAGCACGACCTTGACTCCCGCACCGATCGCCTCGGCAAGCTCCCGGGCATCGCTGATTTCGGTCTCGAGAGGCAGGGAGATGTAGTTGTATCTCGGCTTGGCGGCCGTGATCAGGCTGAAGCCGTACTTGCCCA
Source organism: bacterium (assembly GCA_029554865.1). Classification (GTDB taxonomy): domain Bacteria; phylum Zhuqueibacterota; class Zhuqueibacteria; order Residuimicrobiales; family Residuimicrobiaceae; genus JAKPUX01. Next base: position 49,278 of record JAKPUX010000228.1, on the reverse strand, counting down.
CCCGGCGGGAGATGCCGGAATGGTTGTCGGCGTCGACCGCGCGGACGACATAGTACTGACGCAGGGACTCGGAGTTGACCATCAGGCTGGTATCGGCCGTGGTCGCCAGCAGGGTTCCCTCAGCATCCGGATTGAAGTAGGGATTGGTCTCATGCATATAGACCTTGTAGGCGATAGCGCCCGCACGTTCGAGGGTGCCGTTCACGCCTTTGGTGACCGGGCCCCAGTGCAGCTTGACGGCCGCGCCTTCCCGGGCAGCAACCATGCGCTCAGGCGCCATCGGTGCGATATTGTCCACCGCCCGCCCCTTGGCCATGGCCGTACCGGAGACCACAGAGGCTCCCGTCGCGCCGAGCACCGAGGTGACCGGGCTCTCCTCGCCCAGGGTGTGAATGACCAGGGGAAGATCACCCGCCTTCGCAGCCATGATCGAGAGGGTGGCGCCGCCCTTAACCGCGGCGGTGGGAGGCACCCAGACCGCACGGACGTAGAAGGCCATCGAGTCGCTGGTGACGACCGGGAAATCAACCGTCATCATCGTGGAGCCTGTGCCGGAGGGATTGTAGGCGGCAATCTGCTGCGGCCAGTAGTGCAGGGTGTCGCTGCCCTTGATGGTATAAAAGATCTCGTAGTAATTGATCACCGGCGTGGCACCCATGCCTTGATGGTTAGCCGAGAAGGGCCACTTGAGGGTGACAAAACCACCCTGATCGCCGGGTACATCCTCGACCGTCAGATAATCCGGCTGGTCGATGATCGGATCGATCACAGTGACCGGACCGCTGGAGGCGGCATCAAGGGGATAGACATCCGTGGCGATCGAAGCGGTGATGACCAGATCGGTGGTGTTCACCCAGCTGGTGAAACGGAAGGTGCCGATGCCATCGATCAGCTTCTTCGGACCGCTGGGCAGGACGATCTCGTTTTGCTGCAGATTGGTCGAGAAGGTCAGATAACCGGCAAAGTTCCTGTCGACGTTGCCGTACTTGTCGCGGGCGATGACCTGGACGTCGAAGGGCACACCGCGCACCTGGGCGCCGGAGACCACCGGCTGAATCACAAAGGTGCAGGCGGCATTGCTGGTCACCGTCACCCAATTGGTCTGGATGTTGCCGTTGGTGACAGGATTGACCACATCCTCGACGACGCCCTGGCTGTCGAAGCGCAGGATGCCCTCGCTCTTGGGATCCCAGCCCAGGGAGCTGCTGTAGAAGAAGGTGTTGATCAGCACCTTGCCGGGGATAACCTCTTTGGCCTCCTTGATCGGCCAGGCGCCGAAATAGTTGGCGTTGGGGGCCATGTTCAGGAAGAAATCGGAGCTGAAGACCGACCAGTCGGCGAGATCCTCGCTCATGAAGGCCTCGACGTCGAAACGGCTGATGGTCTTGGCGCTCATAATGGCCGGACCCGCATCGTCGCGTTCCAGAGTGATGCCCACCGGCAAGGGTGCCATCGGGTTGTCCGCCCAGTCGGCAAAGCCGTTGTTGGCCAGAACGACGACATCCGGTACATCCCCGGTATCTCCACCGTAGGGGGTGAGGGCCGGGCCGCCGGCAGTGGTCTCGTTGAAAGCGACATAGGCCGCGACCGTATCCCCGTAGGCGTTGATGGCATTCGGCTGATAGTAGGCGTAGCCGGGATTGTAGACATTGAGGTTGACGCCGAGGTTGCTCTTGAGGCCGTCATACCCGGTGATGGTCCAGTTGCCCGGGACAAATGAGCGCTTGGGATAGATCGGTGAGAGATCATCGAAGGAAAAACGGTAATGATCGAGCTTGCCGTCCGCATCGATATCCACGGTCTCGAGTCGCAGCAGGATGGGTGGGATATTGTCGCGTTCCACCTTGACATCCGAACCCAGCAGACGCCGTGTCGTGCCGCTGAGACTGACATCATCGTCATACTGCAGGTTGCCGTTCGACGAGGAGGCCAGATCCCAAACCACCCCCTGCGCGCGGTAATTGATGGCGCCGCTGTCGTTCTTGGTCCAGGCCAATCCCGTATGATTCAGATAAACAATACTGTCCCGGCGGGAGGGGGTCATACCGGTGAAGTAGACCTGAATGCCGGAGACGTCGTAATTGGAAGGCCCGACGAACCACTTGAACAGGGGCGAGGGCAGTCCCGGCGTCGGGTTGATCGGCCAGCTTGAGGTGTTGACCTTCTCGCTGAAGACCAGGCGGATGCGCTTGGTCCCCGCAGTCAGGGCGCGGATGATGGCCGGCCCGGCATTATCCACAATCTGCACAACCTGGCCGTTGGTCGGGGAGAGGGTGATGTCGGAGCTGTAGAGGGCTTCGGCGAGACCGAGATTGACCGGTTCGTTGAGGCCGTTGGGATCGCCCGGATTGGTATAGGTTACGCGCGGGATAAGCCCGGTGTTGGCCACCCTGGGGGTGGTCGCCGTCAGGATCACCCGCAGGGTGTTGGGGGCGATCCAGGTGCCGGTCCCGGCGATGGTGACGATGCCCTCTCCGGTCACCTGCAAGCCGGCAGTGCTGACACGGGCCGTGTTCATGGCATGGTCAAACAGTACATCGACATAGTCGAGATAACCCCAGCCATTGGTGCCGCCGGTGGTCAGATCACCCGGCAGAATGGCGTCGTGGGTCAGCACGTGGGTGATGATCGGGAAGATGCCATCGGTGATCGGAATGATCAATCCCGGCCCGTTGGAGGGGGCTGTGGGCGGCGCCGGGGCCAACGATTCGCCATTATAATTGGCGACGACGTCGGTGACCTGACGGTCTAACACATACTGAATGGCGCCGACCTCATCTCCGGTCGCATAGGGGGTGGTGAGCTGGAACTCCCATACCGCACTCGGAGAGGTCGACGTGGAGGTCGGCGAGATGATGGCGGTGATGGGATTGGGGCTGGCCGTGGTGGTATTGACTGTAAAATCGACCCCCTGGACGCTGGCGAAATCGAGCGGCTCGCTGAAGGTCACCTCGATGCGCCGGTCGGCCAGAGCGGCAGCCAGGAGCTGACGACGCATCGCGCGCTTGGTATGGGCGCTGATGATCGCCGGACCCGCCTTGTCTGTGAGGGCACGGGCATGGCTGGCGGCATAGGCCTGATACTGCCCGGTCGAGGCCTCGCGGAAGCGGTCGGTGAGGCTGAGAGGCTGGGTATAGGTCAGGATCGGGGAGATGCCGCTGTTCGGAGCGCTGGAACGCACCCAAAGGGTGAAACGCTTCCAGGAGGGGCCGATCATGTTCCAGCTGCCGATCGATTCCATACTGTGAATCGTCGTGCCCAGGCCGCCGAAAATCTGGTCATTGACGGTGACGTTGGAGGAGCTCATCGGCTCGCTCCACTCCAGATCAACGCGGTCGATGTAACCGTCAAAGGGTGTCTGGTTGCCCACATGCGAACCGGACACGGCGGGGGAATGACCGCTGCCGTCATCGTAATAATAGGCATGCCGGATGGTCGGGCTGATGCCGTCATCGCATTCGATGTAGACCGAGGGATACTGGATCACCCCCCAGGGGCCGGAAACACTCTGGCCGCTGATCTGCAGACCGCCGCCCTCGACCAGCCAGATCCAGGGGCGCAGGTCGGTGTCGTAGGGAAATGGGGTCGAAGAGCCCTGGCGGATGGGAAGGTAGATGACCGCATCTTTAGCGCCCCCCGGGACTCCCGGAGGCGTCGTATAGATTTCAGCCGGCCCGCGCAGGGTGTAGAGGTCTCCGAGGTTGGTACTAGGATTGTCATCACCGTCGACGTTGAGGTCGATCCGGAATTCCGTGCCGGTAAAGTTGTCGTTCAAATAGGTCCTGCTGCCTCCGGCAATGCTGAATTCGACTTTGATCCAGCTTGCAGTGCCCGTCTGCAGAGGATCGGCAGTCTCACGGCGCAGAATCTGCGCGGAGAGATCACCTGCCGCCCCTAGCATCAGCGCGAGGACGAACAAGATGCGTAGCATGGGAGATGACTTCATTTTCGCCTCCATTTGGTTCTTTTTTGATGACGGCCCTGTGCCGCACCCGGTTTTGCAGCCCGAAAGCCGGGCGCCGCAATATTGCCAGCATAATATGGACTGCAGGCTTGATCGCAAATTCAATGCCATGTTTGACATCGTCCGTATTTTTCACCGGCAATTGAGATTTCCGTCACAATGGCTGAGCAAACGCAGCATGCTTCTATTGTTATTTAATGATTTAACCTGGCCACCCTGATCCCGGCCAACCCCATCATTTATGGCGATTTAAAGCCAATTATTCAACGCCACCCCCCGCATTCGTGTTCTGGTGAAACATTGTACGGCCATGAAACATCTCCCCCCGGCCGGCGGACAGCGCTCGCTGCAGTCGCGGTCATCTGGCTGGAATTACACCATTTCGGTCAAATACCAGCCGGGTACTCGCGCTTTTGGCTTTTATTTTCACCCCCGAATTTGTACATTATAACTGACCCTCTGACGGCCGCTCTCAGGCTGCCGGGCCGCCGGAATCCCTACTAAATTACATAAAAATGAAAAAGAATAACAGACTTTTCGACACCGCTCTGATAAAAATTATCGGTGAGGTGGCGGAGCGCTCCGCTATCCCCGCCTACGCCGTCGGCGGCTATGTCCGCGATCTGCTCCTGGGCAAGCAGGGCAAGGATATCGACATTGTCGTGGTTGGAGAGGGTCCGGCCTTCGCCCGCCTGCTCGCCGACCGCCTGCGGGTGAAAAATGTCACGGTCTACAAGAAATTCGGCACCGCCATGATCCGCCACCGCAGTACAGTCATTGAGGTGGTCGGGGCGCGTAAAGAGAGTTATCGCGGCGAGTCGCGCAACCCCGAGGTCAGCAGCGCTGATCTGCTCACCGATCTCGCCCGCCGCGACTTTACCATCAACGCCATCGCCGTCAGCCTCAATCCCGCCGACCGGGGCGAGCTCATTGATCCCTATGACGGCCGCGCCGACCTGAAAGCCGGCATCATCCGCACCCCCCTGGAGCCGCGCCGGACCTTCAGCGATGATCCCCTGCGCATCCTGCGCGCTATCCGTTTCGCTGCCCAGCTCCAGTTTGACATCGAACCCGTCACCCTGGAGGCCATCGCCGCCGAACGGGAGCGGCTGCGCATCATCACCCAGGAGCGCATCAGCGAGGAGCTCATGAAAATCCTCGCCAGCACAAAGCCCTCGCTCGGCTTCCACCTCATGAACGACACCGGGGTGCTCGATCTGATCCTGCCCGAGATCAGCGCCCTCAAGGGGGTCGACCAGGTCGCCGGCTACCGCCACAAGGATGTCTTCGAGCACACCCTCAAGGTGGTCGACAATGTGGCGCGGGTCTCGGACCATCCCGGCCTGCGCCTGGCTGCGCTGTATCACGATGTCGCCAAGCCCCAGACCAAAGAGTTCAAGCCCGGTGTGGGCTGGAGCTTTCACGGCCATGAGGAACTGGGGGCCCGCATGCTGCCGGCCATCGGCAGGCGGCTCCGCCTCTCCCAGGAGATGATCGATTATGCGCAAAAGCTGATCCGGCTCCATCTCCGTCCCATCCATCTCGCCGAGGAGGGGGTGACCGATTCGGCCATCCGCCGCCTCATCTTTCTCGGCGGGGCCGAGCTCGATGATCTCATCACCCTCTGCCGTGCGGACATCACCTCCGGCAACCCAAAACGCGTGGCCAGCCATTTGGCCAATTTCGACCTCGTGGTCGAGCGCATGCAGGAGGTTGAGGAGAGGGACCGTCTGCGGGCTTTCCAGCCCCCGGTCCGCGGCGAAGAGATCATGGCGACCCTCGATCTGCAGCCGGGTCCCGCGGTGGGCAAGATCAAAAAGGCCATCGAGGAGGCCATCCTGGAGGGGGTGATCCCGAACGACCACGATGCCGCCTTTACTTACATGATGGAACGGAAGGACGAACTTATCGCCGGGCCGGGCGAATAAAGCGAAACTTTTACACCCATGATACGTCTTTGTTATTAGTTGCTTTTTACATCACATTGGAGGCCTCACCATGCAAGAGTATTCCACTTCGGGCGTCCCCTCCGCCAGTGAGGGCAACATGGGTCTGCTGCAGCGCATTATCAATGTCTTTGCGGCCCCGAGCAAGAGTTTTGCGGCTGTGCGTGAAAATCCGCGCTGGATCGCCCCCACCGTGCTCGTGCTGCTGCTTTCGCTGATCATGACCATCTATATCGCCCCCGCCATCCAGAAGGAGCAGCACGAAAAGATGGTCACCCAGATGGAGAATCGCGGCCTGGACCAGGAGCAGATCGACAGCGCCATCGAGAGAATCAACAGCCCGGTGATGAAATACGTCATGTACGGTTCCGCCCTCATCGGCGGCCTGGCGGTCATTCTCGTGATGGGCGGGGTATGGCTTTTCGTCGCCCGCACCCTCCTCGGCGGCACCACCACCTACAAGCACATGCTCGAGGTGGTCTCCCTGAGTATGCTCATCCCCTCGGTGGGTATGCTGCTCAAGGCGCCGATCATGCGCTTCAAGGAGACCATGAATGTCCACTTCAGCCTGGCCACTTTCATGCCCGACTCGGCCAGGGAGAGCTTTATCTACAAGTTCCTGATGAACACCGACCTCTTCAACATCTGGTACATCGGCGTGCTCTGTATCGGCATCGCCGTGGTCGCCGGGCTCAAGGTTAAAAAAGTGTGGCCACTAGTGGTCGGACTGCTGGTCCTTTGGTATCTGGGATCCGCGGCCATGGGCGGCCTCTTCTCATAGGCTCTAACCAATCGCTTCCAACGGGAGTACCTTTCATGAACAAGTTCACTTCGCTGATTCTTCTCATTCTGCTGGGTCTGGGCAGCGCCTTCGCCCAGGAGCCGGCGCCGGAGCCCTTGACCCTGCAGCAGTGCATCGCCATCGCCCTGGAGAACAATTCCACCCTGCGCGTCGCCCACAAAAGCATGGAGATCGCCGGGACCAATGTCACCACGGCCACCGCCGCCTGGCTGCCCCAGATCAACAGCTCCTTCAACACCGGCCGCTACATCCAGGGCGCGCGCGTTGATATCGCCGACGTGCCCACGGGGATCGATCCCGTCACCGGGCGCACCATCTACACCCAGCAGGAGATCTACCAGGAGCAGACCGAGCGCAACAACCATTCCGCGCGCATTTCGCTTAACCAGAACATCTTCGATTTCGGCCAGACCCTGTACAGCATCAAGTCGGCCAAGGCCAACAAGCAGGCGAGCGCCCAGACCATGGAGAACACCCGCCAGATGGTCATCTACAACGTCAAGGACGCCTACTACAATCTGCTCAAGGCGATCAAGCTTGAACAGGTCTATCAGGAGGCTGTCCGGCTGGCCGAAGAGGAGGTTCAGCGCGCCCAGACCATGATGGAGATCGGCATCTCCTCCCAGTCTGAGGTCTTTCAGGCCAGGGTCACCCTCGGCTCCTCCCGCTCCACCCTGATCAACCAGCAGAACACGGTTGACGCGGCTCGGGCCGACCTTAACAATGCCCTCGGCCGCAATCCTGACATTCCGGTCAGCGTGCGCGAGGATGAGAGCCAGCCCATCTTCCCGGCCATCACCTTCGCCGATGCCGCTAATGAAGCAATCAAGAACAACGCCGCTCTCAAGGCCTATGAATATCAGTCCCGGGCCAGCCTCTTCAACCTCAAGATGGCGCAGATGCGCTATGCCCCCAGCATCGGGGGGAGCATCAGCTATGGCCGTTCTAACGAGGATCTCAGCCGCGTCTTCTCGAGCAACCTGGACCAGGATTTCAGCGCTACCCTGGGCGTGGGGATCGACCTGAACATCTTCAACGGCCTCTCCGACAAGGCCGGCGTACAGCGCGCCAAACTGAACTACCAGATCGACGAAGAGAATCTGGCCGAGCAGAAGCGCCTCCTCACCGCTCAGGTCAAGCAGTATTTCCTGCAGCTCGAGGCCTACAAGGATTTCATCGAGATCAACCAGCAGAACATCGAGGCCGCTCGCGAGAACCTGCGCCTGCAGCAGGAAAAGCGCCGCGTCGGTTCCGGCACGGAGTTGGAGGTGACCCAGGCCCAGGTCGAGCTGACCCGCGCCCAGGCCAACCTGGTCAACGCCGAATATGAAGCCAAGATTGCGAGAGCCCGGCTGGAGACGGCCATGGGCGCCGCCGAAGCCGGATTGTGAACAAACCCAGCCAGTCTGATAGGGAGTCTCCTCATGTCCAATAAAATGAAAATCATCATCGCTGTGGCCGCTGTCACCATCATCGCAGCGATGGTCCTGGTCAACCTGCGTAAAAGCCGCGGTGAAGTCATCGAAATCACCTCAGCCGAGGTCAAACGGGGGGATATCAGCCGGACGGTTTCCGGGTCGGGCAAAATCCAGCCGGTAACCGACATCAAGATCGCTGCCCGCATCTCCGCCGAGATTAAAAAGATCCACGTCAAGGAGGGGGATGCCGTGAAGCAGGGTCAGCTTCTGGTCGAACTGGACCGTGAAAGCCTTGCGGCCTATGTCGAGCAGATCCAGTCGCAACTCACTTCGGCAAAGGCGGGGGTGAAAAAGGCCGATGCCGATTATGCCCGTATCAAGGATCTTTTCGGGAAAAACCTCGCCTCGCAGGCCGAGCTCGACGCTGCGGAAGCCACCCGGCAGTCGGCGGCGAGCAGCCTCGACCAGACGCGGGCCGCCCTCAAACAGGCGATGGATGACCTCGGCAAAACCCGACTGACCTCACCCATTGACGGCACGGTCACCAAGCTCAACAAGGAGGAGGGTGAAATCGCGGTGGGCTCGCAGTTCCAGGCTGATATCATCATGAATCTCGCCAACCTCAAGGATATGGAGGTCCTCTCCGAAATCGACGAGAATGAGGTTGTACTGCTTCATCTCGGCGACAAGACCACAATCGAGGTCGACGCCATTCGCGACACCACCTTCCAGGGCAAGGTCACCGAGATCGCCCACGTCGCCACCACCACCGGGGCGGGGACCCAGGAACAGGTGACCAATTTCGACGTCAAGATCGGCATCACCTCCAACGTCGACTTGCTGCGCCCCGGCATGTCCGCCACTGTGGATATCCTCACCGAGACCCGCCCCCAGGTTCTCAACGTACCCATCCAGGCAGTCACTGCCCGCGACCTCAAGGCCGATTCGCTCAGGAATGTGGGAGGGAAGCGTAAATCCGGGAATCCGCCCACCGAGTCGGGCGAGAAGAAGGAAGACGAGAAGGACGAGATGACTGAGGTGGTTTTCGTCGTCAACAGCGGCACGGTAAAAGCGGTGCCGGTCAAGACCGGCATCAGCGATGACAACAACATCGAGATCATCTCGGGGCTGAGCGAAGGCCAGAAGATCGTAACCGGAAGCTACAAGGCCATCTCCAGGCTGCTCAAGGATGGCAGCCAGGTGAAGGAGAAAAAGGCAGCGGGCAAAGAGACTGACGACAAGAACAAGTGAGGAACCCTGCATGTTAATCAAGCTTGAAAAGATTGAAAAAATTTACGAGATCGGCACTGTGCAGGTCCCCGCACTGCGCGGCATCAATCTCAATGTCGAAAAGAATGAATATATCGCCATCATGGGGCCCTCGGGCTCGGGCAAATCGACCCTGATGAACATCATCGGCTGCCTCGATACGCCTTCGAGCGGGGACTATTTGCTCAATCAGCACAATGTGAGCACCATGGATGATGACCAGCTCGCCGAGATCCGCAACCGCGAGATCGGTTTTGTCTTCCAGACCTTCAACCTGCTGCCGCGCGCCTCCGCACTGCACAATGTCGAGCTGCCGATGATCTACAACGGCACCCCGGCGGCCGGGCGCCGCAAGATGGCGGAGGAGGCCCTGGAGAAGGTCGGCCTGGCCGATCGCATGCACCACAAGCCCAACGAGCTCTCGGGCGGTCAGCGCCAGCGTGTTGCCATCGCCCGCGCTCTGGTCAATCGTCCATCGATCATCCTGGCCGACGAGCCGACGGGCAATCTCGACAGCCGCACCGGCGACGAGATCATGGAGATCTTTGAAGGCCTGCATGAACAGGGTAACACCATCATTCTGGTCACTCATGAGGAGTATATCGCTGAACACTCCAATCGCATCATCCGCCTGCGCGACGGTATGGTCGAGCGCGATGAATCGGTCCATTGATAAGGGCGCCCTATGCGAATTCTGATTTACATGTGGGAGGGCATCCGCATCGCCTATGACGCCTTGCGCGCCTACAAGATGCGTTCAATACTGACCACCCTGGGCATTGTCATCGGCGTCACCACGGTGATCACCATCGTCGCCCTGATCCAGGGCCTGAATCAGGCCTTTTCCAGCGAGATCTCCGCCCTCGGCACCGACACGGTCTATATCCAGAAATTTCCCTGGACCATGCAGGGCGACGACTGGTTCAAGTACCGCAACCGGCCCAATATCACCGTGGACGAGGCCGATAGGGTGAAAGAGCTCTCCCGCACGGTCTCGGCTGTGGCTCCGACAGTCGAAACCAGCCGCACCATCAAGCACCGCGAGAAAACGGTCGAGCGTGTCAGCATCACCGGCACCACCGCTGAGTACCTGACCACCGCCAATGCCGATCCAGAGATCGGCCGTTTCTTCAGCGCTAACGATGTCGCCAGCAACCGGCCCGTCGCGGTGCTCGGCAGTGAAGTGGCCGAGCTGCTCTTCGGTCAATCCGATCCCCTCGGCAAGCGCGTCACCATCGGCGGCCGTAAGTTCCGCGTCATCGGTGTACTCGGCAAGAAGGGCTCTTTTATGGGATTCAACCAGGACATCCTGGCCATCATCCCGATCGGCACCTTCCAGTCCGCCTTCGGGGCGCAGCGCCGCTGGGTCACCATTGAGGTCAAAGCCAAATCTCCGCAGCTGATTGAGGAGACCGAAGACGAACTCACCGGCATCATGCGCCGTATCCGCAAACTGACTCCGGAGAAGGAGAGCAATTTCGCCATCAACAAACAAAGTCTGCTCCTGGATACCTACAATCAGCTCACCGGCACCCTCTGGGCGGTGGCCATCGGCGTCGGGGCCATCTCCCTGATCGTCGGCGGCATCGGCATCATGAATATCCTCCTGGTCTCCGTGACGGAGCGGACGCGTGAGATCGGGGTACGCAAGGCCCTGGGCGCGCGCAATTCGGACATCCTCTGGCAGTTCCTGGTCGAATCGATGATGATCTGCTCGATTGGCGTCCTCATCGGCATCCTGATGGCGGTGGGCATTGCCAAACTTGTCGCCGCTACAACCCCCTTGCCCGCGGCCATCACCTGGTGGGTCGCTTTTCTCGGTTTGGTCTTTGTGGTCACCATCGGCCTCTTTTTCGGGATCTATCCGGCCAGCAAGGCGGCCCGGCTCAATCCCATCGAGGCCTTGCGTTATGAATGACTCTTTATATGCAGGCTGAACGATGGTATTAACCGATACATTTCACCTCGCCCTCTCCGCTTTTCGCAGCAACAAGATGCGTTCGCTGCTGACCCTGCTGGGCATCATCATCGGGGTCATGACCATCATCGCCATGCAATCCCTGATCACCGGGCTGCGCAAGAGCATCAACGAGCAGGTCAGCTCTCTCGGCAGCAGTGTCTTCCAGGTGCAGAAATTTCCGGCGATCAACATGGGGCCGCATGACCATGATAAATACCGCAACCGCAAGGACATCACCTATGCGGACGCACTTGCGGTACGCGAACGGGTGACTGCAGCCAAAGCTGTCGGCGCCGAGGTCTGGAACTGGGGGGCGGAACTCCGCTACAAAGATCGCAAGACCCTGCCCAACATCCAACTCGCCGGAGTGACGCCGGAATTTCTCGAGAACAACGGGCTCGAGATCGCTGAAGGCCGCTTTATCACCGCCGAGGATGTCGACCTCAACGTCGCGGTTACGGTCATTGGCGCAGATGTCGTCGACAAACTCTTTCCTTTCGAAGATCCGCTCGGCAAGGACATCAAACTCATGGGACGGAGATTCGAGGTAGTCGGCATCTTTGAAAAGAAGGGCAGCGCTTTCGGCCAGAGCCAGGACAACAGAATAGCGATCCCCTTTTTCCAGTTCACGAGGTTGTACGGCAAGGAGCGCTCGATCAACATCACCGTCCAGGCCGCCACACCCGCCCTGGTTGAAACCGCCACAGAGCAGACCATCGGTGTGATGAGGACGCAGCGCAAGGTCAAACCCGGGATTGAAAATGATTTTGAAATCTATTCAAATGAAACCATCACCGGGTTCTTCGACAACATTACCAAATATGTCCGCATCGTCGCCATTGCCATTGCCTCGATCTCGCTGCTGGTTGCGGGAGTCGGCATCATGAACATCATGCTGGTTTCGGTAACCGAACGAACGCGTGAAATCGGCATTCGCAAGTCGGTCGGGGCCAAACGCTCCGACATCCTTTGGCAATTTCTCATCGAAGCGATCGTCCTCAGTGAGTTGGGTGGCCTCATCGGCATCATGCTGGGACTTGGCATCGGCAAACTGGTCGATGCCCTCACCCCCATCCCCGCCGCCGTGCCGGTCTGGACGGTCTTTCTCGGATTGATTTTCTGCTCTTTTGTCGGTCTCGTTTTCGGGGTCTACCCGGCCTTGAAAGCGGCAAGAATGGATCCCATCACAGCATTGCGTTACGAATAGTCCCCGCAACCGGGAAGAGGAGGCCGTATGGAGATTGAAAAAAAAGTGGAATCGGGCGTGCTGATCTTTGCCCTCGAGGGTGATCTGATGGGCGGACCCGAGGCAGAGGCCTTTCAGAAAGAGATCCTCGCAGCCATTGAACGGGAGCAGATTCAGGTCGTCGCCGATCTCAGCCGCGTGCGCTGGATGAACAGCTCGGGTCTGGGCATGCTCATCCGCGCCCTGATCAGCCTGCGCAGCAGCAGCGGCGATCTCCGCCTCGCAAGCATCTCGGAGCGGCTGCGCCGCCCGATGGAAATCGCACGCCTGGATACCGTTTTTCAGCAGTATGATGCGGTGACGGAGGCCATTAATAGCTTTAACTGAAGGAGGCCGTATGATCCAGTTGAGCCGGGAAGAAGTCTTGGACAAGATCCGCAGCGGCCAATCGTTGGCGGGCATCAACATGACCGAAGTCGACCTCTCCTATGAATCCCTCAAGGGGGTCGATCTCTCAGGATTAGACCTGCGGGAAGCCCACCTACAAAACTGCAACCTCGAGGGGGCCAACCTCTCCGGCAGCAACCTCGAAAACGCCTTTCTCTTCGGAGCCAACCTGCACAAGGCCAATCTAAGCGGGGCGCTCCTCTCCGAGGCCAATCTTCAGGACAGTAATCTCGACCAGGCCGTCCTGGTCAAGGCGACACTTATTCACACCTCGCTCTTCGGTTCCAGCCTTGAAAAGGCCGACCTCACCGATGCCGATCTGAGCCGTGCCCGCATGAAGCGGGCCAATCTGCGCCACGCCACCCTGCGCCGCGCCAATCTCCAGAATGTCCATATCGAGCGGGCCGACCTGACCGGCGCCACCCTGGCGGGGGCCGATCTGACCAACGCCAATTTTACCAACGCCGAGATCGGTCAGGCCGACTTTGCCGATGCCATCCGCGAGGGGACCATCGGACTGCCCTGACCAATACCACCGCTTCGCCGCACTGTTATAGTGATCGTAGAAAAGCTCCAGATCTCTGGAGCTTTTACTTTTCACTTGCTTCTCAATCTATCCCATCGTACCTTAAAAAAAGTTCCACACAGGGCAGACACGTGAATCCGCAACTCGAAGCCAGATTGGCCGGATATAAAAAGCTCATTCAGGGGCGGCTCGAAGAGGTTATCCGCAAAGGCGAGCCCGTCTCGCTTTACGACCCCATGCGCTATGCCCTCTCCCAGCCGGGCAAGCAGCTCCGGCCCTGTCTGCTGCTGCTTTCCTGCGAGGCCGTCGGCGGAGACCCGGAGCAGGCCCTGGATGGTGCCCTCGCCATCGAGGTGATCCACAACTTCACCCTGGTCCATGATGACATCATGGACCATGATGAACTTCGCCGCGGCCGGCCAACCGTCCACCACCGCTGGGACGAAAATGTCGCCATCCTCGCCGGAGACGCCCTCCTGGTCCTGGGCTATGCCCTGCTGGCGCGGGTGGATAGCCGCCACCTGCCCGCCATCCTGCGCACTTTCAGCAGCGCCATCCTCGATATCTGTGAAGGGCAGGCGCTGGACAAGGAGTTCGAAACGCGTGTGGAAGTCTCTTTGGCGCAGTATTATGAGATGATCGAAAAAAAAACCGGCCGGCTTTTCGAGCTGGCCTGCCAGGCGGGCGCCATGCTCGGGGGCGGGGAAGAGCAGACGAGCGCAGCGCTCGCCTGCTACGGCGCTCAGGTGGGTCGGGCGTTTCAGCTGCAGGACGATCTGCTCGATCTGCTCGGAGAGGAAAAAACCATCGGCAAGGATGTGGCCAGTGATCTGGAGGAAGGTAAAAAAAGCTTTCTGATTGCCCACGCGCGGCACACCGCCTCTCCCGCCCAGCTGATGACCCTGGCGGCGCTGACCGAGCGCAGGCCCATCGAAAAAGAACGGCTCACCGCCATCATCGCCCTCTTTGAGGAGATTGGCACCCTCGCAGCGGCCCGCGCAGAAATTTCCCGCTGCCTGGAAAAAGCACGTTCAAATCTGAAAGTGCTGCCGCAAAATCCCGCCGCCCGCGATCTCGAGGCCTTTATCGGTGCCATCGCCGAGCGGACCTTCTGATCTGCAGCCTCAGGCCCCTGCAGTAAAAATAAAAAGCCCCGTTGATACGGGGCTTTTCTGTGTCGGGCGTAATTATAATAACTGCTGCGGGGCGCGCAGACTGGTCACGATTCCACCGCGGGCCGGCGCTGTTGGGAGAGCAGTTGGCAGATCGGCACGTGCAGCGGACTTTTCCCCCTGCGCCTCGCCAAACGCCGGCGGCTCTCCTGCAGAATGATTTCTCGAAAGGAGCGCAGCCGCAAGGCCTCCTCGCTGTCGCTGCAGGCGCTGCGCTGGGAGATGCGCAGATAGTCGGCGGAGATGTTCTGCACTCCACGGTCGAGATAGTAGAGGGCGCGGGTTGGATGTCCCGCCTCGAGGCTCATCGCGCACAGGGCGAGGTAATAGATCATGTGCAGCGTCGGCATCATCTCCATACAGCTCTCGGCCGCCCCCCCGCCCTTGCCATGGCGGAAGGTGAAACGCGCCAACTCCATGCAGTGATGCAGGTCCTGGGCGCAGGCCTTGTACTCCCCCAGCTTGAGAAAAGCCAGGGCGCGGGGGAAGTAGCTGAGGAGTTCCTCTTCGAGGTTGCGCTGCTCGGCCGTCGAGAGCCCCTTGCTCTCTCCCTGCGCTCTCAGCTTGCGCGCCTCCTCACGGTAGAAATGGAGATAGGTTGCACATCCCCGGGCGGACATGCCGTCGGGTCTGCCGCTTCTGAGCAGCCTGAAAAAGACGGCATTTTCCAGATTGATCTGAAGCCGTTCACGCCCTTCCACGACACGGATCCGGCGGACCCGCATGCTTTGGGCGCTCTGCAGCCAATAATAGAGGATCGGCTCGGCTTCCCGATTCATGTTCTCATCCCTTCATCCCTCCACCCGATGACGGCGAACTGCTGCGTGCCGCCCCTGAGCAGTCACATCCCCGGTAGATCCTGTAAAGCGCTTGCCTGGCAACCTGCTGCAAAAATTACGCTTGTTTAATCGGCGAAATTGTCTAATTTTACTCTATATCACATTCTTGATAAGTATAGCAGCAGAGGCCACAAAGTGCGTATAAAAAAGCACGATTTTTCCACATTCCGGTTTTGCAGTGGCAGTCTGGCGGCGCAGAGGAGGGGCCGATTTGGCGGCGCATGAGCAGCGGGTCGCGGTAGCAATGAGCGGAGGGGTGGACAGTTCGGTCGCTGCTCTGCTGTTGCTGGAGGCCAACTACGAGGTCCTGGGCATCACCATGCTCCATTTTGACGCCGACAGCGAGGACACAGCCCCATCCGCAGCCGAGGAAGCGGCGATGATCTGCCGCCACCTGGGCATCCCCCATCAGGTCGTGGATCTGCGCGACCGCTTCCGGAAAAGCGTCATCGACGGTTTCGTCGCGGAATACCTGGCTGGCCGAACACCCAATCCCTGCGTCCTGTGCAACCTCACCATCAAGTGGGGCGCACTCTGCAAATTCGCCCTCGAAAGCGGAGCCGATCTTTTTGCCACCGGCCATTACGCGCGCCTCGTGCCCGCCCCCCCCGGCGGCCGCCATCTTCTGCGCCGGGCGGCAAACCTCGACAAGGACCAATCCTATGCCCTCTGGCGCCTCACCCAGGAGCAGCTCGCCCGGACCCTCTTTCCGCTCGGTGATCTCACCAAAAGCGAGGTGCGCGCCATCGCCACCGCACACGGACTGCCGGCTGCCCATAAAACCGAGAGCCAGGAGATTTGCTTCATCCATGATGACAACTATCAGCGATTTCTTGCTGAGGAGTTGGAACAGAGGGGAATCACCATTGCGGAGGGGGAGATCATCACTGTGGAAGGCAAAAGGGTTGGACGCCACCGGGGCTATCCCTATTACACCATCGGACAGCGCAAGGGGCTGGGAGTGGCCATGGGCCACCCGGTCTTCGTCACTGCCATCGATCCGGCCGCCAACCGCATCACCATCGGGCAGAAGGAGCAGCTGATGGCGACCGGACTGCAGGCGCAAAATCCCAACTGGATCGCCGAGGCCGAGCCCAGGAGGGGCGAACCGGTCGAGGCGCGCATCCGCTACAAGGACCCGGGTTATCCGGCCCTGATCGAGGAGGCGGGCCCGGAGGGCTTTACCCTCCGTTTCCTCGAGCCGAGGCCGGCGGTGACCCCGGGGCAGTCGGTCGTCCTCTATCGCGGCGAGATCGTCCTTGGCGGGGGCATCATCACCCGCGCCCTCTCCTGATCCCCCTCCACCTCTCCGGGTGACCGGCATATACAGACGCCACGCGCACCCTGCTCTCCCTCCCCCCTTTTCCCACCATCCTTGCGAACGAATTAATGCCGGTGCAGATCCTTGTGCATGAGCTTGCGGGTCTCCTTCAACCGGTCATCGGCCGGCAGATGGAGCAAATGGTTGTTGAGGTCCTCGTCCTGCTCGGCGAAGAGCAGCCTCGCCGAATAGTCGATGATGCTGGCCGGAAAGATGCCTTCACGTTCGTAGAGAGAGCGCTTTTCCAGCAGCAGCTTCCCCGATTCGACGCAGCTCTTCGGCAGGGCCTGCAGCCGCTGCAGGAGTTGGGGATCCTCAAAGATATTGCCCCGCACATAAAGCTGTTCCGCGAGCTCGAGCGATCCTGGATGGGTGAGGCCCCATTCAGCCGCCAGGGTCATTCCGGCCAGCAAAAGATGGACCGCCGCACTGCCGTCAGGACTGCGCAGTTCGACCGTCTGCCGGCCAGCGGAGCTCTCCTTCTCCACATCCTGCTGGGGATTGAGTTTGTTCCCGAGATCATTGGCATTGACCCAGCCCAGAGGCACGCGAATCATCGCCGAACGGTTGCAATCGCTCCAGCAGATGCGGGTCGGGGCCTCCTGGTTGGGCACCAGGCGCAGATAAGCAGGTGAAATGGTGTTGCCAAAGGCGGTGAGGGAATCGGCATAGGTGCAAAACCCCCCGATGAGCCGGCGCGCCTCCGTGGTGAGCCGGCCGTCGGTGCCCAGCATGACGTTGCGCTCATCCTTGCAGAGTTCGACGTGGACATGCATACCGCTGCCGGCGACACCCTCCTCAAGCTTGGGGGTGAAGGTGGCGACGCAGTTGTTCCGGTAGGCGACGTTGCGGATGAGCCATTTCGCCAGCACCAGGATGTCGCCCGCTTCATCGATGGGCGTGGGCAGCATCTCGATCTCCAGCTGCTCGGCGCGCTTGCCGTTGATCTCGGCCAGATCGCTGTGTACATTTTCGAGATAACCGACCTCGCTGTGGGCATACTTCACTGCCCCCGTGATCTGGGTGATGTAGCGGACCATCTCATCCAGCACCTTGCCGGTCTTGATGAAGGGCGCCGAGGCGTGATAGCCGCGCTGCTTGCCGGCCAGGAAAATATGACTTTCCGGTTCCGCCAGCAGATAGAATTCCAGCTCGCCAAGGGCATTGAGGGTGAATCCTGTGCTCTTTTTGAAATAGGCATGGGCATTGAGCAGGATATTGTCCGGCGCAAAGGCGGCATAGGTGCCGCTGCTGTCGAGATAACGGCAGATGAAATCGAGGCTGTTGGGGTCGAAGGGATTCAGAAACGCAGTCTTGTAAAGGGGGACAACGTAAAGATCGGAAACCGAGGCGTCGACCATTCCCTTGAAGAGAGAGGAGCCGTCCGCCCTTTCACCGTCGGCGAGGATGTGGTCGGCCTGGCTGCGGTTGGCCAGGGGGATCTTGAGCTCCTTGAGTTTGCCATCGAGAGCGGTATAATGAAGGGTGATGCGTTCCATCTGTCTTTCTTCGATGACGCGCAGGAGATCGCGCCGGGTGAACTCTTCGCGAGGCTTGTCCAATAGCACCGAAATCGGATTAGCCAGGGCATAGCTTTCTTTCACTTCCGCCTCCAGGATGGGTCCAGGAACAGTAAGCCGGTAAGCCTTTTCCGGCAAGCGCAAGCAATTTACAGCTATAGGCCTTCAGGCGCAAGCAGATTTTTTACGCTGCCGGCGGCCGGCGGCGCAAATTTTCGGCCCGGACATAGGAAAAAAGCTCGATCAGCGCCGCACGCGGCAGTTCCGCGCTCTCAACGGCAAAGGCGGAGGAACGATAGAGCTCCCATTCGGCCAGCAGCTGGGCCGGCAGCTCGAGCCGGTCGTAAAGGGGTGAAGCAGGAGGGAGGTAAAAAATCGAGGGGCCGACAAGGACACCGAGATCGAGCAGATGGTCTATGGTCCCGCGGATCTCGGCGTAGCTCTGTCCCGGCAGACCGATGATGAGATAGATGGTGACAAATAGACCGAGCCGCTGCGCCCGGGCGATGACCTCCTCGAGCTCTCCCTCCCCATGCGGACGGTGATATCTCCGGCGCAGGCCGGGATCCTGCGTCACCAGGGAGAGGTTGAGCCGTTTGAAGCCTGCGCGGCGCATCAGTCCGAGAGTCTCCTCATCCAGGCCGGGGTAGCAGATCCCGTTCATGGCCGTCAGCTCGATATCGGCGAAAAGCGGCTCTCTGGTCACCCCCTGCAGAAACTCCCGGAACCACGCCATCCGCCCGGTCAGGTTATCATCCTCAAAATTGAAGATTCGCACCCCGCGCCGCTCGTGCAGAAAGCGCATCTCGCTCATGACCTCCTCCACCGGGCGGTAGGAGAGGCTGCGCCCGAACATGCGATCGACACTGCAAAAGTCGCAGCCGTTCGGACAACCCCGGCTGCAGAGCAGCGAAGCATAGCGGCTGCGGCCGATACGGTAGAGATCGGCAGGGAGCAGATCGTGGGCCGGCCTCAGACTGCGCCAGTCCACGGCCCCCTTCACCAGGGGCGCGCCCGCCCGGTCATAAATCTCCTGCAGGCCCGTTTCCGCAGGGCCTGTGCAGACCGCATCGATGGCCGGGGTTCTCCGCCGGCATTCAGCGCCGAAAACGGTAGCGTGGTGCCCGCCGATGAAAAGGAGGAGATCCCTCTCCGCCTTGATGCGGCCGGCGATCTCGTGGACGTTCTTGTAATAGGCGGTGAACTGGCTGGAGAGCCCGACAGCATCGGGCTGCCAGTTCCTGACTTCCTGAAGCAGGGACTCATCCTCCCTGCCGAAGCGGTAGAAGCGGTTGAAAAAGTGCGGGGAGCGGCCGAGATACGGCCGCAAATGGGCCAGGGCCCGGGGCAGGGCGAGAGTGCGCTTGTGCAGCGGGGTCAGGGCATCGACAAGACGAACCTCATGGCCCGCCTCCCGCATAGCAGCGGCCGTATAGAGCAGCCCAAGCGGATAGAAGCGTATCGGAGTGGTATAAAAGTCTTCGATTGCAGGTTGCAGCAATAAAATGCGCATAAGCCGAAACTAAAGGAATTATTTCTTCGCTGTTGCTTGTTTATAAAGTAAATGGAACAGAATACACCAGCCCCTTTACCCTGGGGGTCGTTCATAGCCAACCAGTAAGGTTTTTATGCAGATCCTCATCACCTACAGCAGTGGATTCGGGACCACGCGGGAAGTCGCCGAAAAAATCGGGCAGATACTCCAGCAGGCGGACCTTCTCAGTGTGGATCTCCTTCCCATCGATGAGGTTTCCACGGTTGCCCCGTACGATACCGTCATCCTCGGCAGCTCCATCCGCGCCGGCCACCCCCTGGCCAACATGGTCGATTTTATCGCCCTGCACCGTCACCATCTCGAATCCAAACGGGTGGCGATTTTTCTCGTCTGCCTCTGTGCCAATTCCGAGGAAGGGCGCTGCAAGGCCATGGAAGATCAGCTTCCCCAGCTCCTGCGGCGTTTCCCGAATCTCCACCCCTTCGCCGTGGAGGCCTTTGGCGGCAAGATCGACTTTGATAAACTCAATCCGGTCATGCGCAAGCTGATGCGCCATGTCCTTGAGCAATCCGGTCTGCCCGCAGACGGCAGCGTCGATACCCGGGACTGGAAGCTCATCGAACAATGGGCGCTCCGTCTTCGCGACGAATTGGCCTCCGCCGCCCGCACCTCACCGGTCACCGCAGACAAATGATCAGTGAGCCTGCTCCGGCTTGCGGCGCAGGCTCACGGCCAGTCCGCCTCCCCCCATCACGACCAATATGACAGACTGCACCAAGGTCTTGTAATCCGCGCTCTCTCCGCTCAGGGCTGACCAGCCAAAGGCCGCCCCGCCGGCCAGAAGCAGGCTGTAGATCCCGATCATGATGGCGCGCGCCCGCCTGCGCGCAGCCTCCGTATCCCGTCCGAAGAACCGGTTATAAAGGGCCAGACCGGCCATGCTGGCCAGGCCAAGAAGGGCAAAGAGGAGCCAGAATTTGCGGCTCATCTCCACTGCGCTGGCCAGGCCTATCTGCGGCTTGAGCATGCGGGCATAGAGCAGTCCGCCAAGATTGGAACCCACCAGCGAACCGATCACCCCGTAGAGAAAAGCATACCCCATATAGACCGCCGTCTTGTCCGCCGGAGCGATCGTCCCCACGTAGGAGTAGTAGCGGGGATGCGCGGTCATCTCACCGATGGAAAAAATCACCAGGCCGAGAATAAAAATCCAGGGTGTAGCGGCGAAGGCGAGGCAGAGGAACCCCAGGGCGCCGAAGAAGAGCCCGATCACCATGGTCGAGAGAGCGCCCGTGTTTTTAAAGATGCGGCTGATCACCACCTGCAGCAGGATGATGGTCCCGGCATTGATCACCGTAACATGCTCCGCGTCGAAAGAGAAAGGGATGCCAAAACGGGCGAAAAGAGCGTCAACCGGGGCCTTGTCGACAAAATCGCGCAGATACCAGAGCACCGAGCCGAAATTCTGAAAGTAAAGAATCCAGAAGCAGGAATAGACCAGAATCATCAGCATGAAACGGGCATCGCCCAGCACCATAGCCGCTCCGCCCAGCACCTCGCGCAGACGCTTGCTGTTTTCCGGCCTCGGGGGATCGCGATAGAGAAAGAGGGTGGGCAGCAGCATAAGCGCGCAGTAGAGGGCCGAGACCGTAAAGATCAGGGACCAGGAGAATCCCTTGAGATAGCTGACCAGCAGCGGGGCCAAAAAGGCGCCAAGATTGATCATCCAGTAATAGATGCCGAATCCGAAGCCGCTGTTCTCCGGGGTGGTGCTGCGCGCCAGGGTACCCGAGATGATCGGCTTGAACAGGCCAGCCCCGGTAGCCAGCACCAGCAGGCTGGTGAAGATAACCCCGTAGGTCGAAACATGACCGGTGATGTAATAGCCGGCAGTGAGCAGGGCGAAGGCGACCATGAGCATGCGCCGGTAGCCATAGCGGTCGGCAAGGGCCCCGCCAAGGATGGGCACCACGTAGGTCATGGCATAGACCAGACTTTGCAGAAAGCCCACCGACTGCTCCGAGAAACCCAATCCCCCTTGCGCGGCGCTGTTGGTGAGATAGACGGCCAGGACTGAATTCATGCCGTAATAGGCGGCGCGTTCAAAAAGCTCCATCAGATTGGCCACCCAGAAAACGCGCGGAAACGAGGCCAGTACCGGGGAGCGGCTATTGTCGCTCATAGTGTCCTTTCAGGATTGGGAGATCGGCAGATATTTGGCAGCCCTGGGCAGGATAAGACCGGTCGCACCCGCGGGCAGATTCGGACCGGCCAGCTGCCAGGCCTTCGCCAGCGATGCAGCCGGGACCATGCCGGTGCGCCGGACCAGCTCAGGGGGAAGGGCCGAGATCAGAATGATCTGCGCCCCCTCACACTTGCTCTTCAGGGTCAGGGCGGTGTGGCCATTGATACGATAGTTGCCGAGCAGCTCCCGGCCCATCTCCGCGGCGCTCACACCGGTGAAATAGTCCATAAAAGCGGCGGACCCTACGCCCTCACGGCATTCGGCCAGCACAATCAGGGTGCCACCGCTCTTGACAGCTTGGTAGGCGTGATGGATGGATTTGTGGGATTGAATAAGGTTGATATCGGCGGGATGGCCGCCGGCGCTGGCGATGACGACATCCGCCCGCTCTCCGATCGGCAGATTGTAAAAATCTCGCACCAGCGGTACCAGTTCCCTCTGCACCGGCAGAATGGGGCCGGCGGCCGCAGCAGCGATCTCCCCCTGCGGGGAAAGCACAAGCTGCAGGGAGAGGGCGGCCGGGAAAAAGCGCACAATCTCGGCCAGATCAAGATAGACCGGATTGGTCTCGATGTTGCCCTCCCGGCAGTCGGGATGAAACTGGCCGGTGGCGGGATTGAGCGTCCGGCGGTGGTTGATGCGAATGGTCTCGGCGCCGGCGATGCCGGGCAGCAGCATCTTGGGTCCGCCCCCAAAGCCGGCAAAGTAGTGATAGAGAATCCCCCCGATGGTGACAATCCGGTCCGCCTCCAGGGCGGCGCGGTTGATGATCACCGGGGTGCCGAAGGAGGTCATCCCGATCGACTCGAGTTGGCCCTCCTCCCGGCAGTCGTGCTGGGCGACGGGATAACAGTTGTAAACCTTATCTCCAACCAGGTCGCGCACCAGCGGGTCCGGCTGCACCACATGGCTGCCATTGGCGACGAGGATGCTCACCCGCGGGGCGAAACGGGCCTCCAGTTCAGGCAGCAGCAGGCCAAGAACCTCGTCAAGGCGGCAGCGCCGGGTATGGTCGGGCACGACCAGCAGCAGGCTCTCTCCGGCTGCAGCGCCCCCCTCCTTCAGCTTCCCCAACAGCTGCTTAATAGCGTTCCGCAGAATGCCCGGACCGGCGGCTGCCGCTGGGACCGGCTCCACCTCCGGAAGTATGCGCCAGGCTACGCGGGGATCAGGCAGGAAGGAAAGGATGGTGGTTCCGTAGGAGAGCTCCATATACGCCCTTGGCCAATAAGGTCAGATGAGTTTCAGTATCTCCTCGCCGTGTCCCTCGGGAGAGACCTTGTGGAACACATGTTCGAGTTTGCCGTCCTTGCCAATAATAAAGGTTTTCCGGATGATTCCAAAGTACTTTTTTCCATACATCGACTTTTCACCCCAGGCGCCATAGGCCTCGGCAACCTTGTGATCGCTGTCGGAGAGAAGGGGAAAATTGAGGCCGTATTTGTCGATGAATTTCTGGTGGGATTTGAGATCGTCCGGGCTGACCCCAAGCACTACAGTATCCTTGACGTCGATGCGGGGAAGGGTGTCGCGGAAAGAGCAGGCCTCCTTGGTGCAGCCCGAGGTGTCATCCTTGGGGTAAAAATAGAGCACCACGCGCTTTTTGCCTGCATAATCGCTCAGTGAGATGGTTTTGCCGGTGGTTGCCGGCAGGCTGAATAGGGGAGCGGTGTCGTCAACGTGTAAATCTGCCATGGTATCCTCCTGCAATGGTTTGTTATACTGGGTTCAGTACATCTACCAACATTGGAGGAGGAGCGGCTATTCCACATTATGGCGCTGCCGCGGCTGAAGAGGGCGGTAAATCGCCCGGCCGGGCGGCCGGGTTCGGACCACGGGGAGGCCGGGCCTTTTCAGCCGTGCTGGAGGTCCGTCAGGCTCTCGACCTGTTCAAGAGCCTGACGCATCTCCTCGCAGTTGAGCTTGCGGGCGATGGAACGGCAGACCTCATCACTCAGATGGTGACGGGCGGAGGAGGAGAAGGTGACGGTCATCTCGAAGAGAGGCTCCCTCCCCATGCTCTCGGAAAAGGCTGTGGCGCGATAGACCAGGGCGCCGTCGCCGTCCCTGTCCCAGAAGGCTTTTAGGTCAATCAGTTCGTCGTTCATACGATCACATCAGCCAGTGCAGCTGGGTTTGGCCGCTCCTTTGATCGATGATGTACTCGGCAACGTGCGGATCATCTTTCTCGCCGTCCATGATTTTCAAATTACGCCTGGGCGCCACAGCATAGGTGTGACTGCCGGGAGCCCGGCGGATTTCCTTGGGAAGAAGCCGCAGCAGCTCGGCGCAGTGGCCGCTCCCCTGGCGGCGGGCATCCTCCTCCAGCAATCCTTCGCTCTCCTCATCCCCCACGGCGACCTCGTCTATCCTCACCTCCTCATCCTGTCCCTCCGGTCGAAGAGCCCGCCAGAAAGCACTGCCAAGGCTGTGGGTCTCCGGTGCGGTGTAAAGCCGGTCAATGGCCACGTCGCTCTCCTTGAGCAGATGGCCGATTTCCCGCGCCTTGTCGATCTGGTCGTCCCCCACGAGCAGAAACAGGACTCGGGTTTCATAGGGATAAAGAACACGGCGGCACGGCAAAGGCTGCATAAGATCCTCCCCAGGCCTGTAAAAGCCTGATATTGGAACTGCATTCATGCTTTGAACGCGCTGAACGGGGATGCAGAGGTATCGCGGTGCAGGGTGGAAAACGCGGTGGCGGAAGAATAATGAGCGCTGAAATCAAACTGCCTTCTATAAGGGTAACATCAGCCGCTTTGGCGGTTATTCCCGTTCGCAAACAAGAAAGAAAAAGGGCCGCTTCTTGCGAGGCGGCCCTTGCTCCCGGATCCTTTATCACGCCTAATCTTCGGCGTGGACGATCCCCTTGTCAAGCCGGCGCTGTTCACGCTCCTTGCGGAAGCGATTGGCCCGCGAGCCGATGCCCTCCATATAGTAATAGATGATCGGCACGATGATCAGGGTTAAAACCGTGGAGACGATCATACCCCCCATGACCGAGCGCCCCATCGGCGCCCAGATCTCGCCGCTTTCACCGAGGCCCAGGGCGAGGGGGAACATACCGAGGATGGTGGTCATGGCCGTCATCAGCACCGGGCGCATACGCACACGTCCCGCCTCGTGGATCGCTGGCTCCAGTTCCATCCCTTCATGGCGGAGCTGGTTGATTTTGTCCACCAGCACAATGCCGTTGTTGACCACTATGCCAACCAGCATCACCACCCCAACCAGGGCCATCACCGAGAGTTTGGTCCCGGTCAGGATCAGACCCAGGGCGACGCCGATCATGGCGAGCGGGATGGTGAAGAGAATGGTGAAGGGATCAACCAGGGACTCGAACTGGGAGGCCATCACCATATAGGTCAGCAGGATAGCCACCATCAGGGCGATGCCGAGGTACATGAAAGACTCCTGCAAATCCTCCGCCGAGCCGCCGATCTCCGTGCGGAAATCCTGCGGCATGGCCACCGAGTTAACCGTCTTCTTGACATCGGCGGTGACGCCGCGCAGGTCGCGGCCGGAGACATCCAGGTCGAGGGTGACAATACGCTCCTGACCTTCGCGCACGATCTCACGCGGGGCCCGGGTGTAGTCGATAGTTGCCAGCGCTCGCAGGGGAATCTGCGCTCCGGTCGGGGTCATGATGAGAATATTCTCCAGATCCTCCTTGCTGGTGCGCGATTTTTTCTCCAGCTGGAGCTTGACATCGTACTCGTCGCCGCCATCGCGGAACTGGGTGACGGTGGAGCCGAGAATGCTGGTGCTCACCACCTGCCCGATCTGGGCGGTGCTCAATCCCAGGTCGGCGATGCGCTGGCGGTCGAGGTCGATGCGCAGCTCGGGGGTCTGCTTGCGCATGCTCGAGGTGACGGAGACCACGCCCTCCACCGCCTTGAGCTTGGGCTCCAGCTCATTGCTGATCGCCTCGGACTTGGCCAGATCGTGGCCGAAGATCTTGACGGTGATATCCGCGCTGCTGAAGCCCATGCCGCCTCCCTCCTGGAACTTGGCATCAACATCAGGCAGCGAGGTCATCGCTTCGCGCACACCATCCTGAATCTCAAACTTGGAGCGGTCCCGATCCTTGCGCTCCTTGAGTTTCACGTTGATCTCACCTTGTGAAGAGTTCCGAGTGCTGAAAAGCGCCATCATGCCCTCGCCCTGGCCAAAATTGGCGTAGATGTTTTCGCGTTCTTCCACCTTCTCGGCAAAGATCTGATTCAGATCGCGCATGCTCTTTTCCATCGCCTCGAGGCTGGTGCCGGGAGAGCGTTCCACCGTAACCGTCACAAAGCCATCATCTGTCTGAGGCATGAAATCACCCCCCATCATGAAGAGCCAACCGACGGAGATGACAAACAGCAACAGGACAGTGCCCAGGACCAATAATTTGTGCGCCAGAGCCTTGCCCAGCATGCGTTCGTAAAAAGCGTGCAGATCGTCGAGCCAGCCGGTGATCCGGTTCTGGACGCGTATGAGCTGGCCGTTGGGATCCAGATTTTTCTTCAGGCGCAGCCAGCGCGAGGAGAGCAGCGGGATCAGGGTGAGCGCCACAATCAAGGAGATCGTCAACGAAAAGCAGATGGTGATGGCCATGTCGCGGAAGAGCATCCCCGCCATGCCCGGTACAAAGAGCACGGGCAGAAAGACGACGATCGTGGTCAGGGTCGAAGCGGTGACCGCCATGGCCACCTCCTGGGTGCCATTATTGGCCGCATCTACCAGCTTGTCTTTCTTTTCGTCATGGCGCCTGAAGATGCTCTCCAGGACAACGATCGAGTTGTCGACTAGCATGCCGATCGCCAGAGCCAGACCGGCCATGGAGATGACATTCAGGGTCAACCCCGCCTGGTCCATGACAGCAAAGGTGGCGACCATGGAGACCGGAATCGAGACGGCCACGATGATAGCGCTGCGGATGTTGCGTAGGAAGAAGAGCAGCACCAGAAAGGTCATCAGGATCGCCTGCCAGGCGGTGTTGGTCAGATTGGACATCGAACGGGTAATAAAGTCCGACAGATCCATCATGGTATCCAGATGGACCCCGGCAGGCAGCTCGGACTTGATCCGGGGCATGCCCTTTTCGATCGCCCGGCAGACCGTCACGGTGTTGGCATCCGACTGGCGCTGGACGATCACCATCACCGAAGACTCGCCGTTGTTCCAGACCCGCTGACGTTGCTCGCTAAAGCCGTCCTCGACGCGCGCGACATCGCTGACGCGGATGACCGAACCATTGTAGGTGGCGACCGCGGTGTTGGCGATCTGGTCGACGCTGGTGAACTGACCCACCGTATTGACCGAAAACTCGAGGTTCTCGTTCTCGACCATACCCGCGGGGATCTGCAGGTTGGCCGCCTGCAGGGCTCCGGTAATCTGCTGCAGGGCGATGTTGTGGGCACGCATGCGCATCGGATCCGCGTAGATCTTGATCTCCCGCTTCCGTCCACCCATGGTGGATACCGATGCCACCCCGGGGATGCGCTCCAGCCGCGGCTCGAGGTCATGCTCGCCGATGTAACGCAGTTCCGCCTGACTGAGGTTAGGAGAGGAGAGGGTCAGATAGAGGACCGGCTGAGCTGAAACATCAAAGGCGAAAACCATTGGTTCACTGGCGTCCTCCGGCATATAGTCGCGGATGAACTCCAGGCTGTTGCGGACATCGATCTCCGCCTGGTTCATGTCCGTTCCCCAGTTGAACTCGAGCAGGACCAGCGAGAGGCCCTGCTGCGAGGTGGACCGGACGGTCTTGATGTTTTCCACGGAGGCGGTCGCCTCTTCGATCGGTCGGCTTACCACGGTCTCGAGATCGAAGGGTCCGACCCCGGTATACTGGGTGATCACCGCCATGATCGGAAACTCGAGTTTGGGGTAGAGGTCGACGTTGAGCCGGGCCAGGGAGAAGAGGCCAAAGCCCGCGACGATCAGATAGATCATCGCCGTCGTCACGCCGTTTTTGATCGAGAGCTGAGTTATCTTCATTTGCCCGCCTCCGCCCTGGTGATGATCTTCACCGCCGAACCGTCGCGCAGAGTGGTCTGTCCGGTTATAATCAGAGACTCACCGACCTGAAGGCCGCCAGTGACCGCCAGCTGGAGGTGATCGGCGTAAGAGACCTCCAGTTCACGCTGGACCGCCTTTTCACCCACGACGACATAGGCGAGATAATGGGAGACGATGCGCTCTTCGCCGGCGACGTTCTCGATGGTGTTCTTCTCGATGGCCGCATGCCGCGGCACCGCAATCGCATTCTCCACCGCGCCGGTGATCACCTTCACGCGCGCAAACATGCCCGGTTTGAGCCGCTTGTCATTATTGTTCACCAGCACCTCGACTTCGGCCATGCGCGTCATCGGATCCAGCACCGGGCTGATCTTGCTCACCCGGCCGGCAAAGGTCTCGCCTTCAAAACTGCGCACCTGGACCTCCGCCTCCTGCCCCACCCTGATCCTGCCGATATCGCCCTCAGTCGCGTCAATAATGACCTTGACCCGCTCCATCTGCACCACCGTGGCCACAGGCATCGCCGGATTGGCCATGTCGCCAGCCTCGTAATAGCGCTTGCCAATAATGCCGGCAATCGGGGCAGACACTGTGGCATCGGCGAGGGTGCTCTTGGCCGAGAGCAGGGCCGCCTGGGCCTGCTCCAGTCCCGCCTTGGCCGCCTCATATTGCGTCACCACCATATCGAACTGCTGTTTGCTCATCGCGTTCTCTTTGAAGAGGCGCTGGGCGCGTTCATATTCGACGGCAACATTGGCCTCCTGGGCTTTTGCCGCACTCAGTCCGGCCTCGGCCTGGCGTACGCCCTGCTGAATCGTGGTGGCGAAAATACGGGCGATGGGCGCTCCCTTCTGAACGAAACTCCCTTCATCGACATAGTACTTTTCAATGCGGTCCGGAATTTTCGAAAAGACCTTGACCTCGAACTCAGCTTCGATATCCCCGTTGAAGGTCAGGGACTGCAGAACTCGGCCGGTTTGTACTTTCGTCACCTCCACCGGCACAGCAGCGACTTGCTCGCTATTACTTTGTTTATTGCTGCATCCAGCTCCCATCAGGGAGAGGCCAAGGATGATCAGACCATATACCATCTTTCGTTGCATCGATTTTCTCCTTTTCACGATTCACTAGAGCACAGCGGTTAGCTGGCCCACGGCCTTGCGCAGCTGGTAACGAGCCATCTGATATTCATAGAGAGAACTGACATAATTCAATTTGGCTCGGTTGACCGCCAGCTGGGAGTTGAGGACATCCAGCTGGGTGTTGGCTCCCTCCTCGTACATCAGATTGGCCAGACGCAGGGCCTCCTGGGCGAGGATGGAGGATTCCTTGGCGGCCTGATATTTCTGGCGCGCCTCCTGGAACTTGTTATAACTCATTTCGGCGTCGGCGGCGATGCCGTCAAAGACCTGCTTTTCGGCATCAACCATGATCTTCTGATCCAGCCGCGCCTTTTGAAACTGCTTGCTGTTCTTGAAACCGGTGAAAAGGGGCAGCTGCAAGCTGATCGCCGAGGTGAAGCCCTTGCTGAAATCGCCCTGGGCAAATTTCATATTATTCTTCATCGCCATGTAGGAATAGTCGGTCTGAAAGACCAGCTTGGGCAGGAAGCTGCTGGCGGCAAGGTTTACCCCCTTGCCGCTGATGGTCTTCTGCTCCTTCATAGCGAGAATCTCGGGACGGGCAGCGAGGGCGCGATTCTGGAACTCCGCCAGGCTCATGGCGCTGAAATCATCCTCGACATAGGCCAGCGTTCCCTCGACCCTGATTACACTCGTACGCGGCAGCCCGAGCACTGTGCGCAGCCCGGTGATGGCGAGCTGCAGTTTATTCCTGGCCGAGATCACCTCGGGCTTGAGATTGGCCACCTCCACCTCCGCGCGCATCTTGTCAAAGCCAGAGGCCGAGCCGACCTCATGCTTCTTGGCCACGACATCAAGGTTGGCCTGGGCCTGGGCGAGGGCCTCCTCCTGGACCGCCGCCAGCTCCTGCGCCAGCAGACAGGCGTAAAAAGCGCTGGCAGTCTGATAGATCAGTCCCTGACGCTTGGCCTCAAGATTCTGCTCGGCCGCGCGCTTGCCCGCCGTAGCCATCTGAATGCCCGCCATCCCGGCTCCGCCAAGAAAGAGCGGCTGGGTGAGGCTGGCACCATAGACCAGGGTGTTCTCCATGCCGAAAGACATCTGAACGTAATCGGGCATCCCCGCCAGCTCGGGGATCATATCCGCGAGGGGTCCGAGCATGGTCTTTAAAAAATTGGGGATGGTCTGGGTCTGGATATCCCAGGCGTGCTGCAGATTGGCGTAGCCGTTGACCTGCGGCAGGATATTCGCAGTGGCCTCCCAGACACTCGCCCGGGCCTTGGCCAGCTCTTTTTCCGCCATGCGGATCTCGGGATTCTTCGCCAGGGCCAGCTCGACGCTCTCATCAATGGTGAGGGTGAGCTGATCCTGGGCATGGAGGCCCGGAACAACCAGCAGGAAAATAATACTGATCCAATGTGTTATCTTTAGTCGCATCGATTCCTCCACAGAATTGCCCGCCGGCAGGCTTGACCCATTATTCTCCGAGCGGCAGCCGGCGATGCCATATTAGGTAGAACGTAAAGTCCGGATAAAAGTTCGCGGGATATACAAGCTATAATATACTACTTTTTGGCCTTATTTGTTACAAAAAAATCCGCATTCCGAACGACAAGGAGGACGGAACAAGACACTGCCCCGTTTTTGCAGCTTGCAATTCCCTCCTATTTTGACTACATTTAAACCAAAGTAACCTTTCGAGGCTGACCATGGACCTCTTCGAAGAACCGGCTGTTGAGCCGAACCATCCCGGCGGGGATGCCCCCCTGGCCGATCGCCTGCGTCCTGCGACCCTGGCGGAATTTGTCGGCCAGAGCCATTTGCTCGGTCAGGACAAGATCATCCGCCGCGCTATCGAGAGCCGCCAGCTGGTATCGATGATCCTCTGGGGTCCCCCCGGCACTGGCAAGACCACTCTCGCCCGCATCATCGCCCGGGAAGGCGACGCCCATTTCAGCGCTCTCAGCGCGGTCACCGCAGGCGTGGCCGATGTGCGCAAGATCATCGCGCAAGCCAAACAACAGCGCCGCATTGACGGCCGCGGCACGCTTCTCTTTATCGACGAGATCCACCGCTTCAACAAGGGCCAGCAGGATGCCCTTCTCCACAGCGTCGAGGACGGCACCCTGCTCCTCATCGGCGCCACCACCGAGAATCCCAGCTTCGAGGTCATCCCCGCCCTGCTCTCACGCTGCCGGGTCTACAAACTCGAAGCCCTCTCGACGGCAGAGCTCGGCATCATCATCGACCGCGCCCTCGAGGCGGAAAACGGTCTGAAATCCCAACGCCTGCAGCTCGATCCCGAGGCACGTCAGCTCCTGATCACCCTGGCCGGAGGCGACGCCCGCAACCTCCTCACTGCCCTCGAACTGGCCGGACGCCTCGCCCATCCCGACGCCGGCGGAGTTCGCGCCATTGACCGCGAACTTATCCAGGAGGCGATGCAGCGCCGCACCCTGCTTTACGACAAACAGGGGGAATACCACTACGATGTCATCTCCGCCTTTATCAAGAGCGTACGCGGCTCCGATCCCGACGCCGCCCTCTACTGGCTGGCGCGCATGCTCGACGCCGGCGAAGATCCCCTCTTCATCGCCCGCCGGCTGATCATCCTCGCCTCCGAAGATATCGGCAACGCCGACCCCCACGGCCTCATGGTCGCCACCGCCGCCTTCCAGGCCGTTCACGCCATCGGCCTGCCCGAGGGACGAATCGTCCTGGCCCAGGCAACAACCTATCTCGCCTGCGCCCCCAAGAGTAACGCCTCCTACCTCGCCCTCGAAGCCGCCGGCGAACGGGTTCGCGCAGGCGATGCCGTCGATGTCCCCCTCCATCTGCGCAACGCTCCGACCCGGATGATGAAGGAGTTCGGCTACGCCAGCGGCTATAAATATCCCCACGATTACGGCGGCTTCGCCGAACAAAACTATCTGCCCGAGGAACTCAAGACGGCAGTCTTTTACCATCCCACCGAGAACGGGATCGAAAAGAAAATCAAGGAGCGGCTGCTCCAGCTCTGGCCGGGGCGCAAACGATGAACTCTTACCACCCGTATGGCGGTCGCGTGCGCACACCAGGCCTGCTCCTCCTTATCCTGATGCTTATGACTGCCGCCGCCCCGGCCCAGGCTGGCCACAGTGAGCCCCTCCCGCTGGCCGCTGCAGACACCAGTACAACCGCACAGCCTGACACGCTCACGACCACAACGGACTCTCTCACGACCGCCGCCGACTCCCTCGCCGCAGCTGCCAGAGCTGGATCGCGGCGGAACTCCGGTGTCGACACCACTGTCATCTACCAGGCCCGTCTCATCGATAACGATGTCTCGGCCCGCAAGAGCTATTTCATCGGCGACGCCCAGGTCCGCTACAAGGATATGACCCTCAAGGCCGGCAAGATCACCGTGGACTGGGATGCCGAGACCCTGACCGCCGAGGGGCTGCCGGACAGCGCCTGGGTGGTCAATCACTCCGGCACCGACTCTTCCCGGCAGCTGATCATCAAGGATCGCCCCGTCCTGGTGCAAAGCGGCTCCGAGATGACCGGTGACCAGATGGTCTACAACTACAAGACCGAACGGGGACGCGTTGTCCGCGGCCGCACCGCTTTCGAGGACGGCCGCTATGTCGGCGAACAGATCAAGCTGGTCGGCGAAAAGACCTTCAACGTCTCCAACTCCATCTATACCACCTGCGACCTGGACAGCAATCCCCATTTTCACTTCAAGGCGCGACGCCTCAAGATGATTGTCAATGAGCGCGTCATCGCCAAACCCATTGTCCTTTATCTCGGCCATATCCCGGTCGCCGCCCTGCCCTTCGCCTTCTTCGAGACCCGCACCGGCCGCCACTCCGGGGTGATCATCCCGCGCTACGGCGAAAGTCTCCAGGAGGGCCGCCACCTCCGCGGCCTCGGCTATTATTGGGCGCCCAACGACTATTTCGACGCCAGGGCTACCGTCGACTATTTCGAAAAATCGGGCTGGCTGATGGAACTGGGCACCAATTATGCCCTCCGCTACCGGCTCAACGGCGCCATCGAGGGCTCCTTCACCCGCAAAAACTTTTCCAGCGGCTATACCGACCGCCGCTGGGACCTGACCGTCCGGCACAGCCAGGAGTTCAGCCCCACCTCCCGCTTCAGCGCCAGCGGCTATTTCATCAGCGACAACAGCTATTACAAAGACCTCAGCATTAATCTCTATACCCGACTGACCCGCGAGTTGCGTTCCAATGCCACCTGGAGTAAATACTGGCCGGAACAGAAAATCAGCCTCAGCGCCAACTTTTCCCAGGTTCACGACCTGCAGGACGATGTCACCCAGACCACCCTGCCGCAGATCTCCCTGCGCAAAAGCCAGACCCAGCTCTTCAAGCCCGGCAAAAAAACCGGCGCCGGCAGCCGCCGGAACGCCCGCTGGTATCACAATCTCTATCTCTCCTACGGCTCCAATTTCCTCAACGCCCGCAGAGAGTCCCTCTCCATGGCGGGCGGTGATACCACCATCAAGGTCGATACAGACCGTTCGCTGGCGAACTCGCTCGATCTCTCCCTGAGCAGCCCGAACAAGTATTTCGGCTTCCTCGCCATCAACCAGTCCCTCAGCATCGACCAGGACCTCTATGACCGGGTCCACGCCTTCTCCCTCAATCCCGCCACAGGAACGATCGAGGATAATGAGGAGAACAAAGTGGCTGCGCGCCATACCTTCAGCTACAGCGCCTCGGCCAACACCAAGATCTATGGGGTGGTTGCACCGGGCATCGGCGATATTCAGGCCATCCGACACGTTGTCACTCCTTCCCTCTCGTTCAGCTACCGGCCCGATTTTTCCGCCAAGGCGTGGGGCTATTACACCTACCTCCAGGACACCTCCGGCAGAACCGTAAAAAGAGACCGCTTCGGGGGAACCACCGGCAGCGGCGGCAGCCAGATGGTGAGCCTGAGCGTGCGCAACCTCTTCCAGATGAAGCGGGGCAGCGGCGAGAAGGTCAAGAAAATCGACCTTTTCAATATGGATTTCAGCACCAGCTACAATTTCAGGGCCGAGCAGTACCGCCTCTCCGACCTGCGCACCTCCTGGCAGGCCAATCCCGCCCGCAATTTCAGCCTGAGCGCCAGCACCGGCCACTCTTTCTATGCCTGGGACAAGAGCAGATCCACCCGCGTCAATCGCTATCTCTTCGAGGACGAGGGCTGGGAAAAGGGCGAGTTTCTGCGCATGACCACCTTTAATCTCAATTTTTCGCTTCGCTTCGAAGGCAAAGGCGAGAAGAAGCAAAAGACGGAGACCCTCTCCGACACGACCGGGATGGGCGCGGACAGCCTGCGCTGGGCCGATGATCTGACCGTCGAGGAGGAGAACATGCTGCGCCGCGGCCGCCGTTTCCAGGACGATCGCGCTTTCGGCCACCAGAGCATCCCCTGGCGGCTCAACACCACCTTCAATTTTTTCTTCGACAAAACCAATCCGGACCGGCCGAACAAACGCTACTACCTCGATATCTCCGGCGCCGAGTTGAGCCTGACCAAAAAGTGGCGGCTCGGCTACAGCGCCCATGTCGATCTCGAAAAGGGAATCATCTCCTATCACCGCTGCACCATCTACCGCGACCTGCACTGCTGGGAGGCCTCGGTCGATTGGGTACCCAGCGGCAGCGGCAAGCGCGTCTACTTCCGCATCAATGTCAAGTCGCCGAGCCTCAGCGACATCAAGCTGGAGAAATTTGGCGGCGCCGGCAGCGTGCTCGGATACTGATCCAAAAAAAAAGCGCGCCCAGCAGGGGCGCGCCCGATCATTTTCCTGTTCCAGCTCCCCTTTACCGCCCGGCATCCAACTCCCCCTGCCCCTGATTGCCATACTCCGCATCGTCCGGGGAGACCGTCCCCTTTTCCAGATACTGGATCCACTGGGCATTGACCTGAACAGGATAGTAATTGCGCTCCGGGGCATGATTCGGCATCGACTGCAGCTCGCCGATGACCATGACCGAGCTGCCCTTGCGCAGGAACTTGTTGCACTGCACCGCCTGCTGCGCCCATACCACAATGCTGATATAGCAGGGGGGGCGATCCGTACCCTCGGGCAAATCGGCTTCAGCCTCCGGCGAGGTGACAATGACGAAATTGGTGACCGGCACACCCCGCGTCGTCCAGCGCAGGGGCGGATCCTGGATCAGCTTGCCGGCAATCGCCACCCGGTTGACGTTGGGGAAGGAGTAGTCTCTGTTGTCCGCGGCGGGGGCGGCGTCTGTGCCATTCTGCATAAAACAATACCTCGTGAAAGTCTCTATCTCATTGCTGCAAATATTTCAAGCCCCCCGAAGGCTGAAGGACTGAGCTTCGTCCGGTGGCGCTGCAGAAATCCTCTGACGGATTCGGCATCGGCCGGGATGGTCAGCAATCGTCTGTACTCATACCGGTCCCGCGCGCCAAGGGCCGCGCGCATCATCGCCTCGCTCTCCATGCCGCAGCGGGCGATGAAGAGCAGCTCGGGTTTGCGTGCCTCCCTTGTCAGCAGCAAGCCGAAGAGGCTCAGCGACGCCGTGCCGGGGAGGAGAGCCAGCTCCTCATCCAGCTCCTTCTCCATGCTCGCAAAGGGATCGGGGATCTCCCCCTGGGCGGGGGGATCGATATGGCCGCCGAAAAGATCATAGCAGCCGGGAAACTCGCCCACCCGGTCACTGCGTTCCATAAGCAAAATCTGCCCCTCTGCGCTTACCACCACGGCGCTGATGCCGAGGGCTCGCGCCAGCTGGTGTTCGCCATAGTGGCGGATGATCTCACCCGTATGGGCGTTGGAGTAGAGCAGATGTTTGTACTCAACCGGACGCAGCCACAGGTGCAGCGCGCCATCCCGGATCCTCCACTCCTCCAGCCGGGCGATACGGCCGTTGAAGTGGGGATTGGGGTTCAGCCCTTCCCAGGCCGCGTCGACGGCGGTCTGCAACTCCCCAGCCAGGGGCGGAAGGCTCTCCTCCCATTGCACAATCACCATGGAAGGGGAGAAGCCTCCGGTGAAGAGGGTGTGGTAGGGCGGCGCCGGCCTCCCGTTCAAAGGCTTGCGCCCTCGAGCCGCAGCAGGGCTTTTTTAATATCGAGCCCGCCACCGTAACCCCCGAGCCCTCCGGCAGCGGCCACCACACGGTGGCAGGGGATGATGATCGGCAGCGGGTTGGCGCCGTTGGCCCCACCCACCGCCCGCATGGCGCCGGGCTTGCCCAGCCGTGCGGCGATCTCCCCGTAGCTTACGGTCCGGCCGTAGGGGATCTTTTGCAGCTCCCGCCAGACCGCGCGCTGAAAGTCCGTGCCCCCCGCCAGCTCGATCCGGATCTTCCATTCCACCGGTTCACCGGCTAGATAGCGGCGCAGCTGCTCCTGCAGCCCGGGCAGGAAGGCGGGCTCCCGGCGTGGGGACCAGCCGGGCGAGAGGGAGGCCAGCGCCTCCTCCGGAGTACGGCCGCGCAGAAAATCGATTCGGCTCACCGCGCCGGCCGGACCCGCCACCAGGATATCGCTGGGTTCCCAGGGCATGATAAAATAAAAGAGTTCTTTCATTCTGAAAAAGTATCCATATTTACGCTTTTAGTCAAGCGAAAAGTTGCCCCCTCCCGGCGGGCACGGCAGCCTGACGGTTTTGGCTCCGGCGCCGCGCCCCCGGAAACACAAAAGCCCCCATGCGGGGGCTTTTGTGCGAAGAAATGTCTCAGTAGGAGACCTGAATTCCAATGTTGAAATTGCGCGGAAAGCCCATCCAGACCTCGGCGTCATCAGCGGCGTGGGTCTTGTCGCCAAAGGCGCTGTAGCTGCTGTTATCCACTGCATCCTGGATGTAGATCTCGTCCAGCAGGTTGAAGAGGTGGGCATAGATCGCAAACCTGGCTTCACCCGCGCGCACCGGCAATGTGTAGGAGGCATGGGCATCGAGCAGGGTATAATCCGGCGCTTTCCAGCTCTGGGCGCGATCAGCCGAACTGGTGCGACCGAGCGGATTGAAATAGGAGTAATGATCGCGATAATGACGGGCGGTGAACTCCATGGTCAACCCGGAGAGAGGGAAAACACTGGCGCTGAGGGCCAGCATGGTCTGGGGCTGGTCGCCGACCTTGAGGCCGTCGAGATAGAGGTTGTAGGATTTTTCCTTCTCGACATCGCCGGAGTAATCCTTGTAGGTGCCGCTGACGTCGCTGGTGTGGCCCCAGTCGCCGACGCCAACAGTTGCATCCAGACGGGCCAGCTTGAAGGGCTGATAGGCCAGTTCCAGTTCGACGCCCTGGTGAAGCTGATCCAGACCCGACAGGAAGATGATGGCCTCATCACCGGCAGCATCGATCGTCGCCAGGGTGACGGCGCGATCCGTCCAGGCGGTGCGATAGACGTTCAACTTGGCGGCGAGGGTGTTGCTCAGCAGATTCATATTGATGCCGCCCTCGATCGAGAGGAACTTTTCAGTCTGGGGATCCTTGGCCAGAGAGGAAGAGCCGTCCAGAATAACATTGTCAAAGATGGGCACCTTGGCGATATGGCCGACATTGGCATAAAGATCGAGGTTGTCGGTCATGCGGAAGTTGGCGCCGCCCTTGAGCTGCATGCCGGCGATCCAGTCGCTCTCCAGATAGAGCTCGTTGCCTTCGGCATCCTTCTTGAAATGGTTGGTATGGTCATACTTTACGCTCGACCATCCGGCTGTACCGTAGGCGCTGAGCTTGCCCATGGTCGCCTCGAGTTGACCGTAGAGGCCCATCCAGTTGATCGTGTTGGTAAAGTCGTAATCGATCTTGTCGCCCAGACGGCGTTTGGTCTGCTCGGCGCTCCAGAAATCGCTGCGCGGGCTCTTTTTGTCCGCCTTCAGGTCGATATAGTACTCACCGCCCAACATGTCGCGGATTTCGCGGAAGTGGCTGACTTCGGCGGTGCGCACATCCACGCCGATCGCACTCTTGAGATTCTTGCTGAATTCATAGTTGAACTTGGAGATGAGGCCGAAAGCGTCCTGGTTGTTGGTGCTGTTGCGGAGCACACCCGAGGCGCCGGTGGTGCTGGCCCGGTTCTTGGCGATAGTGGCGTTCCAGTCCTTGGGATTGGGGAACCGGGTCTTGTCGCTGGAGACCGAGCCGTAGGTACCCGAACCACCGCCGCGGCCGCCCGAATAATAGGCCACCGAGTAGAGACCGGCCTTGTCGCTGAGCTTGGAAAACCAGTTCAGATTGACCACCGGTTTGTGGTAATAGTTTTCCCGCTCATAGAGCACATTGCCGGTTTGACGCTCATGCGTCCTGCCGTTGTAGAACTGGCGTCCCGAATAGGAGGGATCCACATTGTTCCAGTTCTGATTGTAGAGCACGCCGGAGCTCGATTCGACATACTTTGCGGCCGCCGCCGGATCATAGCCTTCAAGGCCGAGGGCAAATTCCTTGTTGAAGACACCGATATTCTGCTTGTTGGTGTTCTGGCCGTGGCGCTGGGGGGCGCCCAGGGCATAGAGCTCCAGACGGTTGTTGGCGTTGATATTATAGGCGGCGCCGAAATAATAGGCCCAGGCATCGGTATAGGTCTTGTCGACGATACCCTTACCCTGCTTGACCACCACTGTACCGTTGACCGAAAATTTATTGTTGATCTGGCCGCTGGCGACGCTGAGCGTCGACTTGAGGAAATTGCCGGTGCCGTACTCCTGACGTGCCGTGATGCCGGCCTTCTGCACGGAAGGATCGGTGATGATGTTCATCGTGCCGCCGATGGAAGGGGTGGCCAGATTGACGGCGCTCAGACCGCGCTGAACCTGGATCGAGGAGGTGGCATCGGAGACACCATCCCAGTTGGACCAGTAAACCCAGCCGTTCTCCATGTCGTTGATCGGCACACCGTTGATCATGATGGCCACATTCTTCTGATCGAAGCCGCGGATGTTGATGCGGGCATCACCCGCGCCGCCGCCCGAGGTCGTGGCATAGACGCTCGGGGTCGTGGTCAGGACCATCGGAATATCACGGGAGCCCAGCCGCTGGGCCATCTCCTGCTTCTGAATATTGGTAAAGGCGACCGGCGTCTCACGCTCTTTGGCGCGGTCGGCGAAAATGCTGATGCCCTTGGTCATGATCATGGTCGGGGTCAGGCTGAAATTGGCCGTTACTGTCTTGCCGGCTGCAACCATAACACCCTTTTCGGCCGTTTCATAGCCCACAAACGAGACCTTGAGCTTCAGGTCACCGGACTGAACGCCCGAAATCGTAAAGTGGCCGCGCATATCGGAAACCGCGCCCATGCTGGTACCGACCACCTGGACGTTGGCCCCAACCAACTCCTGCTTGGTGGCAGAGTCGATTACGCGACCGGTGATCTTGCCGGTCTGAGCGTAAGACCCGCTCACGAGCACAAAAATCAAACAGAGAGCGAGCAAAACCCGAATTGATAGCTTCATAAATCCACTCCTCCTTTGGACTGGCTGTAGCTGGAATTATCCGAATAAATAAGCCGCACTTCCTCCACTCGCATACTGGCGATCTCAGAGATAGCCGCTGCACCTCCTTTCATGTACAATACTGGATCATGGCTCCTTTTCGTCGTCCGGGATATCGGACTCCGAAACCGAGTATTGAAAGCGACGAATGCGTTTGGCGCCGCGCTCAACCACATAGACCACATCATCACTGGCCAGCAGCCCCCTGCCGTCATTAAAGCTGGCCAGCGCCAGCCCCTTTTGCCCGAGAGAAAGCAGCTGCCCGGCCTTGGAACCGGAATTGGCAAATTTGCTCACTGAACCGCTCTCGCCATCCAGGACAAAGATGCCCTCCCGATCGTCCAGGGCCACATCGTAAGGCTTTACAAAGCGACCAAGATCCATGATGGCGTGCTGATAAAGAACATAACGCGGACTAAAGCTCCCGGCCAGCAGCTTCTGCACCCGGAAGTTGCCGCCAAGCTGGGTGAAGTAGAGGTTCTCGTCATCATCGGTGGTGATGGACCAGGGGTCGTCGACTGTACCCGATCCTGAACCATAGACCGCCACATTGCTTTTCAACTCTGCTGTATAGTGGAAAAGTACAGTCCGATTCTGTCCCTTGAGCGCCAGATCCGGGACCAGAAGCAGCTGTACGATCCGGTCAAAGTTGGATTCAGTCAGATAGACGGTCTCCTCGCCGTATTTGCCCGCCGCGACGCCGTTGAAGCGGGCGGAGGGTTCCGGATCCGCATAGACCGGATAGATACCCCGGGCCTCCGCCACTCGCGCGGGGTCATGGCGGAAAAGGTAGTGGCGCAGGTGGGGCTGCGTCCCTCCAGCGGCCAACCGCTCCCTAAGCTCCGCGAAGGTGAGGGTGATCTCCTGGCCTGTCTCGCGGTCGAAATAGAGTCCGGCATCAGCGACCGAATCGATGCGCACTCGGTTCAGAAATTGATTCCATACGAAGAGGCGGTTCGTACCGTTGACAATGAGAAGATTGAGCTTGCTGTCCACGGCCAGGGCGCGCGGAGACTCCAGGACAAGGCCATCCAGGCCGCTGCCGCTGAGAAGATTGCCCGCCTTGCTGAAGGCGTGGATCCGGCCCGCCCCCTCATCGGCGAGAAAGAGGGTGCCATCCATGCTGATAGTCAGGTCCCCCGGGGCATCCAGGGGGACACCCAGCTGGGCGCTGTCCCACACCGGATTGAGCTCAACGTAGCTGGTATCGTTGGCGCCGAACGAGGTGCTGGCGCTCCTCGGGCTGGGCAGGGGCATCTTGTTCTCTTCACAACCCCAGAAGAGGGCGAGAAGGGTGGTCAGGAGATAATATCGTCTCTTCATCAAAATTCAAACCCGAATGTGAACTGCTGCGACATGGATAGATGGGTATAATCGGCGTAGGCGTAATCGATTTTGAGGTGAACCCCCTTGAGGATGAATTTAGCCCCCGCCCCGAAGGTCCACCGGTTTTCATCCATATTGGCGCGATAGCCGCCGCGCAGGAAGAAAAGGGTCCGGTAACGGTATTCGCAGCCGAGAAGGAGGTTCTCCTGATCATCCATGGGATGGTTCATCTGCACGCTGCCGGTGAGAAGATGGCTGCTGCGCTGGAACAGATCCATGGCGGCGCCGAGGGTAAAGAGGGTCGGCGGGGAAAAGGACTGCCAGGCGGTCTCGGTCTCTCCGCCCGACTTGCGGCGCATGTAGGTGCCTTCCGGGCCGATGTCATTGCCAAAGTTGCGCATCGCCGCAGCGATGCGCAGGGTCTTGTAACCAGTCCAGTAGTAGGTGCCGAGGTCGAGAAGAACGCCCCCCATTTGCAACTCGGCGAGCTGCTCGTGCACATACTTGACCGTGATCCCGCAGGAGAAGCGGTCGGTCATTTTAAGGGAGGCACTCACGCCGGCGACCAGATCATTGTAGGAAAAGTAATCGCCATTGCCGTAGGGATGGTATTCAGTTGTCACCGGCATGTCCGCGAAATGGAGATAGCCGACAAAGCCGCCGAGCCCGATGGTGCGGGTGAGCTGGTGAACATAGCCCAGGTACTCGAAATCGACATCGACCAGCCAGTCGAGATGGGAGACCACCAGCTCGTTGCGGCCGATCTGCACCAGGCCGGCCGGGTTCCAGTAGGTGGCGGAGGCATCATTGGCCATGGCGACATAGGCGCCGCCCATGGCGGCCGCGCGGGCCCCCACGCCGATCTTGAGAAAGGTCATCGAGGCCGTTCCGGCGCGCTGCTCGCCAAGCCTGGGCAGCAGCCCCTGCGCCCACGCCTGTCCGGCGAGCAGGAAGATCAGAAAAGCTAGTATACGCTGTCTTGTCACGTAATCCGTTCTCGGTCGAAAATGTAACGTAACTGAGGAAGACTTTCTCATCGGAGCGCAGAAAAGTCAGGCCGTATCATGCGCTGAGCAAGCCGTACCCCGCGTGAAAAGGATTTAGAACCTCACCTCCAGACCCGTCATCACCCGCCGCGGCCAGTCAAAGCGCGCGGGATTGTCCGGCGGCAGATCATCGGGATCGTCATACCAGGTGACCGGAATGACATCTCCCGGCTGATAGGGACGGCCGGTGACAGGATTGATAATGCGCGGCACCTTGGTATTGAAGATGTTTTCCCCCTCGATCAGCAGGGCGAGTCTGGTTTTGAAGAGTTCGAACTCCTTGTACCATTTGAGGTCCACGCGCATCCAGGGTTTGGAGAGCGAGCCGTACTCGTCCTTTTGATAGATATTGTTCGCCACATCGATGATGCGTTGGTAACGCTTGCCCGACTCATATTCCCAGCGCATGGTCAGGCCCCATTTTTCCGGCAGGCGTAAGCCGAAGAGGCGGATATTGGCCCTGGCCGGCATGTCGAAGTAGAGATCAGTGGAGAGTCGGTAGGGGCGGTCCCAGCTCAGCCGGCTCTCGCCCAGCGGCTTTTCCGAAACCTTGCCGGCGACGACGAGCAGATTGGTGTTCGGAGTAGAACTTTTGCCCGTGGCCAGGGCGTAGGTGAAATCGATATTACCGCTCAGAAATTTGCTATAGCGCCTGCGAAAGCGCATCTCGATGCCGCGCGAACGGGCGTAATCCATGTTGACGTACATGAGGAAGCTGATGTTGCCGTAACGCGGACTGTATTTCCGCACCGTGGTCGAGGTGGGATAGTCGAACATATCCTTGTAATAGGCCTTGACTTCCAGGGTCTGGTTGGCATTGAAGCGGTGCTTGATGCCGATCTCGTAGGCTACGGTTGTCGTCGGCTTTAGGTTGGGATTGCCGAAGAGCTGATAGGTCGCCTCGGAGGTCGAGCGCAGCTTGGCATAGACATACTGCCCCTTGGGCTGCTGGGAGAAATGGCCATAGTGGAGATAGAGCACATCATTGTCGGTGACCGGGTGGCTGATGCCCAGGCGGGGGGAGAGATGGCTCTTGCCGCGCAGGCCGAAGAGCTCGAAGGTCTCATCCATATATTTATTGCGCGCGGCGTCAGTGATGGTCACGGTGTTGGTGTCGCGGATCGCGTCATCGACAAATTTGCCGGGGAACCAGTAGTCATAGCGCAGGCCGATGTTGACGATCATGCCGTCGTAGGTGATGCGGTCCTGGATGTAAAAGGCCCCATCGTTGGGATAGACCCTGAAATAGTCGTGATTGCGCCCCAGTCCGCTCTCGCCGTACCAGGGGGCATTGATGTCGACCACCTGCATGTCGGTATAGCGTCCCTCGAAGCCGCCCTTGACGGAGTGCTTGTCGTTCGGCTGGGTGGTGATATCGCCCTTGAAAGTCCAGTTGTCGCTGAAATAATCGTACCACCCCTCCGCATCGCCAGTATCATAAAAGCCGTCGCCATACTGGGTGCGGATGTTCCCCTCCGAATCGGGAATGTAGATAATGGGTTCGAGGTCGAGCTCTTCCTGATATTCGGTCCAGTGCTTGTTGCGAACGGCGGAATGGTTGCTGGTGAAAAAGCGCGAGAGGCTCATGCGGTAAAAGGTCCTGCTGCTGAGGGTATGGACCCACTGCAGGGTGGTCAGGTTGGCCTCTTTGGTCAGGGTATTATAGTTGTCGAGCATCCGTGAGTAGCGGTAGGGGAAGCCGCCGATATCGGTCGCCAGCGAGGTGAAATAGGCCTGATTGATGTTGAGCGAGCGGTCATGGGAGATGGAGAGTTTTTTGCCGGCGGTGAGATCCCAGGAAAGCTTGCCCATGAGGTGCCAGTCGTTCTCCTGGCGCGGGGCCAGCTTGTCATAGGCGGCCCTGGAGGGGTAAAGCTTGCTGGCGCGCGGCAGGTAGGTATCGCTGACATTGCCGTAGGCGCTGAAGAAGAAACCGAGCTTGCCGGGAATGCGTACGCCAATCGCAGGCAGGAGCTTGCCGGTGATGGGTTCGGGGCCGCCGACGTTGATCTGGACGATGTCGGAGTTGAAGGAGGGGAAGAAGCCCTTGCCCCAGTTGTCCGATTTGATGGAGAGTCCGCCCGAGTAGTGATCCTCGCCCTCCTTGGTCTCGATGTCGACGACCCCGGACATGGCCTGACCGTACTCGGCGTCGAATCCGCCGGTGATGACCTTGAGATCCTTGACCGCCGCGGCGTTGACATAGAGGGTGTTGGAATAGCCCGAGAGGGGATCCTTGACCGACTGGCCGTCGATGATGTAGAGGCTCTCGTCGGCGCGCCCGCCGCGGATGTGAATCTTGTTGTCCTG
Source organism: bacterium (assembly GCA_029554865.1). GTDB lineage: Bacteria > Zhuqueibacterota > Zhuqueibacteria > Residuimicrobiales > Residuimicrobiaceae > JAKPUX01. The sequence goes on along the minus strand of JAKPUX010000228.1, from coordinate 4,939 downwards.
GACCACTACGCCGAGCTGCTCGCCGACCAGGTCGGTGACGCTCTCGACTACCTTCTGGCCGATCTCCTCCGAGGAGATATGCTGCTGGGAGGCGGTGATATCGGTCTCAAAGAGGGGTTTCTGGCCAATGACCTCGACGGATTGGCCCAGGGCCAGCACAGTGGACTCGAGCGCAAAATCGGCCTGGGTGGTCTTATCCGGCTCAACATGGATGCCGGTGCGAATCTGGACGGTATAGCCGATGATGGAGGCCTTGAGATCGTAATCCCCGGGAGCGAGGCCGCGGATTTCGTAGAGCCCCTCCATATTGGTCACCGCCCCCTTGTAGGTGCCGGGCACGGAGATATTGACACCCGGCAAGGCTTCGTTGGTGCGCTTGTCCGTCACGCGCCCCCGGATGAGGGAGGATTGAGCCAGTGCGCCGGAGGCGCAAAGGCTCAACAAGAAAGCGAGGGTGATTATCCTGCCGGTTGTCTTCATGGGTCTGTCAGTTGAACTCATCAAAGAGGATATACCTGAAAAATTCTGTCATGTTGGCGTTGCCGTTGCAAAGATGGAGCGGCAGAGAGCAGTAGATGCATTCTCCCGGTCCGATCTGGAAACGGAGGGCGACGGGCGGCGATCCCTTGTAGGGCACGGTGACCGCGGCCGTGCTGTCGGGTTCCATGCGCAGGACGACATCGGCGCCGGCCCCTGGAACCAGGGCGGAGACGCGGTTGCCGATCAGCTTCTCGAGGCTGAGATCGAGCTGGGGGTCCTGGGGGGTGCCGAAGCTGGCGAGGATCCTCACACCGGCCAGGAGCCGGCCGCCCGGATTGAGGCGGTAGACCGATTCCAGACTGGTAAAGGTCCAGGTGCTGTCGGGCCTCTCCTCATTACCGTTGCTGATAAAGATCTTGCCGCCTTTGCCGGTGAAGCGGGTGATGCCCTGGCCGGCGGCGGTGAGATGGGGACGGCCGAGATGGCTGAACCAGATCACCTTGTCGAAATAGGCCAGGTAAGCTTCGATATCGATCGAGGAATGGGGCAGGGCATTCTGCGAGTTGATCAGGGGCGTCGTGTTGGAGCCAATTTCCCAGACCGAATAACCCGCCGGGCCGACCAGCTGATCGAGAATCCGGGTGTAAAAACCCTGCACCTGGTAGAGGCTCTGGTCCTGGGCGAAATCATTGACCAGCAGGATCTGCCCCTGCACCGGCTTGACCTCCCAGTGCAGCGGCATGTTGGGATCGTCCGGATTGGGAAAGGAGAGAGTCGGGCTGGTCGCCCCGGAAATGTCCTGGGCCTTGACGAAAAAGCGGTGCCGGCCGGGGGCCAGATCCCCGAGGGTGATCTGGTCGGCATCCCCCGCCAGTGGAATCCAGCTGCTGGTGTCATCCAGGGCGTAATAAATATGGGTGATGGTCTCCTTGCCGTCATCGTCGAAAGCGTCCCAGACAAAAGTACGCGTCGGGAAGGTATAAGCGACAACGTTGGGGTTGCCGGCGATGACCGGATTGGAGTTGAGCCGGAAGGCGATGGAGGGGGGGGTGTTGTAAACCGGGAAGCGCAGCGAGGCCGGGGTTGGATCCTCCAGCCCCTGGTCATCCACCGCCCAGACCTTGAAGCTGAACTCGTCATACTGGCTGCGGATGGGCACATAAAAGGTGTCGTACTCGCCAGTGGTGAAGACCGGCTCACTCTGATAGTCCCACTGATAGTAATAACCGGCCACGGTGCCATCCGGATCATCCCCCCACCAGTGGACGATCTGGCGGCTGGGCGTGGTATCCAGCCCGGTGGTGTATAACCGGGTCTGAATGGTGCCGTCGAGGAGGGTATCGCTCAGGGTGATCTGCTCCTGGGTCACATGGAGAAATAGATGGGTCTGTGGAGGCAAATTGCCCAGCTTCTGCGAGGTGCGGTCATCCCCGAAGGGATCCTTGATCCCGCACCCGGCGAAGAGCACTGCCAGGAGAAGCAGAAGGCCGTGTCTGTAATTCATGTTCATCCGGATAAATCTGCACGTCTACAAAAAGCAGTCAGGTCCATCGGCTCTTGTGCCGGTGGACCTGATGAATTGACTTTATTTAACCAGGGTCATCTTGCGCGCGGCGATATGATCGCCGGCCTTGATGCGATAGACATAGACGCCCGTCGGCACCCGGTTGCCGTCGTTGTCGCGGCCGTCCCAGTTAAGGGTGTGGCGGCCCGCTTCATACCGGCGCTCGGCCAGATGGCGGACGATCTGGCCGCGGGTGTTGTAGATGATCAGTTTGACCTCTTCGGAGGCAGGCAGCTGGAAGTAGAGCCTCGTCTCCGGATTGAAGGGATTGGGATAGTTCTGCTCCAGGCCGAACTCGAGGGGCTGCGCTGTCACCGCATTCCGGACGCCGGTCACCGTGCCGATGTCGCCCAGATTGCGGATCTCGATCTTGTGGGTGCCGAAGCTGAAGAGGAAGACACCCTGGGCGACGTTAATTTGGTCGCCGATCCGAACCGTATCCCCGTTGACGATCAGCAGCTGGGCGGTGCGGTTGATGTAGAAATAGGGGTTCGCATCCTGATCGCGGCCGATAAAAGCGTCGGCATCGAGCAGGCACGGGCCGCTGCCGTCATCGACGGTGACGTCGTAAGAGTTGACCGAAACCAGGGTGGCATTGTGGATGCGCACCAGCACGCCCTCGTAGGACTCAGCCGAGGCGCTCTTGTCCTTGAGATCGACGGTTGCCACATCGGCGATCGCAGGCAGTTCCTGGCTGTGGGCCACGATCCGGACGCTGTCGGCGATGATCTGGGTGTTGCCCTCCCATTTGTAGAGATAGGCCTCGTTGTGGTCCTCCACCTTGCCATAGACGCGGACATGATCCCCGCGCTGCAGACTGGGAACATTGCCCAGGACGAAGAGGCCGTTCCAGGCGCCGGCGGCGTCCTGAATGGGGTAAGCGCCATATTTGTTGAAGAACACGGTGTCGGCAGTTACGATGCCTTCCACCACCACATTGAAATCCTGGAAGGGGCTGTCGGCGGTGGGCCAGGGGGTGTACTGAATCTGGGCCAATGTCGGCTGGCCTTCCAGCACGACATAGGAGTAATTGGCGGCGACCTGATCGGGGGGATCAAAGGTCAGCTTGCCGGTATTGTCGGTGGCCTCGATGTAATAGCTGACCAGGCTGTTGACCGCCTGGGCGGGGATCTCGGCGCTGTAGACGCCTCCATTGAGGGTCATCGGCAGGCTGGCATAGGCCCCGTCATTGACCTTGTACCAGAGCTTCGCCCCGGCGGCGATGGCCATGGGATCCAGGGTGGTCGTGATCGTCACACCCTGCGCGGGCGAGGGGGCGGCCAGGCTGCGCGCGGTGTTCTTGATGCTCAGGCCGGCGGCGCCGATCTCCAGCCAGTCTCGGTAGAGGGGCTCCAGCTTGTAGGCGGTGGAATCGGCATAGGAGCCGTAATGGTGATAGACCCAGCCGGTGATCGATTTGAACAAGGACTTGAGGGCCGGATCCGGGTAGCCGCGCATGCTGTCCGATTCGTCATCGACGAGAATGCCGCCGCTGCCGTCATCGACCTTAAAGAGTTCATACTGGGGAGTGACATTGGTGACCACCGCATTGCCCACCTTCACCATCACGGTCCCCCACTGCTCGGCCGTGGTCGGCCAGCGCAGATCGCCGGTCTTGAGGGAATCGACCTTGGGCAGGGGCTTGCCGGCATCGAGGATGTTGATCGGGCTGGTGATGAAAAACTCGGTCATATTGGAGGGAGAGGTGGTGTACTCGTAGAGGTACCCGGTCATCTCGATCTCATCGCCCTCATAGAGGGTGGGATAGGCGGTAGAGTCGGCGTTGTAGGAGAGCAGCGCCGACCAGGGCCCGCCCTCAGCGGCGCCGAAGGTGAATTTGATCCCGGCGCCGGCATAACAGAGGCCGGTTGGCATGGTGACGATGCCCTTGACGGTCACGGTATCGCCGAGCAAATAGCTTTTGTCCATAATGTTCTTGGTGGGCGTCTTGAGCAGATCGCTGTAGCGCACCTGCTGGATGCGCTGGATGCGGGTGTAGGGACCCTCCTCAACCACATCCTCAGCCAGGCGCGGCTCGATCTTGGTATCGCCGTTGGCAAAATCGAGGATGCCGGTGACCGACTGGACCGCGGAATAATCGGCCGGGCGGAAATAGTACTTGGTTTCGTCGTCGACGCGGCAGGGGCCGGAGCCGTCATTGATCTGCCACTCGCCGTAGCCGAGGCTCGGGTTGGAGATGGTGGAGGCGCCGACCCGGATGAGGCAGCCTTCGTAGGCCTCGGCGTTGGCGGCGCCGGTGGCAATTTCACCGGTCGTCACCGGCATGGGGGTGAGCCAGGCCGTGCCGGTAGAGTCGACGGTGAACTCGGTCACGGTAGTGATCTCGGTGACGCCCTTGTACTCCTCCACCTTGCCGGTCAGGGTGACGCGGTCGCCCTGGGCGGCGAAATGGGTCTTGTCGTACACCTTAACCCCGGACCAGGGGGCTTTGGCGTCCTGGACATAATAGTAGTTATTCTTGAATGCGTAGATTTCGCCGGTGACCACACCGCTGATGGTGACGATCTGGCCCTTGAGGGGGGAGTCGCCGGAGGCTTCGGTCGTAAACTGAATGTCACGAATCGGGGTGATGGCTGCCCAGGAGGTGCCCAGAGCGGCGCATAACAGCATAACCAGTAGCATTTTTTTCAAAAGAGACTCCTTTCTCTTGCTTGATTCGCCCCCGCCGGATTCTGTCTATTTGATCACAACAAATTTGCCGGTCTGGATTTCGCCGCTCTGCAGGTCCTTGACGCTGAAGAAGTATAGTCCGGTGGCGATGGCCTGGTCGAAGGCCGAGATCAGATCCCAGGCGTGAAGTCCGCCCGGCAGCACCGTATTGCTGCCACCGATGCGCTGCTGCATGAGTTCGACGTCCTCGCCCTTGTAGGTGGC
>JAKPUX010000383.1 GCA_029554865.1 bacterium | reverse complement strand
CCTGCCGGCGGTGGGGATCAATATCCTGCTGCGTTTGATGGTGGCGCTCAAGTTCGGCCAGCCCCTCGTTTACAGCGTCATCCTCCATCCGCTCAGCATCCTCGCCACCATCACGGTCGGGCTGGCCTCTTTTTACTATTTCCTGAAGGGGAATATCGCCTGGAAGGGAAGAGCAGTGGAGCTGCGCGGCGTCGCGGAAAAGGAGGAGGGGAACCATGCGTGAGCACAGCGGTCGGACTGCTGCGCAGGGCAAGGGAGCACATTCGCCGGGGCGTTTGTCATTCCGGGGTCACGAGGATGGCCTCGCCCTTTTTCTGCTCTATATTTTGCTCGCCGCCGGGGGGCTGTGGCATCTGCTCGGCTGGTTTCAGGGGCTGATGCAGCTGCTTGCTGCCCCGATGCTCATCGCTGTGGCCCTGCTGGTGAGCTATGTGCATGGACGTCATTACGGATTGTGGCGCGGACCCGCGGGCGCCCACTTGCGCTGGTGGGGTTTCCTGACCGGGGTGGTCCTTTCAGCCTTTGGGTTGGAGTGGGCCGGGGTCACCACCGGACGGATTTTCGGCCATTATGGCTATGGGGACAAGCTGCAGCCCCAGCTCTTCGGGGTGCCCCTGGCGATCGGTTTCGCCTGGCTCGCTATGGTGCTCACCTCGGCGGGGGTGGCGGACTGGCTGCCGGACGCCTGGCGGCACCTCTTCAGAGGTCGACAGGGGAATGAGTCTGTTTCTGGCGCAGACAGGCCGGCTTCCGACCACGGCCTGCTGCGCATCCTCCTCACCGCCCTGCTCATGCTCTTCTTCGACTGGATCATGGAGCCGGCGGCGGTCCGGTTGGGCTACTGGAGCTGGCGGGGGGGCATCATCCCCCTGCAGAACTATCTGGCCTGGTTTGTTTTCGCCCTGATCTACGCCGCCGCGGCCTGGCGGCTCGGATTTCTGCAGCGGGGCGCCCCCGCCCTGAGCCGGCATGCCTGGCTCGCGCAGATTCTCTACTTCCTGCTGGTCCGGCTGGGATGATAATTTGGAGAGTACTATGGCAAGTTTGGATGGTTCTGGCAAATGGCGCGGTCTGTTCATCGCTGCGCTGATCTATCTGGGGTGGCTCGGTCACCTCATCTTCTGGCTGTCAGCGGAACTTGACCGCTCCCTGCTGCCGTGGATAGCGCCGGCCCTGCTGGTGCAGACCTGGCTTTACGTCGGGCTTTTCATCACCGCCCACGACGCCATGCACGGGGCGGTGGTTCCGGGCCGTGAGGGCCTCAACCGCCGGGTCGGACAGGCAGCAGTTTTCAGCTACGCCCTCTTTTCCTTTAAAAAGCTGCTGCAGCGCCACGGACTGCATCACAGCTTTCCCGCCAGCGAGAAAGATCCCGACTTTCATGACGGCGTGCATACCGGACCCCTGCGCTGGTACCTCCATTTCATGCTCCACTACCTGACCATCCCACAGCTTGTGGGCATGGCGCTGCTCTTCAATCTGCTGCAGCACGGCGCGGGGGTGCCGCTCGCCAACCTGCTCCTCTTCTGGGTCGCCCCGGCCCTGCTCAGCACCTTTCAGCTCTTCTACTTCGGCACCTACCTGCCCCACCGCCGTCCGCAGGAGGGCTATGACAATATGCACCGCGCCCTCTCCTCGGATTATCCGGTCTGGCTCTCCCTGCTCACCTGCTTCCATTTCGGCTACCACCTTGAACACCATGTTCAGCCGACGGTGCCGTGGTGGCGGCTGCCGCGGATTCACCTTCCCGGCGAACGCTGAGGCTCACGCCCCCGGCCTCCGGTCACAGATAGATATCCACAATCACCGGATAGTGGTCGGAGACAAAACGGCCGTCCCAGCGCTCCGCGACCAGGCCGTGGTTGGCCGCGCGCCGGATCCCCTTGACGAAGATGAAATCAATCAGATAGTTGGGCTGGAGGGCGTCGTTAAAGCCGGTGAAGGACTGGCTGCCGCCGTAGTGGCCGTTGACGCTGAGCATTTCGCTATCCTTCATCCCCTCCGGCTCCCGCACCAGTTCAAGGTAGGCGCCCTCCTGGCGGGTGCTGTTGAAATCGCCGCTCAGGATGACCGGGCGGCCGCCGGCAAGTGCGGAGATCTTGCGCAGGATCAGGGCGCTGCTCTCCTGGCGCGCCCGCACGCCGATGTGGTCAAAATGGGTGTTGAAATAGAAAAAGTCTTTGCCGGTGGCGCGGTCGCGGAACTCCGCCCAGGTGGCGATGCGCGGCAGGGCGGCATCCCAGCCGCGGCTGCCGGCGCTGTCCGGAGAGGGGGAGAGCCAGAAGGTGCCCTGGCGGATCAGCCGCAGCCGGTCGCGGCGATAGAAAATCGGCACATATTCGCCTTCTTCGCGGCCGTCATCGCGGCCCACGCCGATCCAGTCATATTCGGGCAGCAGCCCGGCCAGCACCAGCACCTGACGGTTGAGCGCCTCCTGCAGGCCGGCCACATCGACGCGGTGAAAGGAAAAGGTGCGCGCGACCATCTCCTGGCGCAGCGGCCAGGTGTTGCCGCCGTCATCGGGAGTGTCGTAGCGGATGTTGAAGCTCATGCAGCGCAGCGGCTGATCGGGGCCTTTGGCGCAGGCGCAGATCAGAAACAGGGTGATCAGGAACATCGCGATCAGGCCGGCTTTTTTCATCGTTCTCTCCTGTAGATCAGTTATATCTCCATATCCCGTCCATTCCCTCGGATGCGGCTGGTTGTTCCCAGTCGATCGCATGCCCGAGGCCTTATTTCAACAACAGCGCCTTGCGCAGCACCTGGCGATCCGGCGATTTCAGACGGATGAAATACAAGCCGCTGGCGGCCTTGTCTGCGATCCAGCGCACCTGATGCAGGCCGGCTGGCAGGGCGCCTCCGGCCAGAGTGGCCACCTCCGCCCCTTTCACGTCATAAATCCTCAGGGAAATCTCCTGGCCAACCGGCAGTTCAAAGCCGATCGTGGTCGACAGATTGAAGGGATTGGGATAGTTCTGCTGGAGCAGAAATCCTTGCGGCAGCTCCTGGTCATCCGCGCCGCTGATTCCCGCAAGCTTGTCGCGCAGCTGTTTTTCGGGCTCTTCCCCGCCATCGGCGAATTTCCACTCCGACCCCTGCTTGAAAATTATGGTATTTGTATTGTCGATGAGCTGGGCGTCAAAGGCGATCCCCCTCGCATAGTCAAAGGCGTGCATCTCGACCGCGATCTGGTTCTCGCCGGTGCGCAAAAACTGCAGGCCGTTGGCGGCATTGATCACCACCATCTTGCTCAGGTTGGCCGCCAGGGCGGTGGCGGCGGGAGTGGCGGCGGAAATCTCCTCATCCGCCGGCAGATTGATGCGCTCGATCTCATGGCCGTTGAGGTAGACCACGGCCCCTTCGCGGCCCTTGACGAGCAGGCCGAGCCCGGTCAGGGCGGCGGCATTGGCGACGGTAATACTTTTTCTGAAATAGGCCGTCTGCACCGTGCCGCAGGGGGTTTTAAGACCGCTGCTGGTCCCGTAGCCGACGGGTGCAGCGCCGGATTGCCAGCCGCCGTCGTCATAGCCCGGGTCCTGCCAGTTGAGCAGGATTTTGGTCGTATCGATTTCGAATGCGACAGCGAAGGAGGCGGCCATCGCGTTTCCCCGCAGATCGGCGGCGCGGAAATAGTAGAGATAGTTGCGGCCGTGCTCGCCGCTGAGGGTGACCGCATGTTTGCGCTGGCCGGTGGTTGTGCATGTCTGCTCCATCTCCCCCCAGCTCTCGTCCTGGCTGCTGTAGCGGACGGTGGCGTAGGTGTCGGTTTCGAACTCGAGAGTGATCTCGCGGGAGTAACTGGTCTGCGGTGAATCCGGAAATCTGGTGAAAACCGGCGGGCGGGTGTCGTCGTAGGGGCTCCAGGCGTCGAACCCGTTGATGGCCTTGATCAGCTCCTCGGCGATCTTGTGATGGGTCGCCACACTGGGATGGCCGTCGTAGACATAACCGCCCTGATAATAGGGATAAAAGGCGTAATAGACATCGCCATTGCCGGCGGCGTTCTCCTCGATGACAATCTCCGAGATCACCAGCTGCAGCCACTCGACGTGTGGAGCGACGGCGAGGATTTTGACTCCGGGATAGAGGTCGCGCAGGGTGGCGATAAATTTGTGGTATTCGCTCTTGTACAAGGCACGGTTGCTCTCGCTGATCGCGCCGTTCCAGCCGCCCATGCCGGAATAATCGTTCAGGCCCAGCCCAATTACGACCAGATGGGGAGCCCAGGTGGAAAAGTCCCAGGGCGGGGTGGCGGTATGGATGTGGGTTTGGCCGAAGATGGCGGGAAGACTGCCTGAACGGGAGCCTTGCCAGTCCATGACCATGCCGTAGCCGGAGCGGCTGGTCATCATGTACTCGGCGCCAAAATGGCGCGCAGTGATCGGGCCAAAGCCCTCGGAAATATTGGTGAGGGGGGCGTCTTCCGCCGGCTTGTCCGGCTTGTCGTACTCATTGCCCGAAGCGCTGGTGTAGGAATCACCGACGAATTCGATGCGGCGCTGCAGCGCCTGTTCGGGCGGGTGCAGGATCTTGCCGTCATCGATGACCAGGCCGTGAAAAGAGAATTTGGCCCAGGTGGTCTCGTTGCGCTTTTCGATGCGGATGGTGTGGAGGCCGTCGCTCAGACCGGTCGCGAGCATGTAGGTGGTCAAGGCGGCGGTGGTGGGGTGAAAAACTGCATGGGGGATGCCATCGATGATAATGTTATAATAGCAGAAATTGTCCGTCATCCTCACCCCGATGCTGGTCCCCTCGAAACGGGCCTGGATGCAGACCCCGGGCCAGGAGTGGGAGGGGGCGAGGGGATCGCTGAAATCCCAGCGGCCCAGGTACTGGATGTTGGGATCGTTGGCGGG
>JAKPUX010000378.1 GCA_029554865.1 bacterium | reverse complement strand
AAGCTCCAGAAAGTATCCGGGAATTCGGGGTATAGCATTAAAACGCGCATTGATAGTTCTCCTCTGTCATCTCCTCCCCCCTCATTATCCATGGGCCCGTCAGCCGGACCATTATTCTCCGCCCGGGTGAGCCCCGCCCTTCTCTCCCCCGGCGGCCTTGCCATACTCTTCACGCAGTTGGGCGAATTCCTTGCGTTTCTTCTTCATCAACTGCTCCCAGCGTTCAATCCCCTCGCGCAGGGCCTTCATCCGCTCCTGCAGAGCGACGAACTGCCCGTCCATGGCCGCGAGACCGGCCAGGGTGGCCTGGGGGTCATGACGGCGCGTTCGGTCGGCTTGCAGTGTAATAAAAAGCCGGTAAAGATCGGCCTGCTCCCTGATCTGCTCCAGGGTGTAGCCGAAATTCTGCAGATCGAGGATGTGGCGGCAGATCTGGACATAATGCTTGCCGTAGAGCCTGAAGCCGCCGCTGGTGCGGCGGTCGGGTGTGATGATCCCCCGCTCCTCCCAGTACTTGATGGTGCGGTTGTTGATCCGGGCCTGCTCCGCCAGCTCCCCTACGGTGAGGTACTCGGTCGCCTGACGGGCGTGCTCCCGGGCCTCGGGCCGGGGCAAGCCGATTTTCTTGAGGATCTTGCGGATCTCGGGCAGGGAGTAGCCGATCTGGATGAGGTGATGGATCTGCTGCGCCTCCACCACATGCTCCTCGGTATAACAGGGGATGTTGCTGTCGATGCGCACCTCGCTCCGGATCAGGCCGTTCTTCTCCCACTCCGTCAGCTCCGCCGCCGACAAGCCGATCTTTTTGAGGAATTCCCGCTGGTCATAGAGGTTGTTTTCCATTTCTGTTCCTTAGCGTATAGTTTATTATTAAACTATCAGTATACGTATACATTATACTGCTATTCCAAAACAAATGCAAGCAGAATTTTCAGTAACATCAGAAGTAGTCGGATGGAGTCGCAGCGAAGGAAGGCAAGCTCACTCGTGCAGATTGGCCAGGGCGGCCTCGACATTGCGGATGAATCCGGCATACCCGCGCCGCTGCAGGGGAGAGCGGTGCGCGGCTGCGGTGAAACGCTCCTCCGGCCAATGGACCAGCTCGGCCAGGGGGGCATTCCGCCAGTGGGGACGGGGATGAAAGGAGGGAGCATCGGCCGGCACAGCCCAACGGAGATTCCAGGGGCAGACCGACTGGCAGATATCGCAGCCGAAAATGCGGTTGCCCATCGCCCGGCGCACCGCCTCAGGGATGGCGGCCCCGGATTCGATGGTGTGGTAGGCAATGCAGCGCCTGGCGTCGAGGGTGCAGGGGGCGATGAGGGCGCCGGTCGGGCAGGCTTCAAGGCAGAGGGTGCAGGAGCCGCAGCGGTCGGGAATGGGCTGGTCCGGTTCGAGATCGAGGCTGGTGACAATCTCACCAAGCAGGATCCACGACCCCAGTTCGGGTGCGATGATCAGGCTGTGCTTGCCGCGCCAGCCGATGCCGGCACGGCGCGCCCACTCCTTCTCCCAGATCGGAGCGGCATCAACGCAGATCCGGGCTTGCACCCCGGGGGCCAGGGTGCGAATGAAAACAAGCAGCTCTTTCAACCGGTCTTTCAGTACGCGGTGATAATCATCGCCCAGGGCATAGCGGGCGATGCAGGCGAGGCGGGGATCGCCTGAGCTCTCCCCTTTGGTAAAATAATTTGCCGCCGCGACAATCACCGTGCGCGCCCCAGGCATCATCACGCGCGGATCGAGGCGCATCGGCAGGCGGGCGGCCATCCACGCCATCTCCGCGTTAAAGCCCTTTTCCAGCCATCCCCGAAGGGCATGATCGAGCAGCGCCTCCGCCCGGGCGAACCCGATACGGTCAAAGCCGAGAGAGAAAGCACGTTCCAGTATGACCGATTTCAGATCCATCGCGATCTTTACCCTGCCTGAGGCGGCTTTGTTCCAGAAGCGAGAG
>JAKPUX010000372.1 GCA_029554865.1 bacterium | reverse complement strand
CCTGCTGCTGTTAACGGGAGCGCTCCTGCTCCACCAGCTTGCTGCGGAGAGGAAGCGAGCTTGACCATTGCCGGAAGCAGGCAGCTCCGGAGTTCCTGCAGTCTATTCAAGAGTGCCTATATACTTGTCCGATCCTGATCCCTGCGCTATTTATTCTCGCCGCGATGCCGCCTGCACTATTCCTGATACAAATTGTGCTTGATTATCAGAGGCTGATTGGCTAATTTACCCGCAGGTAAGAATCAAAGAGAGGTGCCGGAAAGAACCGCCGCAGCTGATAGGCTGCCGGGAGGTTCGGCAGCCCCGCAACACCGTAAAAGTCATTATTCCAGGAAAAACATCCAATGAGAAGATTGCTCTATATTGCCGGGCCGCTTGCGTGCATCGTCCTGGTCTGTACAGCGGCTTTTGCCGCCGGCGACGCAGCAGGCGGCCTTACCGCCCCGGCCATGGCCGACAGTATCCCGCCGGACCACACGGATATGCGCGATATCAGTTCCTACGCCCTGTCTCAGGAGATGGTGCCGGGATGGAATCTTGGCAACTCCCTTGAAGCGATCGGTGGCGAGACCGCATGGGGCAATCCCAAGGTGACACAGCGGCTTATCGATTCGGTGAAAGCAGCCGGTTTCAAGTCGGTGCGCATCCCCGTCGCCTGGAGCCGGTTCACGGATCAGGCCAGCTATACCATCGATCCCCTCTGGCTCAACCGCGTCGAGGATGTAGTGAATTACGTCCTCAGTGCAGGCATGTATGCCATGATCAATGAACATTGGGACAACGGCTGGATCATCCCCACCAATGACCAGCAGGAGGAAGTGAACAAACGGCTGGCGGCCATGTGGCGGCAGATTGCCGTGCGCTTCCGGGACTACGATGACTATCTCATTTTCGCGGGCACCAATGAGGTGCATGTGGATTACAATGCACCCACCAGCGAATATTATACGGTCCAGAATGGCTATAATCAGACCTTTGTCAATGCGGTGCGTTCGACCGGCGGCCGCAACACCTACCGCTATCTGGCCGTGCAGGGATACAACACCAATATCGATTACACCAACCGCTTTTTTATCATGCCGGCCGACGCCCAGCAGTCGCGGCTGCTGGTGGAAGTGCACTATTACGATCCCTACAACTTTACCATTAACTCCAGCAGCACCATCACCCAATGGGGCAAGAACGCAACCGATCCTGCGAGGACCGAGACCTGGGCGAATGAGGCCTGGGCGGATGCCCAGTTCAAGAAAATGAAGATTAAATTCATCGACAAGGGATTCGGCGTTCTTCTGGGCGAGTATGGCGTCCAGGCGCGGCTGAATCTGGGCAGCACCGCGCGCAACCAGGAGCATGCCGCCTACCGGCTCTACTGGATGCAGTACATCACGCGCTCTCTGGAGCGGCACGGTCTGGTGCCGATGTACTGGGACAACGGCCCCACCGGCAACAACAGCATGGGCCTTTTCAATCGCGCCACCGGGGCTCAGGTTTATCGCGATATTATCAAGGCGATTGTCGACACCTCGAGCCTGAACACCAGCAGCGTGCAGCCGCCGCCTCTCCCGGTTCCTCTCGAGGGCGCGCTTTTGCAGAACTATCCCAATCCCTTCAATCCGGCGACGACCATCTCCTTCACCATAGCGGTTCCGGCGCAGGTGACGCTGCGGGTGCTCGATCTGCTGGGAAGAGAGGTGGACCTCCTGCTTGCCGGCCACCTGCCGGCGGGCGCCTATTCCCGCCAGTGGAACGCAGCCGCTATCCCTGGCGGGGTATATTACTGCCAACTGCAGGCCGGCGCTTTCCGCTCAACCCGCAAGATGGTCCTGCTCAAGTGAACTCCTGCCGGGCGTGTGACCCTGCATGCCGCTCCCACCCTGCGGTGATCCCTCTGTTCATCTGCATCGGCTCTCTTACCGGTTCAATCAGCCCAAAAATCAGGGAGTATAGGATGAAGCATTCTTGCGTATTGGTTCTCGCACTGCTGGGCTTGTACCCGTCCAGCTTGTTCTGATCACTATATTGACTGCAGAGGAAGTCCAGCAGATGAGACCGAGATCGATCCTGCGATGGTTCACCTGCGTGATGCTGATGGCCGGAGCGGCAATGCCTTCCGGCCGGCACGCCCATGCGGCCGGCGCCGAGACTCCGCCTGACGCCCGGCAGTGGAGCAGCCTTCCGGCCCTGCCGGACTCCCATGGCTTTGCGGGGATGTACGCCGGGCTCTGCGGCGATGCCCTGCTGGCTGCCGGCGGAGCCAATTTTCCGGATGGACTGCCCTGGGAGGGAGGCCCGAAAAGGTGGAACGACCGCATCTGGGTTCTGGATAAGCCAGATGGAGACTGGAAGCCTGCCGGCCGCCTGCCCTCGCCGCGCGGCTACGGCGTCAGCCTCACAGTGCCGGGACGCGGCGTGCTCTGCGCCGGCGGCAGTGACCCCTTCCGCCATTTTACTGATGTTTTCATCCTCAGCTGGAGCCCGCAAGGGGATTTGAAGACCGAGTCCCTGCCGCCCCTGCCGGAAGCGATGGCCAATGGCTGCGGCGCGCTCATCGGTACGACGGTCTATATAGCCGGCGGAGAAAGCACTCCCGGCGCGACCTCCGCCAGCGGCCGCTTCTGGAGCCTCGACCTGGCGGCCGTGCAGCCGCAGTGGATCGCGCTGCCGGCCTGGCCCGGCCCTCCGCGCACCCTCGCCGCGGCAGGCGTTCAGGCCGGCCAATTCTATCTCATTGGCGGCGTCGCATTGAAAAACGGCGGCGATGGCAAGCCGGCGCGCGAGCGGCCCTACCTGACCGACGGCTACGCCTGGGATCCCAAACGGCAGCAATGGAAACGGATCGCCGACCTGCCCTTTCCGGCCGCAGCCGCGCCTTCGCCGATGCCGGCGCTGGCCCAGTCCCATCTCCTGCTCATCGGCGCCGATGACGGCGCGCAGTACGGCGTGACCGCCAGCCACACCGGCTTCAATTCCGCCATGCTGGTCTACCACACCATCACCGACACCTGGACGCCCTGGGGCACAACTGAAGCCTTCCCGCAGGTCACGGTTCCGGTCGTCAACTGGCAGGGCCGGCACCTTCTGGTCAGCGGCGAGATCCGTCCCGGTGTGCGCACCCCCGCTGTGCGCGCGCTCCAGCTCTCCTCCCGCAAGGCGGCCTTCGGCTGGATCAACTATGCCACCCTCATCCTCTACCTGGCGGCGGTGGTCTGGCTGGGTACCAGCTTCAGCAAGCGCAACCAAACCACCAATGACTTTTTCCGCGGTGGCCAGAGCGTACCGTGGTGGGCCGCCGGACTGAGCATCTTTGCGACCATGCTCAGCTCGATCACCTTCATGGCCATCCCCGCCCAATCCTACAGTGTCGGCTGGAATCTCATCCTCGCCAACAGCTACCTGCTGCTGACGCCCCTGGTGACCCTGGTCTATCTGCCCTTTTATCGCAACCTCAACGTCACCTCCGCCTACGAATACCTGGAGCGGCGCTTCAACCTCGCCACGCGCATGATCGCCAGCGCCCTTTTCATTCTCTTCCAGTGCGGGCGCGTGGCCATCGTGCTCTACCTGCCCGCCCTGGCCCTGGCGACGGTCAGCCGCATCAGTGTGACCAGCTCCATTCTGCTCATGGGAGTCTTGTGCGTGATCTACACCATGGAGGGCGGCATCCGCGCCGTGATCTGGACCGACGTCGCGCAGGCGATCGTGCTCATGGGGGGCGCGGTCTGGGCCCTGGTGACCATCATCCTGCGCGTGGAGGGCGGCACGGGGACGATCATCCGGCTGACCAATGACGCCGGGCGCTTCCTGCAGAATGTGAACTGGGATTTCGACCTCCTCGTCGCCGGCGGCTGGATCATCATGATCGGCTCTATCTTCTCCAACCTCTTCTCCTACACCGCGAGCCAGGATGTCGTCCAGCGCTACCTCACCACCGCGGACCGCAAGAGCGCCGCGCGTGCGATCTGGACCAACGCCGTGATCTCGCCCATCGCCCAGCTCCTCTTCTTCGCGATCGGGACGGCCCTCTTCGCCTTTTACAGGCTGCATCCCGGCGAGCTCGATCCCCTGATGCCGAGGACGGACAGCATCTTCCCGCTCTTCATTGTCAGGGAACTGCCTGCTGGCGTGGCGGGCCTGATCGTGGCCGGCATCTTCGCCGCCGCGCAGTCGACCCTCTCCAGCAGCCTCAACAGCATGGCCACCGCTTATGTAACCGATTTCCACCGCTGTCTGCGCCCGCAGGCCACCGACGCCGCCTGTCTCAAACTCGCCAAATGGCTGACCGGCATCATCGGGCTCGCGGGCACGGGCATCGCCCTGGTGTTGGCGCAGGCCGACATCCGTTCGCTCTGGGAGACCTTCCTCGAGGTCATCGGTCTCTTTGGCGGCACGATCTCAGGACTCTTCGTGCTCGGCATCTTTTTCCGCCGCGCCAACGGCGCCGGAGCGCTCGCCGGCGCCCTGGCCAGCGCTCTCTGCGTCGGCCTGGTCTGGTACACCAAACTGACCGTCTTCTGGGTTTTCCCCGTCATCGGTGTCAGCGTCTGCGTCCTCACCGGCTGGCTGGCCAGTCTGCTGCTGCCGCGCCCGGCCGCGGAGGCGGATGAACTCACCCTGGCCGGTCTGCGCCGCCGGGCGAAGGAGGCTGCATGAACTCTGATACGGCTGCTGGCCTGCGCGATTTATACCGCGACACCCTGCTCAACGACATCCTTCCTTTCTGGTTTCCGCGCTGCGTCGACCACGAGCATGGCGGCTTTTTCACTGCGCTCGACCGCGACGGGTCGCTGCTCGATACCGACAAATCGGTCTGGTTCCAGGGTCGCATTGCCTGGATGCTGCTCACCCTCTATAATACCGTCGAGCACCGCCCCGAGTGGCTCGAGTGGGCCCGTTCCGGCCTGGAATTTCTCGAGCGCCACGGGACGGATGCAGACGGCCGCCTCTTTTTCCTGACCGACCGCGCCGGCCAGTCACTACGCAAACGCCGCTACGCCTACAGCGAGTCCTTCGCCGCCATCGCCTGGGCCGCCCATGCCCGTGCTGCCGGCAGCGCCCGTTCAGCCGAACGCGCCCGCGATCTATTCGAGCGCTTCGTGCGCTGGAATTTCACCCCCGGCCTCATGCCTCCAAAATTCACTGATCTCCGCCCTGCCATCGGTCTGGCCCCGCGCATGATCACCATCGTCACCGCGCAGGAGCTGATCGCCAACCTCGGCGATGACGCCGACCTGCGCGGATGGATCGACCGCTGCATCGGAGAGATCGGCCGCTGGTTCTTCAAGCCGGAACTCGATTGCGTCATGGAACAGGTCGCCCCCGACGGTTCGGTGATCGACCATTTCGACGGCCGCACCCTCAATCCCGGTCACGCCATCGAAGGCGCCTGGTTCATCCTCCACGAGGCGCGGCGGCGCGGCGATGCCGCGATGTGCAAGCTCGGCCTCGGCATGCTCGAGGCGAGCTGGCGGCGCGGCTGGGACCACGAGTACGGCGGCCTCTACTATTTCCGCGACCTCTACAACAAACCGGTTCAGGAATACTGGCACGACATGAAGTTCTGGTGGCCCCACAACGAGGCTGTCATCGCCACCCTGCTGGCCTGGCGCATGACCGGGGAGGAAAAATATGCCCGGTGGCACCGGCAGATCCACGACTGGGCGTTCGCCCATTTTCCCGACCCCGAATACAGCGAGTGGTACGGCTACCTCCACCGCGACGGGCGCGTCTCCATGCCGCTCAAGGGCAACCACTGGAAGGGCTTTTTCCATCTGCCGCGCATGCTCTGGTACTGCTGGAAGCTGCTGGAGGAGATTCCAACCGTGCCGGAGGAGGATATTACCCATAGGGAGAGAAGATGAAAACCCGATACCCCCTGCACGGCTTAACCGCCGCCGCGCACACCCCCTTCACGGCAGACGGCGCGCTGAACCTGGCGGCTGTCGAGAAGCAGTGCGAGCACCTGCTGCGCAACAACGTCACCCAGGTCTTCATCGGCGGCAGCACCGGCGAGAGCCATTCGGTCGGCACGGACGAGCGCCGGCAGCTCGCCGAACGCTGGGCGGAGGTCATCAAGGGCACCCCCATGCGCCTGATCGTGCATGTCGGCTCGAACTGCCTGCGCGACGCGCGCGCCCTGGCTGAACAGGCCGAAGAACTCGGCGTCCTGGCCATCGCCGCCCTGGCGCCGGGCTATTTTCGTCCAAACACGCTCGACCGCCTCATTGCCTGCTGCGCCGGGATTGCTGCCGGCGCGCCGTCTACTCCGTTCTACTTTTACGATATTCCTGCATTGACCAATGTGAATTTTGCCATGGATGAGTTCCTGGAGAGGGGGGAGGCCGCGATTCCGACCCTGGCCGGAATAAAATTCACGAACAGCGACCTGATGGCTTACCAGCTCACCCTGCGCGCGGGCGGGGGCGGATTCGATGTGCCGTGGGGCGTGGATGAATTCATGCTCGGGGCGCTGGCGCTGGGGGCGAAAGGGGCGGTGGGCAGTTCGTTCAACTTTGCCGCGCCGGTCTATCAGCGGCTGATCCGGGCCTTCGAGGCCGGCGACCTCGCCGCGGCGCGGGAGGAGCAGTGGAAATCGGTGCAGCTGATCAAGGCGCTCGCCTCGGTCGGCTACCTGGGCGCGGCCAAGGCCCTGATGGGCTGGCTCGGGGTCGAGGTCGGCCCCGCCCGCCTGCCCAATGGCAATCCCTCCGCGGAGCAGCTCAAGGCCCTGCGCGCCGGGCTGGAGAGGATGGGGTTTTTCGAGTGGATCCTCAGGTGACTCTCCCTACGACGCGATGAACATTCGCCACCAGCCGGATAACCTGGCGGCATGATGGCCGCGGATCAGAACCAGGTGATTGCCCAGAGGCCGCTGCAGCAATTCGTTGAGAAGAAAATGTTCCTTGAAACGGATCAGCACCTGGGTTCGGCAACGCTGGGGTGAGCTGCCGGTGTTGACGATCTCAGCATCGGCGACCCAGATCCTGTCGAGCTGCCCGCCGCCGATCCGGACCAGAGTGACCGGCCCGTTTGCCAGGACCCCGGCGATGGCCACCCCGCAGCCGGTCTCGAAATGGGTGGCCTCCGCATAGCGGGTGACCATCGAGGTCGGGACCGTGCAGTGCGCCAGCCACAGCTCTTTTCCCGCGGCGTCGATCTCGACCGGATTGGCCATCCACGCAGCCTCGCCGAGCAGCAGCTTGAGCCAGAGCATCGCCGTGGTGCTGACCAGATCGCCTTCACAGCCGGCGATGATGCCCTGGTCGTTCAGCCTGGAGAGGGCAAAACAGCCATGGGTGTTGTGACGCTGGAAGAGGGTGAAGCATTCGACGCTCAGGCCGTCCAGCTCTTCGTCGACCGCCAGACGCTGCAAAAGCTCATGGACCCGCCAGGCTGCATGGAAGGCAGGCGCCGCGGCGGCAAATCCGCTGACCGCAGGGACCTCGGCCCCGGGATGAGCCCCTGCGAGACCGCCAAAGACCTCATCGAGGGCATAGTGCACGATCGTCACGCCCCAGCGGGTTTTGAAAACCGTGTCGTCAAGGGTGCTGGCAACAAGCCATTCGGAGGATTCGCCGATCAGTCCGATCCGGGATTTTTGCAGCGCCCGGTAGGCGAAGAGATCCTGGACCCGCTCGGCCAGTGTCTCCCTGGCCTGGCTGTCCGCCCCATCCCTGAAAAAGAGGATTTCGCCCTTGCCATGACGCTGCCGGATGAAGGCCAGGGCCTCCAGCGATGCCGCCAGAGAGTTGTTGCCGGGATGTGCGATGAGCAGCACCGGTTCCCGTGCGAATTCGGGATCCCGTGCCGCTAAAAGCCCGGCGATCCGGGCTTCGGTCCCGCCCGAGAGCACGAGCAGGATCAGGGGGATTTGGCGATCCGCCTGCTCTGGCGCCAGCTCATGGCCGTTGATGGCTTCCAGCCCGGCCGCAAAGCTGTTGCGAATCTCCGTCATGACCTGGAGATCGCTGATGCCCGAAGCCAGGGGAATGTAGCTGAAAGCCGGAGGATTCTCTCTGTTCACGTGGGTTCTCCCTTGATCATGATGCCTGGATATCAGATGTACTCTCTTGCATGTGCCCGATTCAATTAGAAAACAGATTTTTGGGCAGGCATGGACCGGATTTCTCGTGGCATAATAGTCAGAAAATCTGTAAAATGCCAGTGAAAACAGGATTATATGCCGGAGGAGCAAGATGGCGAAAACGCCGGGTATCATCGGCAAACTTGGTATCGGATTTATCCTCTACGTCGTCCTGCCCCTGTTGGGGTGGGGGATTCTCGATCTCTCCGGATTCTTCAGCCACCCCGCACGGCTGGTTTATGTCATTCTTATCATCGTGCTGCAGACGGTGCTGATGATCCGCTTCCCGGCGATGGGCCGCGAGGCGGGCGCGGGGAAAAAGGTGGTCGCCCGCCAGCGCGTCACTATCGTCCTGCTGCAGCTTCTCTCCCTCGCTGTCGTCTTTTTTGCCCCCTTCGACGACCGCCGCGAGCTGCTTGTGCTCTCGATCAGCGACCTCTGGCGCATATCCGGACTGGTGCTCATCGCCTCTGGTTTTACCCTGATGGCCTGGGCCGAGGAGGTTCTCGGCAGATTATTCAGCACCCAGGTCACCATCCAGGAGGGCCATCAGCTTGTCACCAGCGGCCCCTACCGCCACCTGCGCCATCCGCGTTATCTCGGCATCATCCTCTTCAACATCGGCATGGCGCTCACCTTCCGCTCCGGCCTGACGCTGATCCTGACCTTTGCCCTGACGATCGTGCTGTTGTGGCGCATTCACGATGAGGAGAAACTGCTGCGGGAGGAGTTTGCCGCGGCCTGGGAGGCCTACGCGCAAAGGTCGTGGCGGCTGGTGCCGTTTCTATACTGAGTTGAAAAGGAGTAGGGGCGGGATGGGGTGTGTTCTGTT
>JAKPUX010000408.1 GCA_029554865.1 bacterium | reverse complement strand
AAGTTCACGCTCGTCATCCAGAATCGTTACGCTCCAATTCTGCTTATGGACGTCGATTCCGATAAAAAACAGTTGACCTTTGAAATCAAGTTGATTAATTTGAGGTGACATGATGGCTCCCTTTCTTTTATGGTTTTTGTTACGCCTAACAAAAATATAAAGAGGGGAGCCATTTTTGTCAAGAGGTCAACTCAACAAAAATGACAGGCCAAGCTTTCTCTTGGCATATCTTCAAAAATAGGCCAAGAGATAGCGCCTAAAATCTCTCCAGACTGCTACATCCTTTTTTATACCAAGCTTCACCTATTAACATACCATCTCGGCCTCTTCTTGTGTCGTGCTGAAGAACCTGGTGGGCACCAGAGGAGGGCTCTCGCTCCTACCCGGCCTGCTTTTCTTGTTCCGCCTCGCCCTGTACAGAAAATTCATTCCGGTTAGTTTTTTTTCTTGCAAAACCAACTAAAAATGACTAGACTATGCCATCCTTTCCTTTTCATCCACGCGGCCGCCCTTCTGGCCGTCTTCGTTCCATGATCATCTATATCGCGGAGTGACCATGATTCGATCCGCTTTCTGGCTGATTCTACTCCTCCTGTGCGCAACGCTCGCCATTCCCGCCCTGCTCACGGCCCAGACCACCGGCAAAATCGCCGGCACGGTCAAGGATGCCGCCAGCGGCCAGCCCCTGCCCGGGGCCGTAGTGGTCATTGAGGGCAGCAAGCTGGGCGCGGCCGCTGATATTGAGGGCTCCTTTTTCATCCTCAACCTGTCGCCGGGGGTCTATACCCTGCAAATACGCATGGTCGGTTACGAGTCGATGAGCATCCGCCAGGTGCGCGTCTCGGTCAACCGCACCAGCGAGATCACTGCCCGCCTCAAGGCCACGGTGATCAAGGGGCAGGAGGTGATCGTCACCGCCGACGCCATCGAGGTCAAGAAGGACCAGACCAGCTCGGTGCGCAACGTCTCGGCCGACAAGATCGAAAAATTGCCGGTCGAGAGCCTGAGCGCCGTGATCAACATGCAGGCCGGCGTGGTGGCTGGCCATTTCCGCGGCGGCCGCAGCACCGAGGTCTCTTATCTGATCGACGGGGTTCAGGTCGATGAGGGTTTCAGCGGCAGCGGGCGCGCCGTCAGCCTCGAGGCCGAGGCGATCGCAGATCTCGAGGTGATCACCGGTACCTTCAACGCCGAATACGGCCGCGCCATGAGCGGCGTGGTCAATGCGGTGACCAAGGAGGGAGGCAACCAGTTTCATGGCAGCTTTTCGAGCAGTCTCGCCAACTACCTGACGCCGCATGATGACATCTTCATCGGCCTCAACAGCGGCCGCCCCGGCCTCAACCTCAGCCAGGATTACAAATTCCAGCTCGAGGGTCCCTTCTTCAGGGACAAGCTCTCCTTTTTCATCAATGGCCGCTACCAGGATCAGAACGGCTACCTCAATGGCATCCGTCGCTTCAACCCCTGGGATTACAGCGACTATTCCGCTGAGGATCCGGCCGAATGGCATATCGAACACACCGGCGACAACAAGTACGTCTCCATGGACCATTCGCAAAACCTTTCGCTGATGACCAAGCTGGCCTGGAACGCTACCTCCAGGATCAAGGTCACCGGGCTCTACACCCTCAACGACGATATGGGCCAGGGCTACAGCCATGGCTATAAATACAATCCCGACGCGCGCGGCTTCTCCTTCCACACCGCCCATATGGGGGCGCTGCAGCTCAACCATATGCTCTCCCAAAAGTTCTTCTACGAGGTCAAGCTGTCGCATGTTGACAACCGCTACAAATCGTACCGCTACGAGAATCCCCTCGACTCCCGTTTTCTGCACGGCAAGTACTACGGCTCCGGCCACAGCGGATTCGCCACCGGCGGCATCGACGGTCCCGGCCGCAGCATGTCGTTCTATAAGGACAGCAACCTCAAGCTCGATGCCACCTGGCAGGCGACCAAACACCATGCCTTCAAGGCGGGACTGCACGGAATCTATCACGACATCGACCAGGACCGCATCGATGTGCGCAATAAATGGTCCGGCACGGCTGAGGAGAATCTTCCGGTCACGGATGCCAATGGCAAGATCACTTTTCCTTATTACGAACTCGAGATCGTCCCCCATACCCCCAAAACCATGGGCATCTATAAAAAACAGCCCTACGAGTTCTCCGGCTACCTGCAGGACAAGCTCGAATACAATGAGATGGTGGTCAATATCGGCCTGCGCTATGATTATTTCAACCCCGACCAGGTCTATCCGACCAACCGGCGCAATCCCTCCAACCAGCTCAATCTGCCTGATTCGATGTTGACCTCCTACAAGCGCGCTGAACCGCAAACCCAGCTCTCGCCCCGGCTCGGTCTCGCCTATCAGCTCAGCGATCAGGCGGTGCTCCATTTCAGCTACGGCCATTTTTTTCAGATGCCGCCGATGTACGCCCTCTATGAGAACAACATCTTCCGTGTGCCGGTGGGGGATTATGGCACCACCATGGGCAATGCCCAGCTCAACGCGCAAAAGACGATCTCCTACGAGATCGGTGTCTGGCAGGAGCTGACCAAAGGGATGGGGCTGGAACTGGCGCTCTTTTACAAGGATATCTACGATCTGCTCAGCACGATGGTCATCACCACCTATAACCAGATCGAGTATGGGCTCTATACCAACAAGGATTATGGCAACGCCCGCGGCCTGGAGGTCAAGTACGATTTCACCATGGGGCGGCTCTCGGCCAACCTCAACTATACCCTGCAGTACACCAAGGGCAACGCTGACAATCCCCAGCAGACTTTCACACGCGCCGGCTCGAGCATGGATCCCATTCGCAGGCTGATCCCGATGTCATGGGACCAGCGCCATACCTTCAATGCCACAGTCAATTACAGCGACCCACACTACGGCGCCACCCTGACCGGTTATTACAATTCGGGCACGCCCTACTCGTTCAGTCCCATGACCGAGAGCCCGCTCTCGCTGATCAACCTGTACCAGAACAACGACTACAAGCCGGCCGGCTATACCCTCGACATGACCTCCTATTATGATATTACCGTTTGGGGGAAGCAGAAGGTGCGGCTGACCCTGTCGGTCTATAATCTGCTCGACCGGCTCAATGCCAACTGGGTCTACAGCGATACCGGCCAACCCTACACGACGATCGTGCGTGAGGCGCAGCTGGCGACCCACCGCAGCGATTTCAATGATTATTATGACCGGGTCAAGAATCCTACGGCCTACTCCTCGCCCCGCCAGGTCAAGCTGGGGATGGGATTTGTGTTCTAGACGGATAACAGGAGCCAGATGATGCGCCTAGTTTGCACGGTTTTGTTTACGCTGATACTGCTTTCCACACCCCTCTTCGGCCAGGGGCGCCCTTACGAAGGCCCTGAGGATCCCGCCGGCGACATCGCCGCTATCCGCATTGGCTATCTCAACGGCAACCGCATCTTTCTCGCTTTCGAGAACAACACGGCCTTTGCGGTGGGCGGCAAGCCGATTTCGAGCAAGTGGCCCAATAACTATGAGGGGACCGTGATGCTCGACCGCGTCTCACTGTTGATCGGCGCCGAGGTCTTTGTCCGCCAGGATTCCATCCCGGTGACCGATCTGGCGGAGGTGGCGCGGCTGCGGGCCGAGATCGATACCCTCTTCTTCATCCAGTCCAACGACCCCGGCCGCAACGATCAGAACTACGATGCCACCATCGACTGGGCGCTCTACCCGGTGCCGGGCTATTTCAACGAGACCCAGGATTTTGTCGCCATGAGCAATTTTCCCACCTCCTGGCCGCCGCAGGGCTGGCCCGCGCCCAATTTTGCCACCAAGTGGCCGGGCGAGTGGAATGGCCGCTTCGGCCGCGGCATCAGGTATGCGGATCTCGAAACCTACTTCGTCGCTAATGATGCGCAGGACCTCGAGAACATCGTCCGGCGCAACGATCCCGATCAAAAGCTCATCACGACAGGGCCGCGTTACTATCCCCGGCCTGGCCACCGCATCGGCGATATCAATCCCGACGTCACCGTGCAGCGCGGGATGCCCTGGGGCGGACTCGGGCTGCGCGTCTCCCTGCGCGGCTTTCAGTGGAACAATCCCGAGGCGCGCGACATCATCTTCCTTGAATACGAGATCTCCAACATCTCCGCCTATGACTTGCCGTCGTGCGGCTTTGGCTTTTTCCTCGACACGGCCATCGGCGGCGAGCACAGCCCCGACGGCGATGTCGGCTATTACAATACCAAACTCGACCTGGCCTACTGCTGGGACTATGACGGGGTCGGCGCCGGCGGGCTCAGCCCCGGCATCCTCGGCATGGCCTACCTCGAGAGCCCCGGCAAGCCCTTCGACAGCCGCGACAACGACGAGGATGGCCTGATCGACGAAAAACGCGATAATCCCGCCGGGGAGAAGGTCGGTCCTTACGACGGTATCGCCAATCTGGCCAGTTTCCTGGAGTTCTACAACCTGCAGGAATCGGATCTCAAGGAGCATTTTCAGGGGGACGAGGACGGGGACTGGGTGGACGGCGTCGACCTCAACGGCAATGGCGCCTACGCTTATCAGGACGCCCTCGGCGACTGGTATCTGGAACCCGGCGAGAATCCCGGCAATGATGTCGGCCTCGACGGGGTCGGACCGATGGATATCAACTACCACGGGCCGGATGAGGGGGAGGGCAACCACCGCCCTGATTTCGTCGAAGGCGTGGGCTGCGAACCCAACTTCGCCGCCACCGACGTCAGCGAATCGGATATGGTCGGCCTCACCTCCTTCCACCTCTTCGATTATTACCAGTGGACCGGAAACAACTGGCTGGTCAAGGATGACAAGAATGTCTGGGACCTGATGAACGATCCCGACTTTCGCGCCTACATTGGCGAGCCCAACAGCATCTATTTCCAGTTCTCGACCAGCAAGTTTCCCTTCTATAAAGGCCGCACCGAGCGCATCTCCATCGCCATGCTCCACACCTACGAGAACCTCGCCGGCCTCCAGTCCACCGCCCATTCGGCACCCACGCTCTTCCGCGCAAAGGAGACCGCCCAGATCATCTACGAGAAGGATTACCGCTTCGCCCAGCCGCCCCTGCTGCCCAGCCTCAAGGCCACCGCGGGCGACGGCAAGGTGATCCTCACCTGGGACGACCGCGCCGACCGGCTGACCCGCGAGCCTTTCCTCGAGAATATCAACGACTTTGAGGGCTACAAGCTCTACCGCGCCACCGATAAGTTGATGTCCGATCCCGAGGTGGTCACCGACGGCCAGGGCACCCGAATGTTCCGCAAGCCGATCTATCAGTGCGACCTGCTGGACAATATCTCGGGTTATGCCGATTTCGGCCTCGTCGGCGGCACCTCCTTCTACCTCGGCGATGAGACCGGACTGACCCACTACTTCGTCGACGAAAATGTCCTCAATGGCCGTACCTACTATTATGCCCTTGTGGCCTACGATTTCGGCGCGCGCGAGGTCGGCGGCGGCATCTCACCTACCGAAAACAACATTGTCATCGAGCTGGATGAGGCCGAAGAGATCATCCGCATGGGCAACAATATCGCCGTGGTTACCCCGCACCAGAACGCAGCGGGGTATGATGATCCCACGGTCGCCGGCGAGGCGGCTGAGACCTTCGGCAGCGGTCTGGTCGAACCCCTGATCGTTGATCGTGCGGCGATCAAGCCGGGCCATACTTACAAACTCTTTTTCCGCACAGACACTGTCGGCTACGCCCGCCGCAACAGCGGCATGCGCAGCAGTCACGATTTGATCCGCTGCAACAGCGGACTCCAGGTCTACGACGTCAGCGACGGCAACCGCCTCGTCTATGAGGAGAGTCCGGCGGGCTTCCCGGCGGCCAACATCCAGCCTGAAGGCAAGGTTTTGACCCTCGACGGCACGGTGGAGGAGACCTTCCCCTGCTATGAGCATACCCGCGAGCTCTTCACCGATGTTTTCGACGGGCTGCAGCTCAAACTCTCGAATCTGACCGTCACCGGCGAATACGATG
This sequence comes from bacterium, assembly GCA_029554865.1. Classification (GTDB taxonomy): domain Bacteria; phylum Zhuqueibacterota; class Zhuqueibacteria; order Residuimicrobiales; family Residuimicrobiaceae; genus JAKPUX01. Next base: position 3,680 of record JAKPUX010000408.1, on the reverse strand, counting down.
CGGCCGCCTCGGGCTGGGTGACCGGCAGCGCCCCCATCGCCATCAGCCCCAGCACTTTCGAATCGGCGGGCTTTCCCTATACCTATGATATCGTTTTTACGGATGATGATTCCGCCTATGTCTGCGACATCAACCGCTTTAACTATGTCTATAATCTGGAGGGCAACACCGGCTCCTCGTCGGCGCCCTTTAAATATCTCACCAAATTCGCCCTGCCTTTTTACGTCGTCAACCGCGATGTGCGCGACAAGAACGGCGAGCCCGAGCGGTTGGGGCTGCTGGTGGAGGACCTCAACCGCAACGGCGCCTTTGATATCTTCGAGGACCGCTTTCTGGCCGGGCACCGGACCGAACGCCCGACCATCATGGGGACGCTGAATGTCTACTGGGCCGGGACGGTCTTTGGCTTTGATTTTCATCAGGTGATGTCTGAAGAGGAGCTGCCCAATCCGGATGATATCTACCGGGTGAAATTCAGGCGTCCCTTTTCAACCGCTGATTCAGTACTCTTCACGGTGGCGGGGGAGACCGCGGTGACGGCGGCCGCTCTCGATGAGGATATGGCGCGGATCCGCGTGGTGCCCAATCCCTATGTGGTGACCAACACCATGGAGCCGGCCGTGGCCAACAAGTATCTCAACCAGCGCCGTCGGATTATGTTCACCCATCTGCCGGCGCGCTGTACGATCCGCATCTTCACCTCCAGCGGCATTCTCGTCGACACCATCGAGGTCGAGAATCCCCCAAGCGACGGCACGGTGCACTGGGATCTGCTCACCCGCGAGGGGCTGGAGATCGCGGCGGGGATGTATGTCTATCACGTCAAGGCAGAGGTGACGGGCAAGGAAAAGATCGGCAAATTCGCGGTGATCAAATAGAGGATCCCATGAAAAAGAAAATTCTATATCTGATTCTCATGATGGCGCCGGCATGGGCCGGTGCGCAGAACAAACCCTACCGCGTCGGGACCACCGCCGCCAACTTTCTCGAGATGGGGGTCGGCAGCGCGGCCAACGCCATGGGCGAGGCCTACGTCAGCCAGGCCCGCGACCTCTCCTCCATCTACTGGAATCCGGCGGGGCTGGCATACCTCGAGCGCAGCGAGGTGCTCTGCATGTACCATCCCTGGATCGCCGGTATCAACGTCAGCTTTGCCGGTACGGCCCTGCTGCTGCCGCGCATCGGCGCTGTCGGACTCTCCATCACCAGTATGAACTATGGCCGCACCGAGGTCACCACCATGTCAATGCAGGAGGGGACGGGCGAGACCTACGGCGCCAATGAGTTTGCGGTCTCGCTCTCCTACAGCCGCAAGCTCGCCGACTGGTTCGCCTTTGGAGCGACCGGCAAGTACATCGCCTCCAATATCTGGCACCTCGGGGCTTCGGCCATGGCCATGGATCTCGGCGTCATGGTCAACACCCACTTTTTCTCCTTCAGCGGCAAGCGCGAGGACGGCATGACCATCGGCATGAGTATCGCCAATTACGGCACCAAAATGGCCTACGACGGCATGGATCTGCTGCGGCCGATCGACATCGAACCCAATGAGAACGGCAACTATAAGGATGTCGAGGGGCAATTCCGCGTTCAGGGATGGGACCTGCCGCTGATCTTCCGGGTCGGAGTCTCGATCGTGCCCATCGCCGCCAAAAACCAGCGGCTGGTGCTGGCCGTGGATGCTCTGCACCCCAATAACAACAATGAATCCCTCAACCTGGGCGCCGAGTACTCGTACAGGCTGATCGGCGTCGGCAAATTTTTCCTGCGCGGCGGCTATCGCGGGCTCTATCTGGACCAGAGCGAGTATGGTCCGACCTTTGGCGCCGGCGTCGCTCTCACGCTCATGCATAACAAGCTCTTGCGCTTCGACTATGCCTTCAAGGATGTCGGCATCCTCGGCAATACCTCCACCTACACCCTGGCTTTCACCTTCTGAACTGACTTCCCTGCCGGCCGGGTGCGAACCCTCCAGGTTGCGCCCGGTCGCCTCCGCATTCTCGCCACTCCCGCTCGCTCTCGTTTGCGTCTCGCCCACCCGGCCTGGTTTATTTCTCGTTCTCAGCCGGCTCCCGGCTGGCGCGCAGGCGGGCCCCCCATCCATCTCGTTCCCACCTGGCTCCCGGCTGGCGCGAAAGCCCGGCTGGGCACCAGAGGAACTTTTCTGGCACAGGGTTTGCGTAATCCCCTGCGTGTCAAGGGAGTCTCTGATTACTGGTATTGTAAATAAAGAAAATAAGCGCAGAAATAACGCGCCGGGGGCGCTGAACGCCGGCGAACCAGTAACCTAATCATGACACCTGTCATATTTTTGGAGGAGAGCTGATGAAGCACAAGAGAGTCACTGCAGCGGGCAGGCTGAGCATCGTCCTGCTCCTCATCCTCAGCGGCATGGCTTTGGCCGCCGGCACCCCGGTCTGGTGGGACAATCCGAAAGGGCTGCCCAACTGGACCCAGACCATCGCCACGGGCACGGCCTCCAACACCGGCCCCCAGGCGCAGTACATCATCGCCAAGATCGATGTCGACAACGAGTACCGCGAGGGCTATTCCAAGTATGTCTGGGCCCAGGTGGAGTGGAGCCTCGTTGAAGGCACCGGCAGTTTCCAGACCGGCTTCACCGATCATCTCATCAAGTGGCTCAATGACGACGGCAGCTGTCCCGCCAGTCCCGAGGAGGACTATCCGGATCCCGACGGCTACGGCTTTATGAAATGCGAGGGCGATTTCGCCCCCCAGTTCGGCTATGCCAACGGTTACGAACTCTCCTACTTCAAGATCTCGCCCCAGCCCGCCTGCGAGCGCCTCGAGATCCGCTTCGAAGTCGGCCCCAACAGCCGCATCGACTACCGGGTTGAGATCCAGACCGTCTGCATCAACTGGGATTTCGGGGATGCCCCGGATCCCGCCTATCCGACCGTGCAGAAACACGACGGCGCCCGCCACATCGTCACCAGCGACTGCTATCTCGGCAGCCTGATTGACGCCGAGGAGAACGGGCAGCCGGATGCGGCCGCCGCCGGCGACGACCTCAACGGGGACGACGAAGATGGCGTCCTCTTTGCGGATCCCGGCCACCTCACCCAGGGCAGCCCCGCCGCCCTCACCGTCACCGCCACCAAGGCGGGCTATCTCAACGCCTGGGTGGATTTCAACGCCAACGGCAGCTGGGCCGATCCCGGCGAGCAGGTCTTCACCGCTTTTGCTGTCGCCGCCGGGGCGAACAGCCTTAATTTCGCCATCCCGACCGATGCGGCCCTGGGCGTTACCTTCGCCCGCTTCCGCTTCGGCACCGACCAGACCCTCTCCTTCACCGGCGCCGCGGGCGACGGCGAGGTCGAGGACTATCAGATTGAAATCCTGCCGGCCGAGTATGACTTTGGCGACGCTTCGGACCCGACCTTTCCGACCCTGCTGGCCAGCGACGGCGCCCGCCATCTCAAGGGCAACCTCTTGCTCGGCAAGCTCATCGACGCCGAGCCGGACGGCCAGCAGAACAATGAGGCCGAGGGCGACGATGACGGCGGACTGGATGATGAGGACGGCGTCCTCTTCGACGAGAACACCCTCATCACCAAGCATCACGCCTCGGTCATCGTCACCGCTTCCTCGCCCGGCTTTCTCAACGCCTGGGTCGATTTCAACGGCAACGGCAGCTGGGCCGATCCCGGCGAGCAGGT
>JAKPUX010000365.1 GCA_029554865.1 bacterium | reverse complement strand
CCTGCTGGCAGCCCCGGCGCTATCTGATCGCCGTCACCACCAGATTTGGTGATTTCGCCGTCGCATACTCTCCCCGGCGCAGATCGCCAAAAATGTCGATGCCGCCAAATCCGGCTGTTTCGACCGCCCGCTCCACCTCGGCGCGGCGCCAGGGGTGGAGCGGCGTGCCCTGGAGATGGTGCCGGGGCGGCTGCTGCGACCAGTCGATCTCGAGGATGTTGAAGCCCAGCAGGGGTTCGCCGAAATCGTAAAAGCGGATGAATTCGCGCTCGCCGTCGCGGTTTAGGGCGAGAATGCGGCGCTGCCCGGCCAGGACCGCCTCGTAGTTGACCAGCTGAAGCAGCAGCAGGCCGCCGGGGACGAGCAGCTGGTGAAATCCCGCCAGGGCGGCCGCCAGCGCCTCCTCATCCAGGAGGTGGGGCAGAGAATTGCCCAGGCAGAAGAGGGCGTCGAAGGGCCCCTGCACATGCCCGGTCAACTGCTCCATGGCCGCCTCCACCCATGCAATCTTGACCCCCTCGGCCGCGGCATGGGCGCGCGCCCCGGCGAGCATCTCCGGCGAGAGATCGGCCCCGGTGACCTCGAGGCCCAGCTGCGCCAGGGCGATGGCGTGCAATCCGGTGCCGCAGGCCGCATCGAGGGGACGGTTGAAGCCGTGGCGCGCACGCCATTCGGCCAGCAGCGCCCGCTCGCCGGGAAGCCGCTCGGCGAAACGGGTCATGCCATCATAGCTGGCAGCCAGGCCGCGGTAAAACTCCGCCGCCTCAAGGTTGCCGGAATTCATCGTATTTCTCTCCCTCCGGTCGTTGCGACCGCTCTTCCGTCCGGTTTTTATTCACTCCCTGCAGAAATAACTGCGGTAGAGATCGGCCTGTACCTGCAGGCTCCAGGCGGCTAAACCCTCCTTCCTGACGGCATCGATGAGGGGAGCGGGCAGAAAGGAGGTGGTCAGCTCGTAGATCTCGCCCGGCTGCAGCTGCCCGGTCTCGCTGATCACCCGGGCGAGGGGGTGTTCGCCGGCCGCGAGCATCTCGCGCGCGTCCAGACGCAGGGTGATCTTTTCCTCAGAAAACCAGACAGGGCGGCCGTCGCCTTTAGCGGCATAGGTGAGCAGGCGCTGATTGCCGCTCAGTTTTTTCTTTTCGGTGAGATCCTGGGTCACCTCGAGGGTGCCGAGGTACTTTCCCGCGGCGTCGCGCAGGGCGAAGTACTCGATGTGGATGAATTTGTCGCCCATGGTGATCCAGAAGGGGGCGTGGCTCTGCCGGCCGCTGCGAAAGTCGTCGATGATCTTCTGGACGATATGCATGGAGGCGGGGGGATGGCAGAGCTGCACCTTGCGGCCGAGGACGGCGAGGTTGCGCTCGAAGATGCGCTCGCGGCCCGCGGAGTAATAACGCACGGTGTCCTCCGCATCGACAAAGGTGACGTCGAAAGGCAGATTGTCCAGCACCGCGGTCAGCTCCTCGACGCTGAAGCTGCCGGTGGGGAGCTTGATGCGGCCGGAGGGGCCGGCCTCTTCGGGCTGCGCCGGGGCGGCTGCAGACACTTCCGGGGGGGTCCAGAGCGCGGTGGGCGCGTAGAGAGAGTAGCCGATATCGGCAGAGCCGGCGAGGATGCCCGCCCATTCCGCCTCGGTGAGGGTGTCCAGGCACATCGGGAAGAGGATCTCCTCCTCCTTGTAGATCATCTCCTCGATGGCATCTGCTGCGGGACGCAGCTGCAGGTCGATGGCGCCTGTGAGGGCGGCCTGGTCGGCGTCCCTGAGGGTGTGCAGGGCCTCGAGGGCGGCCTTGAGCATGCCGCGCGCCTCGTCGTGTTTGCCCCACATCACCGTCGGCGGGCCGGTGATCCCCTTTTGCTCCAGCAGCGGGAAGAGGAGATACTCCTTGCGGCGGTAGTGCTTGTCCACATCCATGAGGGCGTTGAAATGGCCGGTGATCTCGTAGACCAGCTCGTTGCTGAAGCCGGCGGCGGCCCTGGTGAAAAGCTCCTCGAGGGCCGCGACCTCGAGCTGGAGGGCGCGGTTCTCCTGGATGAAGGTGTGGACGGGATGGCCCTCCGGGGCGGTGCTGGCTCCGCTGTGGTCGATCTTGCCCTTGAGCACGGCGCCGTGGATGTCGCAGAGCCTGAGCACCTCCTCGGTCGGCAGCCCCTCGGAGATCAGCTCCTGCTCCACCGCCACCACATCATCGTAGGGCACCTGGCCCATCAGCTCGGCCAGCTGCTTGCGCACCGCCTCCGGGGCGATGCCCTTGTGCAGCTGCAGGATCATGTGCTTGAGGAGATCCTTGCGCTTGCGGCTGTTGTCGATCAGTTCACTCATGATTTGCTCCTTTATCTTTATTGTTCAATTATTGCTGCAGGTTTGCGGCCGGACCGGAATTGTTTCCGTTCTGATGGACGGACGGCGGCGGCGTCCGGCCGCGGAAATGGTTGTACTCGGGACTGTCGATGTTCCGGATATGGTGCCGGAACTCCGCCGGGGTGATGCTGCTGTGCCAACGGTCGAAGAGGTGCCCGGCGCCGATGCCGAGCACGAAGAGCAGGAGCAGGACGACGGGATAGAGCCGCCGCGGCAGCCGGCCCCGCTTCGGGGTAACCGAAAAACTCAGGGTCTCCCTGACCGGGCAGG
>JAKPUX010000362.1 GCA_029554865.1 bacterium | reverse complement strand
TCGACGATGGTGGTGCGCACGATCACCCGGTCGATGCCGACCACCGAGACCACCGCTGAATTGACCGTGAGCAGAGCCCCTTCGTCGACGAAACGTTCACCGATGAAACCGGGTTCGCTGGCGTTCAGACGGGTATAATCGAGCCGGATCTGCGCCGACTTGAGGGCGGCCTGGCGCTGCTCCACCTGGGCCCGCGCCAGCTCGAGGCGCGATTTGCGCGCGACCTCGTTGCTGCTGGCGACATCGAATTCGGCCTGGGCGGCGATCCCCTTCTCTTTCAGCAGCCGCACCCTCTCGAGCTCCTGCGAAGCGAGCAGCGCCTGGCTTTCGGCCTCGATCAGGGAGGCCTCGGCGATCTTGAGGTTGGCCTCCGCCTCGCGCAGGGCTTGCTGGTATTCGGCGTCGTCGATGACAGCGACCACCTCACCGGCCCGCACCCAGTCCCCGATGCGTTTGCGGATGGTCATCAGCCGTCCCGAAACCTTGGGGGCGAGTACATATTGATAGATGGGATAGACCGAACCGGTGAACTGGCGGATCTCCTCGATCGCTTCATGGCGGACGGTGTCGGCCTCAACGGCGACCGGCAATTGCCCGCCGCCCTGTTTGGCTTTTTCCCCACCGCTGAAGATGAGGGTGAAAATCCGCCAGAGGAGAAAAAGGAGAAAGAGGGCTGCAAGGAGGAAGAGGATGCGTCTCTTGTTCATAATCTTTCTTTCGTTGGAATCTGCTTGTGAGCTGTATAAAAAAGACGCACATAGGCGTCCCTTGTTCCGGAAATTATATCCATAATTATACAAAAATTATCTTTTATTGGCAAGAATTCCCTCGCGGGGACGATCGCCCCCGCCGCGATCAGCCATATAAAAAGTGTTTTGAAAAATCCTCCATATTCTTATCTTTTAGCATGCAGATCGGGGGATCCCGCGCATGCCTCCGGCATGCCCCCCTGACCACCCGGGTCGCCGGGTGTGATCTCCGCTGAGAGAATGGATTCGCTTTGTGGGGGCCTATGCGCGCGTTCAGACTCACCCTCCTCCTCTTTTTCCTCCTGCTGCAGGCCTTCGGCGCCGATTCAGCACTGGCCCTCGATCCGGGCAAGCTCATCACCCAGTACGACATCAGGAACTACACGGCCAAAGATGGCCTGCCGATGAATACGGTCAAGAAGGTCTTTCAGGATTCCCGCGGCTACATCTGGGTCGGCACCCAGGAGGGACTGGCGCGGTTCGACGGGGTGCGCTTCAGGATCTACGACAAGAGCACGTCCCCCGGGCTGCGTTCCTCCTTCATCAGGGATATCGCCGAGGATCACGCCGGGCATCTCTGGGTCGCCACCAACGGCGGCGGCATCAGCCGCCTCGAGGGTGATGATTTTGTCAGCTATGGCGCCGCCGAGGGCCTGAACCATGATGTCGTCAACACCCTGCTCGTCGCCCGCGATGGCAGCCTGGTCATCGGCACCGAGAA
>JAKPUX010000350.1 GCA_029554865.1 bacterium | reverse complement strand
GCAGCCGCTGCACTACGATGTCGTATGGTTTACCCGGCCGCTCTATTCAACCTTTCCGACCCGCAAGCGCCGGATTAAACTCTTGCAGCACCTGGCCGAAGCGATGCAGCCCTCGGGCTGCATCGCCTGCCAGTTCCATTTTGATCCGGGTGCCCACCCTGGCAAGAGCAAGCTGCGGTTACGGCGCCTCGTTGCGGCACTCACTCTCGGCAACTTTTCCTATGAACCCGGTGATATGCTGTGGGGAGGCATCGAGTTCAGCCACGCCTTTGGCAGCGAACAGGAGGTCGCCTCCGAATTCGCAGAGGCGAAGCTGGAAATCCACAAGCTCCATTTCAGCGCATACTCGCCGCGAGGATGGGCGATTCTGCGCAAGCAGATCTACCCGGCAGGTCACTCCCGCCCGGGGATGGGCTGATTGAATAATTCGGCATAGGATCCGCCGGCGGACCAGAGCTGATCGTGCGTGCCGGTCTCGGCGATGCGCCCCTCGCTGAACATGATGATGCGGTCGGCGCTCTGCAGGGTAGAGACCCGGTGGCTGATGAGCAGGGCGACGCGGCCGCGCGCCCGCTCCATCCAGGCATTGAGCATTTCGAACTCGTTGCGGGCATCGAGGGCGCTGGTGGGCTCGTCAAAGATCATGATCGGGGCGTCGCGCAGGAAGGCCCGCGCCACCGCAATCCGCTGCCACTCCCCCCTGCTCAACTCCTCCCCCTCATCGAACCACTTGCCGAGCATGGTTTCATAGCCGTGCGGCAGCCCCTCGATCACGCCGGCTGCGCCTGAGCGCTGCGCCGCCTCCTCCACAGCCGGACTGTGCAGGGGGAGGCGGATGTCCCCCAGCCAGATATTCTCGCGTGCGCTGAGATTGTACTCCTCGAAATCCTGAAACATAACCGCCAGATTACGCCACCACTCCGTCAGTTCAAACTCGCGGATATCGACCCCGTCGAGCAGTATCCGCCCCTCCGCCGGGTCGTAGAGCCGGCAGATCAGCTTCATGAGGGTGCTCTTGCCGGAGCCGTTGGCCCCGGCCAGGGCGATGCGCTCGCCCGGGGCGGCGCTGAAAGAGACCACGCGCAGGGCCCAGCGTTCGCTGCCGGGATAGCGGAAGGCGAGCCCTTCGACGCTGAGGCCGCGTCGGACCGGCGACGGCAGCGGCTGCACCGGACGAATACGGGGCATGGCCGGCGTGAGATTGAAAAAATCATAGAGCTGCGAAACAAAGCGCGCATCCTCGTAGATATCCCCGATGCCGGTGAAGAGATTGCGCAGGGCGTTGAGGGCCTGCTGAAAGGCCTGAAAATACATCACCAGGCTGCCTAGGGTGATGGCTCCGGCCAGGGTCTTGCCGATCAGCACCAGGTAAAAGCCATAGGCCACCGCCGTGGCCAGCAGCTGGGCGAGGAGGGTGCCGCGGGTCTGGCGGCCGTTGATGCGGAACTGCTCGACCCGCAGCCGCCGCTGGATGGCCAGATAGCGCCTGCGCAGGAAACGGCCCAGGCCCAGCGCCCGCACCTCCTTGGCCCAGGCCTTGTCGGTCAGCAGCCAGTGGTAATGGTAGCTCTTGCGCTCGAGGCTGCTGCTCTTTTGCCGCCACTCGAAAAGCACATCGGCGAAATGGAGGCGGAGGAGAAAAGCAGGCAGCAGGGTGAGCAGCAGGAGCAGGGGGATCGACC
>JAKPUX010000344.1 GCA_029554865.1 bacterium | reverse complement strand
CCACGAGGTGGATACCTCCGAGGCGATCCTCCATGCCTGGCAGCTTGGAAAGACGGTGGCGGTGCCCAAGATCTCCTGGCAGCAGCGGCACATGATTCCGGTGGGCATCTGCTCGCTGGAGACCGGGTTCTCGACGGGGGCATTGGGTTTGCGAAACCCTGTGGACGGTGTGCCGATTCCTTTTGACCAGATCGACCTGGTGGTTTCGCCGGCGCTGGGCTATGACCGCCGGGGCAATCGCCTGGGGCGCGGGGCGGCATTCTACGACCGGTTCTTTGCCAACGAGAAACTGACTGCCGCACGTTGCGGCTTTGCCTTTATCGAACAGGTGGTGGATTCCATTCCCGTTACCGAGACCGACGAGCCCGTCGATTTCCTGGTGACGGACGAGGGAATAATTGGTTGCGACCAACAGAAAGGAGCTTAGGATGGCTCGCTGGTTCTCCAGTCCAAGGCGGAAGCGCGGACAAAGAAACAACACCCTCTACCTCATCGCGGCGGTGGCGGTGTTCGCGATTGTTGTATTCCTGATGTTTCGAGGCAACTCATCGGCTCCCCAGGAGACGGGCGCAGGAGAGGTGACGAACCCTGCCGGTGCGACGTCGGAGCCGGCTCGCTCGGCTCCAACGCTGGCGGCTGTCGGCGCTGGTGGGGCTTCTGCGGCTGCGGCGCGTCCGGCGCCCACGCCGGCGCCTGCCGCCAACACGCCGGCGTCCGCGCCTGCCGAGCCCCAGAGGCAAGAATCGGCGCCCCAGGAGGTCGTTCAGCCTGAACCGGTTGCGACCGATCTGCCGATGCCTGCCGCACCCCCGGCCGACGAGAAGGTAACGGCTGTGGTAGCGGAAGCGATGTCGATGCTGAATTCCCATCCAAGGCAGGTCATTGCCGCTCGGAACAAGCTCAACGAGGCGTTTTCCCTGCCGATGCCGCCGAACCAGCGTCTGGCGGTGAAAGAGGAGTTGGCGAAGCTCTCGAAGGAGTGGCTGTTCGGTCCGGCCGCTTTTGCCGGCGACCCCCTTTGTGACAGCTATACCGTCCAACCCGGCGATCTTCTGGAGGTAATCGGACGGCGGAACAAGGTTCCCTACGAGGTCCTGATGCAGATCAACAACATCCCCCGCCCGCAGAGTCTTCAGGCAGGCAAGACGATCAAGATCATCAAGGGACCGTTTCACGCCAAGGTATATCGTTCCACGTTCACCCTGGACCTGTACTTGCAGGACATGTACGTTCGCAGCTTCAAGGTGGGCCTGGGCCGGACCGGCTACGAGACGCCCACCGGTCTGTGGCGCGTGCAGGAGGGCGGCAAGCTCGTCGCGCCGACATGGACTGATCCGGACACGCAACGGGTATACAAGTCCACCGATCCCGACTATCCGTTAGGTTCGCGGTGGATCGCCCTGGACGGCATCGACGGCGAGGCCAAGGGACGCACCGGATTCGCCATCCACGGCACCAAGGAGCCGGAGCAGATCGGCACTGCCGGCTCCCGGGGATGCATCCGCATGTTCAACGGAGAGGCGATCCTCGTCTACAACATGCTCTTCCCGCTCTACTCCAAGGTCGAGGTTCTGGATTAGCCCGTTCGTCCAGCGAGCCGCCGTCCGCATGCAAAAGCAAAGAGATGGCATTGCTGCCATCTCTCGGAATGCATCGTTCGGCCTGAGAAGCAGGCCAGTCCTGCGTCAGGCGGATTCCTTGCGGACCTGCTGCTTTGCCGCCACGAGGGGGGCCTTGCCTTCGACGATGTCCCGCGTAATCACGTATCGCGCCGGCTTGGGCTCTTCGGGCAGTTGATACATCAGGTCCACCATCATCTCCTCGGCAATCGACCGCAAGGCTCGGGCGCCGGTGTCGCGTTTGAGGGCCTTTTGGGCCAGGGCCTGGAGGCCGTCTTCGGTGAACTCCAGCTCGGCGTCCTCCATC
>JAKPUX010000342.1 GCA_029554865.1 bacterium | reverse complement strand
CCTCAACTTCGGCGGCGAGTTCGGCCTCGGCGGTCCCGGCTTTGTCCGCCTCAACTTTGGCTGCCCGCGCCCCATGCTGACGAAAGCTCTGGATCGGATGCGCCGGGCACTGGAGCAGCGCTGATACTGAGATCACGCGCCTGCCGTAAATTCCTCCCGATTCTCCTGGTGCTGCCATTCATTCTGGCATTACTGGCTGTTAGCGTCTATCTGGCGCTGTGGGGTGCCGGCGCATTACTTGTTGTGGCCGACTCCGCCCGCCCCGCCGATGCCATCGTTTTGTTGAGCGGCGGTGGCCCTGAGCGGATTACCGAGGCCGCGCACCTTTACCGTGACTACAAAGTTCCCCGCGTCATCACCACCGAAACCGGCGTCTGGAACGATGCTTTTGAGCAGCCAGCTACCCTCTTTATCCATCGCGAACTGATCCGCCAGGGTATCCCCGCCGACAACATCATCACGACATCTGGTCAGGCCAACAGCACCTTCAACGAAGCCCGTGCCGTTCGAGAAGTCCTGGAATCCCGCAATCTGACCTCCTGCATTGTCGTCACTGACCCTTTCCATACCTTCCGCACCCGCCTCATCTTCCGCCAGGTCTTTCGCGGCAGCGGCATCTCAGTTTGGGTCCGTCCGGCGCGCGAGCATTGGTACCGCTCCAACACTTGGTTCACCACCCGCGCCGGCTGGCGAATCACCCTGTTAGAATATCTAAAACTCCTCGCCTATCTCCTCGGCATCCGCCGCTAACCCCCGTCAATCCCTGGCCCCCTCACCATACTCCGCGTAATCCGCGTAATCTGCGGTCGTAATCAGTGCAATCCGTGTAATCTGTGTAACCTGCGGTCGTAATCCGCGTAATCTATGTAATCTGCGGTTGTAATCAGTGCAATCCGTGAAATCAGTGGTTAATTAATCAGGGCCGCCGAGAGGCGGCCCTTTGGGTTGTCTACTCAGTGGCTTCGTCTTCCAACGGCACCACGTTCGCGGCCTGCAGGCCCTTGGGACCTTGTTCAACCGAGAACTCAACCTTCTGACCTTCGCGCAGCTGGCGATAACCACCCATCTGCAC
>JAKPUX010000339.1 GCA_029554865.1 bacterium | reverse complement strand
CCGCGCCAGCCTCATTGGCGCGTCGCTGGAAATCAAGAGGGACAGCCCCGCCGGCGCCTGCGTGATCTGCGCCGTGCCCCTGCCCGCGGCGGAATCCCGCCCGCCCCCGCCCGGCACCCCCGCCGCCTGACCGGCCCCCCGACCTCAATGGCATCGGCCGGGTTAATTTTTTGGGTTAGTTTTTTGCTGCAAACACTTCCCGTTCCGGCGTATCATCGCGCGACTTTTCGTTATGGGTGATACTCGTGCAAGCCGGCGGCTCGGCAAGGGGTCCCTTTCAGGGCGCCTGCCCCCCCGCGTCGTCCCGCCATTTTTCATGCTCACCGCTCATGTTTGAACAAGCCTTCCGAAATATTGACGACGTCCTGCGCAAGGAGGCCGGCTGCACCACCGAGCTGGACTACACCGAACAATCCTCCTGGCTCCTGTTCCTGAAATACCTCGACGGCCTGGAAGAGGACAAAGCCGCCGAGGCCGCCCTCAACGGCAGGGAATACACCCCTATCCTCGACAAACCCTACCGCTGGAAGACCTGGGCCGCGCCCCGGGACCGCGCCGGCCAGCTCGACCACAACGCCGCCCTCTCCGGCGACGACCTCCGCGATTTCGTCAACCTCAAGCTCTTTCCCTACCTCCACGGCTTCAAGCAGCGCGCCACCAGCCCGGACACCATCGAATACAAGATCGGCGAAATCTTCGGCGAGATTAAGAACAAGATCCAGAGCGGCTACAACCTGCGCGAAATCATTGACCACATTGACGAGCTCCGCTTCCGCTCCCAGAACGAGAAGCACGAACTCTCGCACCTCTACGAAGCCAAGATCAAGAACATGGGCAACGCCGGGCGCAACGGCGGCGAATACTACACCCCGCGCCCCCTCATCCGCGCCATCATCGCGGTCGTCCAGCCCAGGATTGGCGAGCGCATCTACGACGGCGCGTGCGGCTCGGCGGGCTTCCTGTGCGAATCTTTCGTTTACCTCACAACCCGCGGCAAGCTCACCACCGCAGGCCTGGCCACCCTCCAGACCCGCACCTTTTACGGCAAGGAAAAAAAAGTCCCTCGCCTACGTCATCGCCATCATGAATATGATCCTGCATGGCCTCGAGGCGCCGAACGTCATCCACACCAACACCCTCGCCGAAAACCTCGCCGACCTTCAGGAACAGGACCGCTACGATGTCGTCCTGGCCAACCCGCCCTTTGGCGGCAAGGAACGGCCCGAGGTGCAGCAAAACTTCCCCATCCGCTCCGGCGAGACCGCCTTCCTCTTCCTCCAGCACTTCATCAAAATCCTCAAAGCCGGCGGCCGCGCCGGCATCGTTATCAAGAACACCTTCCTCTCCAATACCGACAACGCCTCCGTCAGCCTCCGCAAGCTGCTGCTGGAAAGCTGCAACCTCCACACCGTCCTCGACTGCCCCGCCGGCACCTTCCAGGGCGCGGGCGTGAAAACGGTCGTCCTCTTCTTCGAAAAAGGCGCCCCCACCCGTAAAATCTGGTTCTACCAGCTCAACCCCGGCCGCAACCTCGGCAAGACCAACCCGCTCAACGACGATGACCTCGCCGAGTTCGTGAAGCTCCAAAAAACCTTCGCCGACTCGCCCCAGAGCTGGACCGTGGACGCCAAGACCATTGACCAGGCCACTTTCGACCTCTCCGTAAAGAATCCCAGCGGCGGGGAGGAGATAAAGCACCGCACCCCCCAGGCCATCATGAAAGAGATCGCCGCGCTGGACGCGGAGAGCGCCGCGGTGCTGGGAAAAATAAAGGCCCTGCTATGAAGCGAGAGGGGAAGAACGGGAAGAATGCGAGTGATGGGAACCCCCAGCCCCCGGACTCCCATCCGGCCCATGAGGCTGAGCCCCTTCTCCCCCCGCGCGGCGATTACCGGACGCTGCACTCTTTCCACAAAGCCGAGGTTGTCTATGACATCACGTTCCGCTTTGCGCACAAATTCCTCGCCCGGGGCGACCGCACCATTGACCAGATGGTTCAGTCGGCACGCTCAGGCAAGAAGAACATCCTGGAGGGCAGCAAAGCGGCGCTGACCTCCAAGGAAACCGAGATCAAGCTGACCAACGTGGGCCGCGCCAGCCTGGAGGAATTGCTGGATGATTACAAAGACTACCTCCGCGTGCGCGAACACCGCGAATGGGACAAGGACTCCCGGGAAGCCCTCTACGTTCGCCGGCTGGGCCGCAAGGTCCCGCAGACCTACGAGCTTTACCGCGCGTTGGTGGAGACTCGCCCGCCCGAGGTGGTTGCGAATATCGCCATCTGCCTGATTCACCAGGCCAACTACCTCATTGACCAGCAACTGCGCCGGCTGGAGAAGGATTTTATCGAACAGGGTGGCCTGCGCGAGCGCATGACCCGCGCCCGGCTCGCTTACCGGAACAGGAATCAGCAGGGCAGTGGCGAACCGCCGCCGCTTCCCCGGAAAACTCAATCGCCCGGCCCCCATCCGTCCCCTGACTCCCCAAAGCCGCTGCCCAGGAAGCCCGGAGGCCAGCCATGACTCACCCCAATCCGGCAACCCATCACTCCCATCCGTCCCATCACTCCCCAGCCCCCGCCCCGCGCGGAAGTGCTGGGGAATATCAAGAGGCTGTTATGAAAAAAGGGTGGCAGATAAAACGACTCGGTGAAGTCTGCGAAATCGTCAAAGGCCGAAAGCCGATGTTGAAGCTGACACCGGCGAGCGGTGACTTGCCCTACTTGGTCGCGAAAGTGATGCGCGGCAGCGCAGAGGCAAAATACGCCTCAGTCAAAGACAAAAATTCGATAACAGTTGAAGAGTCGGAAACCATTATCATTTGCGACGGCTCAAACTCTGGCGAAGTCTTCACCGGCTTTCGAGGCATCCTTTCTTCAACGATGGGGAAAATTGCCAAGAAGGTGGAGATAGATGACAACTACCTGCGCGCGTTTCTGGCGTCCACGTTTGAAGTCTTTAATGGTACGAAGACGGGCGCCGCCATTCCTCATCTCGACAAAGAGGCGATGTATCAACTTCAGTTTCCCCTCCCCCCGCTCCCCGAACAACGCCGCATCGTCGCCCTCCTCGACCAAACCTTCGCCGCCATCGCCACCGCCAAAGCCAACGCCGAAAAGAACCTTCAAAACGCCCGCGCCCTCTTCGAAAGCCACCTCCAATCCGTCTTCACTCGGCGGGGTTCGGGGTGGGTGGAGAAGACCGTGGACACGCTTTCCACCAATCTCGACAGCAAGCGCATTCCCATAACCAAGAGTAATCGCAAGGCCGGATCGTATCCGTACTATGGGGCGTCAGGCATCGTGGACTATGTCGCAGACTATATTTTCGAAGGCGATGCGCTCCTCGTTTCCGAAGACGGGGCGAACCTGCTCATGCGCTCGACGCCGATTGCATTTTCTGTGTCCGGCAAATACTGGGTCAACAACCACGCGCACATTTTGAAGTTTGAGAACATGGCGACTCAGCGGTTCGTCGAGTTCTACCTGGAGAGCTTAAAGTTGGACGAGTACATCCGAGGCGCGGCGCAGCCAAAATTGACCCAAAAGGCCCTTAACTCGATCCCAATCCCGATTCCCACAACTTTCGAGGAGCAAGCGCGGATTGTCGAAAACCTCGACTCCCTCTACAAAGAAACCCAGCGCTTCTCATCAATCTACGAGCGCAAACTCGCCGCCCTGGATGAGCTGAAAAAATCCCTCCTCCACCAGGCCTTCACCGGAGAACTCTGATGCCCGCACTCTTTCCAATCCCAACGGGATTGCATCCTTCAGCCCAGGGTTGCGAGGCACGAGCTACCCTGGGTCACGCGTCCCAACATTTTCCCCAACCCCAACGGGGTTGCATCACCGCTCCACCGCCTGCCCGCGGCAACCCCGTTGGGGTAGTAAGAAAGCCCTGGAGGAGGGCAAGGACCAGCCATGAATGAAGCTGAAACCAGAGCCGAGTACGTTGACCCCGCGCTAAAAGCGGCCGGCTGGGGCGTCGTCGAAGGCAGCCGCCTCCGGCGCGAGTATCCCATCGCTCCCGGCCGCCTCGAGGGCCACGGCAAACGCGGCAAGGCGCTCACCGCCGATTACGTGCTGGAATATCGCAATACCAAGCTCGGCGTCGTCGAAGCCAAGGCGCTGGACGAGGAGTTGACCGAAGGCGTAGCTCAGGCGAAAAACTATGCGGGCAAGCTGGCCGTCCGCCATACCTACGCCACCAACGGGCGCGGCATCTACGCCATTGATATGCAGACCGGCGCGGAGGGCGAAATCGCCGCCTACCCGACGCCGGACCAGCTCTGGGCCATGACCTTCCCTTCGACACGCTCAGGGACCGGAGATGCCGCCGACAGGGCCAGTGAGCTTGCCGAACTGTGGCGCGACCGCTTTGCCGCGATTCCCTTCGAGGACAAAGGGGGCTCGCATCCCAGCCGCTATTACCAGGACATCGCCATTGAGCGGGCGATGCAGGCCATCGCCCGGGGCCAGTCCCGCATCCTGCTCACGCTGGCCACCGGCACCGGCAAAACCTTCATCGCCTTCCAGATCGCCTGGAAACTCTTCCACGCCCGCTGGAACCTGGGCGGCCAGCCCACCCGCCGCCCGCGCATCCTATTCCTGGCGGACCGCAACCTCCTCGCCAACCAGGCTTACAACGCGTTCTCGGCGTTCCCGGAAGACGCCATGGTGCGCATCAAACCCGAGGACATCCGCAAGAAGGGCAAGGTTCCCAAAAACGGCAGCCTGTTCTTTACCATTTTCCAGACGTTCATGGCTTCGGCAGGCTCAGCCACCGAGAAAGGCGCGATCCCTGAGCCTGTCGAAGGGGCGGCCTCGGAACTGCCGGAAGTTGCTGAACCAACCGAGAAGGCGAGTGGCTACATGTATATTCTCGGGTGTGGCGATGGCAGCTTCTACACGGGCAGCACCACCAATTTGCATCTGCGCCTGGAGCAACACAGAAGCGGAGAAGGCGCGCAACATACGAAGGCGCGGCTGCCGATCAAACTCCTCTATTACGAGGCATTTGATCGTATAGATGCGGCATTTGCCCGCGAGAAGCAGGTGCAGGGGTGGAGCAGGGCCAAGAAGTTTGCGTTGATCCAACGCAATATCGGTCTCTTGAAACGCCTTTCGAGCGCCTCTGCCGACGGTCGCCCGGTCCCTGAGCCTGTCGAAGGGTGCTTCGGCGAGTATCCGCCCGACTTCTTCGACTTCATCGTCATTGACGAGTGCCATCGCGGTGGCGCCAACGACGAAAGCAACTGGCGCGGGATCATGGAATACTTCGCGCCGGCCGTGCAGCTCGGCCTCACCGCCACCCCCAAGCGGGAGGAGAACGCCGACACCTACCGCTATTTCGGCGAGCCGGTGTTCATCTACTCGCTCAAGGAAGGCATCAACGACGGCTTCCTCACACCCTTCCGGGTGAAGCAGATACAAACGACGCTGGATTATTACGTCTATACGCCGGATGACCAGGTGGTGGAGGGCGAGATTGAGGCGGGAAAACTTTACGACGAACCGGACTTCAACCGGATCATCGAGATCAAGGAGCGGGAGCAGAAGCGCGTCGAGATCTTCCTGGGCGAGATCAACCAGAACGCGAAGACGCTGGTGTTCTGCGCCAACCAGGCTCACGCCCTCGTCGTGCGCGACCTCGTCAACCAGCTCAAGACCAGCAAAGACCCGAACTATTGTCAGCGCGTCACCGCCAACGACGGTGAGCTGGGCGAGCAGTACTTGCGGGATTTCCAGGACAACGAAAAGTCCATTCCCACCATTCTCACCACGTCGCAAAAGCTCTCCACCGGCGTGGATGCCCGCAACATCCGCAACATCGTGCTCATGCGCCCCATCAACTCGATGATCGAGTTCAAGCAGATCATCGGCCGTGGCACCCGGCTCTTTGACGGCAAGGACTACTTCACGATCTACGACTTCGTGAAGGCGCACCTCCACTTCAATGATCCGGAGTGGGACGGCGAGCCCGTTGAGCCGGAATCATGCCCGCAATGCGGCTGCTCTCCCTGCGTCTGCGAAACGCCGCCGCCCCAACCGTGCCCGGTCTGCGGGAAATCGCCCTGCGCGTGTCCGAAAGCGCCCTGCCCGGTCTGCGGCCAGTTGGTCTGCGTTTGCAACCAGAAGTCAAAAGTGAAAGTGAAGCTCGCCGACGGCAAGGAGCGCAACCTCCGGCATATGATGGCGACCACCTTCTGGCATCCGGACGGCACGCCCATGTCCGCCCGGCAGTTCATGGAGCGGCTCTTCGGCAAGCTGCCCGATTTCTTCCAAAGCGAAGCGGAGCTGCGCAATCTCTGGAGCGCGCCGGATACGCGCGCGAAGCTGTTGCAGGGGCTTGCGGAAAAAGGTTTCGGCCGCGCCCAACTGGCCGAGATGCAGAAGATCATAGACGCGGAGAAGAGCGACCTGTTCGATGTCCTGGCGTACGTCGCCTATGCGTTGCCCCCGCTGACGCGGGCGGCCCGGGCCGCCGGGGCGCGGGTGTATATCAATTCCCACTTCAACGCCAAGCAGCGGGCCTTCCTCGACTTTGTCCTGTCCCATTACGTCCATACGGGCATTGAGGAGTTGAGCCGGGAGAAACTGCGGCCCCTGCTGCTGATCCGCTACCACAACTCGATTCAAGACGCAGTGGCCGACCTCGGCCAGCCCGCGCAAATCGGCAACCTCTTTGCCAGCTTCCAAAAGTACCTGTACCAGCCCGGCCCCACCCCGGCCTGACACGATCTTTTGTTCTCGCCAGACCCCGGATGCTGGCGTCGTCCCCGGCCCAAATTGAAGCGCGCCCCCGCTCACCTCGCCGCCGCTGGCACCGTCCTGGCCACGATCTGGCTCGGATGCTCCCGCGCATAAATCGGATTTCTTCCCATCCAATCCCGTGTCATCACCTTGTCGTCACGGCAAGCGGCTCTTTGAAACCTCCGAAAAAAGTGGTGCCCGCGACAGGACTTGAACCTGTACGATGTTACTCACTAGAACCTGAATCTAGCGCGTCTGCCAATTCCGCCACGCGGGCATGATTGACGCCTGCCCCCGGCGTTGGGGCGCTCATTTCCCGCGCCTT
>JAKPUX010000331.1 GCA_029554865.1 bacterium | reverse complement strand
CGTCATGCCCTGATCGTCGATGGCGAGCCCTTTCTGATCCTCGGCGCCCAGTGCCACAACTCCAGCGCCTGGCCGGCCACCCTGCCGCAGGTCTGGTCCGCCATGGCGGCCCTCGAGGTCAATACCCTCGAGATCCCCATCTACTGGGAGCAGTTCGAGCCGCAGCCCGGCCAGTACGATTACAGCGTCCTGGATACCATCATCACCCAGGCGCGCGGCCATGGTTTGCGGCTGGTGCTGCTCTGGTTTGCCACCTGGAAGAATGGCTCGAATCACTATATGCCGCAGTGGATGAAGCTGCAGCCGGAGCTCTATCCCAACATCACCGGGGCCAAAGGGCAAGCGGTGGATTCCCCCTCCCCGCACAGTAAGGCCGCGCTGGAAGCCGACACCCGGGCCTTTACAGCCTTCATGCGCCACCTCAAGGCCTTCGACGCGCAGCATACGGTCATCATGGTGCAGGTCGAGAATGAGCCGGGTTCCTGGGACACCATCCGCGATTACTCCCCGGCCGCGCAGAAACTGTTCAACGAGCCGGTCCCCGCGCCGGCCCTGGCCGCTATGAAAAAGAGTGCTCAGGCCGGCCGCAGCTGGGCGGAGGTTTTCGGACGCGATGCGGACGAGTTCTTTCAGGTCTGGCATGTGGCAACCTATATCGGCCAGGTCGCTGCCGCGGGCAAGGCGGTCTATCCCCTGCCGCTCTACGTCAACGGCTCGATTCGGGATCCGTTCAATCCCGGCTGGCCGCCCACCTATCAGGTCGGCGGTCCGAATGACAACGTTTTTGAGCTCTGGAAGGCCGCGGCCCCGGCCATCGACCTGCTCGCGCCCGACATTTACATCACCGATACCAGCGCCTATCTGAAGGTCCTCGAGCTCTACAGCCGCCCGGACAATCCCCTCTTCATTCCGGAGACCATCGGCCACGGCCCGCTCACCCGATTTTGCTTTGCAGCCCTGGGAGAGGGCGCGATCGGCTACGCCCCCTTCGGGATGGATGATACCGCAATACAGAGAGGCCGCGATGGCCGGCCTCTCGTGGCTGACGAAAAGTATGGCGACACCGCACTCAACTATCGCCTGCTCAAACCCATGGCGCGCGAGATCGCGCGGCTGAGTTTTGCCGGCAAGGTGCAGACGGCCGTGCAGCTGGCGGTCGATTCCACCTCCGGGCCCGGCAGCACGTTTGACCGCGTCCATTATCTCACCGACCAGACGCTGCACTTTGAGGGCTGGGATGCCGACATCGCCTTCGGCCGCTTCAACCGTCTGGCGCGTATCACCCGCCAACCGGAGGGGCCCGACGGCCGCATCCTGATCGCGGAGCTGGGCAAAGGAGAGTTTCTGCTGGCCGGCTATCACTGCCGGGTCCTCTTCCGGCCGACCGCCGAGAAGAAGGAGCGGCCCTGGCAGTATCTGCAGGTCGAGGAGGGCCGCTACGTCGATGGTGAATTCAGGGCTAGCCGCATCCTCAATGGCGATCAGACCGACTGGGGACTGGTTTTCGCGACGCCCACCGTTTTGCGCGTGCAGCTCTATACGCGCTGACAAGGCCTGCCAGCGTTATCTGAAAATGAGGTATAATATGATCGCACCAAAAGACAAGATGGAAACGATGGCCCGCTTTCGTGAAGGGGCGGCGCTGCTGGAGAATGCCGTCAAGGATCTGCCGGAGGCTGTGCTGGATGCACCTCCTGCCCGGGGCGGCTGGACCATACGGCAGATCGTGCATCACCTCGTCGACGGCGATGATATCTGGAAATTGTGCATCAAGATGGCCATGGGCCTCGATCAGCCCGAGTTCGCCCTCAGCTGGTATTGGGGCATGCCGCAGCAGGACTGGGCGGAGCGCTGGGCTTACAGCCGGCGATCCCTGGATGTCTCCCTGGCCCTCTTTAAAGCCAATCGGGCGCATATCCTCCAGCTTGTCGAAAGTGTCCCGGAGGCATGGGAGCGTCTCGCCCTGCTGCGGAATCCGGAGGGTAGAGTGGAAGAGGTTCCGGTCGGATCTGTCATCCAGATGCAGGGCGATCACGTGCTGCATCATATCAAGCGGATCAATGAAATCTTGCAGGAGCAGAGCGATCTGGTCAAATCCACAAGGAGATGATCGGACAAAGCTCCGCTGAACGGAAAAAAAACGCTATCGTCCAAGGACAGGGCGCGCGCCCTTTGCAGGAAAAGTGCGTAGTGAGCAGTCTGATCGAATAAAGTGGGGATATTACATCTCGGTGCTCCTGGCGAATCTGGTTGATCAGGCACCCGTTTGCGAATAACCCAAAATTTGATCTGATCGACGATTATTCTTGCTATTAGATTACGATATTCGTAATATAATAGCAAGAATGCAAACACTGACTGAACATATCTATCATCTCGCCCCGCCGGGCGGTCTCTTTGATGAGACGGCGATCGCCAATCTCTTCCCCGAAAGCACTACCGGCGCTCGTGCTTTACTCGTCCACCGCGCGGTTCAGGCCGGAGAGATTCTACGGCTGAAACCCGGACTCTATTTGCTCGATCGCCGTTACCGCCACTCTGAGCCTCATCCCTTCCAGATCGCCGCACTGCTCCATTATCCTTCGCATATCAGTCTCGAATCAGCCCTCTCCTGGCATGGCTTGATCCCTGAAGCCGTTTACCAGGTCAGCAGTGTGACTGCCCAGCGCAGCCGGACCTTTACGACGCCACTGGGCGTTTTCACCTTTCAGCGTGTGCCCGCCCGCTTGCCGCGCGCCGGTGTTCAAGCGCTCCAGGTCGCCCGCGATACCTGGGCCTTTATTGCGTCGCCTCTGCGGGCGATCGCCGACATGCTCTACCTGGACAAAACAATCACATGGAAAAACAACGGTTTGTCCTGGCTGGAGGAGTCGCTGCGCATCGAAGAAGAGGATCTTCGCCAGATCCCGTTTACGGATATCGACGATATCTTAACGAGTCTGCGCAGTTTGCGTGTACGAAACTATCTTCAACAGCTGAAGGGAGCGCTGCACTATGCTGGATAAAATCTTGAGCGCCCGGCTGGCCCTGTCTGCACCCGCTAACGCCATCGAACAGGAGAATGTGCTCCAGGAGATCCTGCAACAGTATATTCTGGCAGGACTCTCCCGCGCTGGTTTTTTCAGAGAGGCTGTGTTTCACGGTGGCACCTGCCTGCGCATCCTCCATGGCATGAACCGATTCTCCGAGGACCTTGATTTCTTGCTCAAACAGCCCGATCTCGCATTCCGCTGGCAGCCCTATCTGGAGTTTTTACAAAAGGATTGCGCCCATGAAGGCATCCTTCTGGAAGTGCAGGACAAATCACGCGCCGGAATAGCGGTGCAAAAAGCCTTTCTCAAAAACGACTCCATCGGCAAAATCCTGCTGCTGGAGTTGCCATTCGAGCGGCATAGGGCGCAAAAAATCCGCATCAAACTGGAGATCGATTGCCGTCCGCCGGCTGGCTCAGCTTTCCTGACCCAATTCATCACCTTCCCGGTGACCCTGCCGGTAACCACCCAAACGCTGGAATCGGGCTTTGCGCTCAAACTGCATGCCCTGTTGAGCCGTCCCTATGTTAAAGGCAGGGACTGGTACGATTTTCTCTGGTACAGTGCACGCGGCATCCAGCCTGATCTGGCACTGCTGCAAAATGCATTGCAGCAGCAAGGCCCCTGGGCGGACCAATCCATCCAGGTCACGCTCTCCTGGCTGTATGATCGAATGGCGGCAGTGATTGCGGCGCTTGATTGGCGAGCCGCCCAAAACGATGTGCAGCGTTTTTTACCAACGTCAGAGCAGGAAGGGCTGCGTGTATGGGGAATTGATCTTTTTATCCAGCAGCTCGGGTGGACCTGCCATATAAACAAATAATGGCAGATCGGAGAGTGAAGAATGTGCACAGCTAACGCAGCCACTTCGATCATTATCCCATTATGGATCGTGGAGAACATCCCCTGCCAGGAAAACATTATGGGGACGAGAAGATCAAAGAACCACCCATAGCACGATCGGTCGCATGCACTACCTCTCTGTCCGGAGGCGCTCACCGGAAGCCGTTCTATCCCCCTCGCTTCACCGGATTCCACTGAAAATAAAGGAGATCCCATGATCATCGATCGTCTTGAAAATGCCGAAGCGTATGTAAAACTGCACCCGGCCTTTGCCCGGGCGTTCGCGTTTCTGCGCAGACCGGATCTGACAGAACTGGCGCTGGAAAAACATCCCATCGACGGCGGCCGGCTCTTTGCCATCCTCTCCAAAGCCCCGGGCAAGGTCAAAACAGAGGCGCTTCTTGAAGCCCATCGCAGCTATATCGACATCCAGTATGTGATCGCCGGCTGCGATGAGATGGGATATAAACCCATCATCACCTGCGAGCACCTCCGCACGCCCTATGATGACGGCATGGATATCCTCTTTTTCGCGGATCCCCCGGAGAGCTGGATCAAGTTTGCGGCGGGTTCGTTTGCCATCTTCTTCCCCCAGGACGCCCATGCCCCCATGGCCGGAACCGGCGAGATCCACAAGGCGGTAGTGAAAGTCGCTGTTGAATAGACCGGCTGCTCAGATAACCTCGAGCCGGCCAGCGGTGCCGCAACCCTGATAGCCGAGATGACCCTGAAGAAGTTCAACAGCCTGACCTTCCAACCGGCCAGCCGCGAACTGCTCGGCGAAGCGGTTGCTACCCTGCATCAGGGGATTCTTCAGGCGGGAAAACACCGGCTGATCTGGGCGGGAAATGACGAAGCGGGCAGGCAGGCGCCCGCCGGGGTCTATATCATCAGAATGACCGCCCCGGGCTTCTCCGCCTCGCGGAAGGTGCTGCTGCTGCGCTGAACCCGGACTATTCGCTGACCCACTCGATTGCGTTGCGCACCAGCCTGCGGAAGCGGGGATCGTCAAAGGCCCGGTGATCGTGACCAGGCTGCAGATAGACGATGCGGGAGTGGTCATAGGTGTGCGCCCAGCCGATAACCGGACTGCTCTCCGGGTGACCGGTGCGCAGCAGCGGATAAATATCGGGCCGGGTGATGAATCCGCCGTAGACCTCGTCATGGAGGACAAAATCGCTGAGCCCCCGGGTCACCGGATGACCGGGATCGGCGATCTCGACCCTGACCTCGACATCCTCGCGATAGGTGGAGGCCGGCATCCTCCGGCCCGCGCGCTCCTCCGCCGCCGGCAGATATTTCCCCCCCACCATTCTTTCATACTCCGGCCAGCCTGGATTGGCACACAGCGCGTGATGGAGGAAAACCACGCCCGTCCCCCGCTGCAGCAGCCGGGTATATTCCTCCTGCACCGCGGCAGTAACCGAGTCGGGCATATCGTAAAAAAGTACAGCGTCAAAAGGCTGCTCGCCGTCTGAAAAAGCCCCCTGTGAGAGCGGGTGCATTTTTTCCTTCCAGGTGATGTCGCCGAATTCATCGAACATTCTGAAAAAGGGTTCGCGTTCGAAATCATGGCCGCCGGTGATGACGAGGATCTGACGCGGCTTGAAATGACCAGCGGGAGTGCAGCATAGCAGGAGAAGCGTAAAGAGGAACAGATTTTTCATCGGGGTTTTCTCCACTGATAGCAATATAAACGGGATTGGCAGTAAAATGGACCAGATACGGGTGGATGAACAGGCTGCAAACCGGTTAGTCCCTGCAGTCAGAATGGCATCATCCCGCTCACTCCGGCGTATGTATATTACCTGGGCAGGCGGATGGTGAATTCTGCAAACCGGCCCTCCTCGCTTTCGAAGAGCAGCTGTCCGTTGTGCTGGTGCACGATCAGATCATAGCTGATGGAAAGCCCGAGGCCGGTGCCCTTTCCGGGGGGTTTGGTGGTGAAAAAGGGGGTGAAGAGCTTTTCCCTGACCGCCGGTGGTATGCCGTCGCCGTTGTCGCGGATGCGAATCTCGATCTGGCCGCCGAGACTGCGTGTTTTCACAGTGAGGGTGGGCTTGAACTCCCCGTTTTGCTCCAGTTTCTTGCGATGCACCTCATAAAAGCTGTTGGTGATAATATTGAGAAAAACTCGGCTGACATCCTGAGGTATGACGTTGAGTTTGCCCACCGCTGGATCCAGATCGGTCTCGATAGTGACGTTGAAACCGGCATCCTGGGCGCGCATGCCATGATAGGCCAGATTGACATCCTCGGACAACAGGGCGTTGATATCGGTGAGCTGGCGCTCATCCGACCGGCCGCGGGAGTGCTGCAGCATGCTTTTAACGATGCTGTCCGCCCGCTTGCCATGCTCCTCGATCCTGACGGAATTCTGCTCCAGTGTAGCCAGGATTTCCGCGATGGCCGGCTGGTCCAGCCGCTCGCGGCCCAACTCTTCCCTAAGCTCCCCGACCAGATTGCGGGAGAGCTGGGCGAAGTTGTTGACGAAATTGAGGGGATTCTTGATTTCGTGGGCGATGCCGGCGGTAAGGGCGCCGAGGGCGGCGAGCTTGGACTGGGTGACCAGTTTTTCCTGCGTGCTCCTCAGCTCCTCGAGCAGGGCCGAGAGCCGGTGGTAGGCTTCGGCGTTGTCGAGGGCGATCGCACTGAAGGCCGCCAGGTTACGCAGCATATTGACATGATAATCATCATAGACATTTCTGACGCGGCTCTGCGCCGAGATCACACCGATGACCTTGTCCTTCTTCCACAGGGGCAGATAGAGAAATGAAAGGGGCGGTTCCCCCGTCAGTGAGGAGGTCAGAGCTCCGCCATATTCACCGCATTCAGCGCTGCAGTCGTTAATAACGACCTCCCGGTGATGGTTGAAACAGCGCACCGCAAGATGTGTTTCATCCGAAAGGGCCACAGAAAAGGGCGGCAGGGAGCGATTGTCCTCGATGGTGGCGGGGAATTCGAGTACGCCCTTGCCGGGATTGTGCAGCCCGATGGTGAAAACAGAGGCATCCATCAGGGTGTTGACATTCTCGTAGATGGTATGGATGATATTCTCGATCGACAGCGACGAGGTGATATCCCGGCCGATCCGGCTGAGCTGCTCCACATCCTCCTTTTGGGAATGGACCTGATCGAGCGCCGTTTTCAGCTCACTGTTCTGTTTTTCGATCACCCGGCTTTGTCTGACCCGGATGAGGTAGCCGCGCCACAGAATGATGGAAAGACAGAAGCCGAGGGCGGCCGCGGTCAGGCCGTTGATCTGGTTGGAGATCAGGATTGCGGGATTTTTCTGGGTCAGGGAGATGGCGAAATAAAACACGGTGAAGGAGATCAGATAATAGAGCAGGGCGAACCTCGGCGGCGTCAGCAGAACGAGGCCGGTGATGAGGCAGGTGATCAGGTAGGCGGTGATGTTGTCGGTGACCAGCTGATCGGCCGCAGCCAGGGCTGCGCCCTCCAGCAGAAGGATCACTGCGGTGATGTGGATGCAAGCCAGCGCCAGCGGGCTGTTCTTGCCGGGCTTGTAGGCGAAGAAGTAGATGACGAGGTTGATGACGATAAAGCTGACCAGCAGGATGGCATGGCAGATCCAGATTGCGTGCCGCCATTGATAGGTCACGCCGGTCTCGCCGGCCGACTTGATCAGAAAAAAGATGAAATAGCAGGCGCTGGTGGGGATGGCGAGGAGCGAGAGATAGAAGACGCGGCGGATGTTTTCCAGATCGATGACCGTGCGGGTGAGTTCCTTGTCCTCCGAAGAGAGCCGGAAGGCGCTGATCAGCCTGTTCAGCCATCTCTTGACGAAATGCGGTTTTGCTCCGGAATCTGTTGTCATGTCCGCCTTCCAGAAGATCGGGTTGGAATGCAACGGCGCATACCAGACTCGGGCTACACAGGGCCTCATCTGGTCGGGAGTTGATTCGTTCTCTTTCTATCCATAAAATAACCAATGAGGATACGCAAAGCAAGCCATAAAAAGTAGAAACGATATAAAGGAGCCCTGAAATTTCAGGGCTCTTTTTACATCCGGATCCGATCACAAACCAAATTAAGGAGGCAGAAGGATGGAAAGCCGGGCCGGCTATTTGGCCAGATTGAGCCGTTTCCGGACCAGGAAGGCATCACAGGCCAGTTCGTAGATATAGAGGCCGCTCGGAAGGCCACGGCTATCCAGCTCGACGCGGTGCATGCCGGCGGCCATTTGGGTGTCAACCAGAGTGCGGACATCCTGCCCGAGAAGGTTGTAGAGTTTGAGAGAAACGTGAGCGGGATTGGGGATCTGATAGGCGATGATGGTGCTGCCGTTGAAGGGATTGGGGTAGTTCTGCGCCAGTTCATAGCGCCCAGGACTCTCATCCCCAAGTCCGACTGAAGCTTCGACGTTGAAAGAAGTGGCATTGGACCAGCCGCTCCACTTCAGATTGTGATCGCGATAGCGCACACGGCAGGCGTAGGATTTGCCGGTCTGGAAACGCGCCCGGCTGAAAGCGGTCCGTGTCAGATCGATCCCTGCGTTCTTGTCGACAGGTTCATAGTTGGCGTCGACACCGTAGATGTTGCGCCAGTGCACCAGGGTATCGATTTTCGGGCTGGAGAACTCCGCCCCTTCGGCAATCTGGATTTGCACGCTCATGAGGGAATCGGGCCCTGAAAAGGGTGAGCTCTTCAGCACAAGCGCCGATTCCTGCATAATAGGAGTCTCAATTACCGGCGTATCGGGTCCATGCTGGCTAACCTTGCGGTACCAGCGGTCCATGAGCTGGGCCTCCCGACTTTTAAACTGATTGCCAAGACTGTACATCGAGATCTCGAACGAATGGTTGGGTACATCGATCTCGAGGATCTGGAAAAAATAGTGATCATAGGCGACATGGATGAAGGGATGGTCAATGTTCTGGAATTCGCCCCAGTTATCGGTGGCGCCACCCCCGCCGCCGGCGCAGACGATGCGGAAATCGCCGTCAGGCATCGGGGATTCGACCGTCCCGCGCTCGAAGGCATGGGTATGACCGTAGGTAAGCTGCTGCACCTTGGTATATTTCCTGATGACCGGAAACAGCTCCCTGCGTATAAAATTGCTGCCCGCATCATTGGTCACTCCCTCCACCCACAGTTCAGACCAGGGCAGGTGATGGAAAAATATGAAGACGAAATCGATGGCGGGATCCTGCTCGGCCTTTTGCAGGCGGCCGTCGAGGAGGGCTTTTTGGAGCGCCCCCGCCGCCGATACGATATTGGTGTTAAGGCCGATGAAGAGGGTGTTGCCGGCTTTCAGCTCCCACATCCGCTCTGCATAGGCGCTCGGCGGGGCGAGCAGGGAGTGATCGTCGTATTTCATGTACTGATAATAATAGGGGCTCTCCCCTTCATGGTTGCCGGTGACGGTCATAAAAGGGACCGAGGACGAAAGCTGCGCCATGGGGCGGAAATACTGATCGGTATACTGGTTGATCACTCCGCCGCTGACGACCAGATCCCCGGAATGGAAGACCAGATTGAGCTGATTATGCAGATCCTCACCGTAAAGCGCTCCGATTTTAGCCCTGGCTGCACGCACGACCCGGTTGACCATGGTGGAATCGCCGGAGTGGGTATCGCTGAGCAGCAGCATGCGCAGCTTGCCGGCCTTGGCCGGTTCGGGCAGTGTCCGGAAAGTACACAGCGGGGAGGCGCCATCCCCGCTGACCACCCGGTAAAAGTACTCGGTGTCCGGCTGCAGTCCCGCGAGTTTGGCGGCATGCCAGCGGTAGGGCCCGCTCAGCTGCTCCTGGCTGGCGGCAGCGCTCTCTCCCAGTGCAGGGGAGAGTCCGTACTCCACCCGTGAAGGAACGGCTGAGCTGTCGTGCCAGCAGACCTGGATAGAGGTGGGGGTGGGCGCCTGCAGATAGGGGACGCGCGTCATTAAATCATAGTGGAAGGTATGGCCAAATCCGCCCAGCAGCTTGACCTCGACGGCCGTGAGGGGGCGATCCCAGATGGCCACCTCGGCGCAGTCGATGGCTCCATCCTCGCCGTTCTCGTCGGCGAAAAGGAGCAGTGGATTCTCGATGGAAAAACGCCCATCCCGGATTTGCGTGGCTCCACTGAAGAACGGCACACCGTCCAGATAGAACTGAAAAAAGGAGCCGTTTTTCACAGAGAGGATCAGCCGGTACCACTCGCCGGGCTTGATACTGGCGCCGGAGTAACCGGTAGCGCCGACGCCGACATTGCCATAGGGATTAATGAAACATTCCCCGTCATTACTGTTGGCTGTGTTGGTCTGAAAAAAGCAGTACCAGACGCCGAGGGCGGGTACCTTGAAATCAAAGGCAAGGGTGTATTCGTTGAGATAGATTCCGTCCCCGTTGCCGGGGATGTCGTGGTCCAGTTTGAAATAGCTGCCCGTACCGATGCGCACGGCTCCATTCCCGCTGTCAGGGCCGGAGACTGCAGTAACGGCACTCCCGACAGCCTCGAGGTTACGGCCGAAACCGGCCTCCGCCCGGGTGAGGGAGGCCGGATCATCAAATTTCCACCAGCCTATCGGATGCGGGATCTGGCCGGAGGTCGCGGCTGCGATGAGTAAAAGCAGGAGAATGGTTTTCTTCATAGGAATGGAGCCTGCACCGTTTGAGTCACTTGCAAAGGAACATTTTTTTGGTCTGGGTGAATCCGTTCGCCGATAACTTGTAAAAGTAAACGCCGCTTGGCCAGCCCGCGCCGGAAAGACGGAGGCTGTGCCGGCCGCTCTCCTGCTGGTGATCAATCAAGGTGGCCATCTTTTGCCCGAGCATGTTAAAGACCTCGAGACGGACGTGTCCGGACTTGACCAGGGCATAAGAGATCGAGGTTTCCGGGTTGAAAGGATTGGGATAGTTCTGGTCCATCTCGTAGCGGGTCACGATGGCGCCCGCCTCGTTTCCCTCAACACCGACCACATGGCCGAATCCACCCAGAGCAGCGACTTCATCCGCATTGAGAGCGTAATTCCAAACCGTGATCTCTGCGCAGTCGATACTGCCGTCGTCGCCGTCATCGTCTCCGAACATGAGCAGCACCGGTTCAAGAGCAAAACGGCTGTCAATCCCCTGGACCGTCGCCTCGTAAACCAGCTGGCCATCCCAATAGTACTGGTAGTGGGTGCCGTTTTTGACCGAGATGACCACCCGGTACCATTCGTTGGCGAGGATGGCATCGGTGGAATAGCCGGTGTCACCGGTGCCGATTACACCGGAGGATTTAATGAAACAGTCCCCGTCATTGTTGTTCGCCGGCGTGGTCTGATAGAGGGTGTGCCAGCCGGAGAGAACAGGGATCCTGATATCCGCATGGATCGTGTATTCATTGACGAGGAGTCCGCCGACGTTGGGAGCGATGCCATGGGTCAGCTTGTAGTGGCTGCCCTTGTCGATCCGGATCGCGCCATTGCCGGGCGCGGGTCCTTCGATGACTTCATGGCTGCCGACCAGCTCCAGGGGCAGGCCCAAGCCGGCTTCGGCCTTGAGGATGTCGCCGGCATCGTCGAATTTCCAGCTGCCTGCAACCTTTTTGCTCTCATGGGCATAGCCGCCGAGTTTGACCACTTCGGTGTCGGCCAGCGCCCTCCCCCAAAAGGCGACATCAGCGATGTCGATCTCGCCATCCTCGCCATCGTTGTCCGCGAAGAGCAGCACCTTGTCCTCCAAACCGAAACG
Source organism: bacterium (assembly GCA_029554865.1). Lineage (GTDB taxonomy): Bacteria > Zhuqueibacterota > Zhuqueibacteria > Residuimicrobiales > Residuimicrobiaceae > JAKPUX01. The sequence continues at coordinate 51,509 of JAKPUX010000331.1, read as the reverse complement.
GCCATCCAGATCCTGCTTGAGACCCTCAAAAAGGAGTTTGCCGTCCAGAAAGTAGTGGAAGAACTCGCCATTCCGGACCGAGATGATCAGGCGGTACCACTCCCCGGCATTGATCTTGAGGTCGCTGTAACCGGTGGAGGCGACGCCGATCTGGCCGTCGGCATTGACGAAAAGATCCCCATCATTGCCGTTGCTGGTGTTGGTCTGCAGAAAAGCGTGCCATTTGCCGATTTCGGGGACCTTGAAATCGAACTGCATGCTGAACTCATTGATGTAGGAGCCGCCGCCGTTGGGTGCGATGCCGGGCTCCATGATATAATAGCTGCCCGGTCCGATGCGCACAGCCTTGTTCTGCGTGGAGGGGCCTTCGACCGCCAGTTCGCTGCCGGTGAGCACCAGATCCTTGCCGAAATATCCCTCAGCCAGATTGTCGACGTTATCAAATTTCCATCTTCCCGCCGGCTGCATGGGATCGAGCGGCTGCTGGTGGTCGTAGCCACCGAGCGACTGCACCTGCCAGGAGGTCAGGGCTGTGCTCCAGATACCGACCTCGGCAATTTCGATGGAGCCGTCATCGCCGTCGTCATCGGCCATGAGCAGTAGCAGCGGCTCGAGGCCGTAGCGGCCATCGATATCCTGGATGTCGGCGTCGAATGCCAGCAGACCATCGAGATAGTAGCGATAGTGCGTGCCATTTTTCACCGAGATAACCAGGCGATACCATTCATTGGGGATGACCGCATAGTCGGTGTATCCGGTCGAGCCGGTGCCAATGTTGCCCTCCTTGTCGATGAAGCAGTCGCCATCGTTGTTGTTCTCCATCGCGGTCTGGAAAAGGGTATACCACTTGTTCAGCTGCTCGACACGAAAATCGAACATCAGGGTGAACTCGTTGACAAAACTGCCACCACCGTTGGGGGCGATGCCATGCATCATTTTGTAGTGACTGCCGATCCCGATTTTGACCGCGCCGTTGCCGGCCGCCGGGCCATCGACGCTCTGGTGCGTGCCCACCAGCTCAAGGGGAAGGCCGAAGCCAGCCTCCGGCTTGAGGAGGTCCGCCGGATCGTCAAATTTCCACCACCCCGCAGGATCCGGAGCCTGAGCGAATACCGCCAGCGCCGAAAAAAGCGCGAAAAGGAGCGTCAACCGATACAGGTAACTATTTTTCATGGGGCTACCTCCTTCACGAATTTCAAATGCAGCAAGCTTTGGGGGAATTGTCGCGATCATGCCGCTTCGCCTGAAGTTAAAACTACGGGTACAGGCGCAATAAAACAATCGCATGATCGTGGTATTTTGTGCCCTGACTGGTGCGGAACTGCCATCCAGCCTGGTCCAGGAGCTGCAGGCTGCTCAAAGCAGTTTCTCTTTGTAAACCTTGGAGACGGCTCCCGAGCGCGTATTGACGTGCAGTTTGGTGTAGATATTCTTGATATGGGTGTTCACAGTATGAAAGCTGAGAAAGAGCTTGCCGGCGATCTGCTGTTTGGTGAGGCCGGAGACCAGGTGCTGCAGAATTTCCTTCTCGCGCTCGGTCAGGCCGTAATCGGATTTTTTGGGATAGTGCTCTCTGAACATCTCGAGCACCTTGGCAGCGATCTGCATGTTCATGGGGGCACCGCCAGCCATAACCTCCTGGATCGATTCGATGATTTTTTCGGGAGGGGAATCCTTGAGCAGATAACCCGAAGCCCCGGCGCAGATCGCTTCCAGCACTTTGTTATTGTCATCGTAGATGGTGAGGATTATGATATGTGTCGTCGGGAGCAGGGACTTGAAGACCTCAATGCCCTGAATGCCGTTCATGCCGGGCAGGCCGATATCGAGCAGAATGACCTGGGGAGGAGATTCGCTTTCGGCCAACCGGATTGCCTCCTCGCAGGTCGCCATGGCTTGCGAGCAGTGGATCCCTCCGGTGTGCTCCATCAGACCGGCGATGGTCTTGCGGTAGCGCGGATTGTCCTCGATCAGCCACAGGTCGATCGGACCCGCGGGGGTGCTGCCTCTATCTGATTTCATATCTTGGCCCATTCCTGAGCAAGTGCGCACTCGTAATTCATCGCTCCCGGCCGGCTCGATCAGCTACAGGCCCCATGCCGGATCCGCGATCGGAGCAGCCATGCGTTGGCTGCCCGACTTGAAGAGCTGCACGCTCATCCATTTATTGTCTGCAGCAGCCGTGACGTGAATAGTATCCAGGATGGCGCGATGGATGGTGACGGGATAGCGCCGCTGCAGCGCCGCAGCCTCCCCGTTCAGCATTTCCCTGGCCTTTTGCAGCCACGCATCCCGCTTCGCCTCCTCACTAAATTCGGTGAAGAGGGGTTCTTTACGCTTGTGCAGCCGGTAGCGAGCGAGGTTTTGCTGGAAAAAGGTCCGGGTGGCGGCGCTGTCCACCATTACGCTCCTGAGAAAATGGCTGCGCGCCTCATCATAGACCCATTTGTCTCGCCACTGCTGCAAGCTGTGCTGGAGTCGAGGGCTTTTATGCAGCTTGAGCTTGCGCGCTTCTCCGGCCAAATAGTGGTCCCGGAGGGTGAGAGCCAAACGCTGGTTGATGGACTTGCGAAAGGCGTGGAGATCGCCTGCCGGCGCCTTGATAGATGCGGGATCGAATCGCTGCAGAAAATCGCTGATGGTCCAGCGGCCGCCGGCGAATTCCGTCAAAGGAGCGTCAAGATGGTTGTTCAGTTTTCGGAGGTGGGGCTGTTCCGGCCCGGCTTTGGCGGCGACGGCCAGCACCTCCCCCCTTTCCGCCGGTTCAAGGGCCGTCCATTCCGCCAGCGCATCGGCAAGTAAACGAAAGGATTCCGCCTTGGTGCGCACATCCAGCGGGGTCATCAGACTGTCGACATAACGCCGCACTGCCGTCTGTGCCTTGCGGTAGAACAGGACCTGCCGCATGCTCTCGGCCCCTTCGCGGAAGGCATTCTCGGTGAACGCTTCCCGCCGGATATCAGTAATCTGGAAAAGAACCCAGGCACCGTTGATGAAGAGCGGCTCCGAGATCTCCCCGACGGGTAAATCCTTGATCGCCGCGAGGATCGCCGGATCAATCTCCAGCCAGGTGAGGTAGCCGCTTTCAAAATCTGCGGGCTCCAGCCTGATCTCGGGATTGCTTTCGAGCAGCTCCGCGACCACGCGGGCGTAGCCGGCCTCCTCCATCGCCGTCCGGACAGCCAGGGCATCGGCCCGGTTGGGCTCGAACCAGTAACGGAATTTCCAGCTCACCTTCGCTTTGGTAATTCCTTCATGGATCTCTTCGGTCGTGACCGTGATTTTACGCCGGATCTCGTGGTCGAAAAGCTCCTCGATGAGGAGCTCGGGCATCAAGGCTGCTTCATTTTCACGGACACGAGGGTGGCGGTCAAAGCCGAGCCGATATCCCTCCAGGGCAAGGAGCTTCTCCCGGATCATATAGTCCAAATAGGCGGACTTTGGATCGGGGCCTTTTTTCAGGAAGGGCATGCCAAATTCATAATTGCTGCGGAATTCGGATACCGTGATGACCCGGTCTCCGACTCGAGCGACGGCTGGATCCCGGGGCTGCTTTTTCCTGCCGCAGCCGGCGGCGAGGAAAAAGATCGCGATGAAAAGGAGCGCCATATGGGCTGCTCTGTAATACTGATCTTCTCCCGCTGCAGTACAGCAGCGGGAGAAGGGTTTGTCGCCATGGCGGCTCACTTGACGAGCACCATTTTCCCGGTCTTGGTGAAAGCCCCGGCCTCGAGGCGGAAGAAATAGAGTCCGCTGGGCATGCTGCGGGCATCCCAGACGACCTGATAGCGGCCGGCTGATTCCTGCTTGCCATCTACCAGGTTGGCGACCGCCTGGCCGAGCTGATTGTACACTGTCAGCCGCACCTGCGAGCTTTTGGCCAGGGAGTAGGCAATGGTCGTTCTCGGATTGAAAGGATTGGGCCAGGCATTCTTCAATTCATAGGTGAAATTTGATCCGCCTTCCCCGGTGATGCCGCTGAGGGTGCCCAGCGGCGAAGCGGTCTCGTCTTTCGTGCCCAGGGTGTAATAGCTGCCATCCTTCAGCGTCAGGTTGGCAAAGATGACATTATTGCCATCGACGGCAGCTGCAGTACCCAGCGCTGCAAAATTGCCCGATGCGCCGGCGCGGTTGAGCAGAACATAGCCTGCAGCCGCGCCCGGGGTTTCATTGAAGGTGAAGAGGACTTTGGTCTTCTGGGTATAAGAAGCCGAGGCGTCCAGATACCAGACGCGGCCGTAACGTGCCAGGACGATCGCCGGAAGTTCGGTCTTGACCACGCCGGAGAGGCTGTTGTGGCCGCTGAGGGCGTATTGTTCATTGAGGTAAGATTCGATATCTGCTTCCTGGACCGGTCCGGATGCCGCCGCAGCAGGAAGCTTGGCCAGATTGAATTTGAAATCGGCGGTCAGGGTCATCCCTCCCGAGGCGCCGGCTTTCTGGCCACCCCAGATCCCGGACAGATCCTTGAGACCGTCGGCGACGGCATCGGCCAGGGGGGCGTAGGAGACCTGCCATTCGATCTGGCCCTTGAGTTCGGCATGATGGCCGCGGCCGCTGGCGTCAGTCACCACCCGACCCGAGGCATCGTCGAACTTCAGGTAGGTGATCAGGCTGGCGTAATCGGGATGTTCGGCGGTGACCAGGCGGTGGGCCCATTTTTTCACCGTCTCCGGGCTCAGGGCGGAATTCCAGATGCGCACCTCATCGACCGCTCCAGGCATTTTGTAGCCCCAGGCATAGTTGCCGGTGCCGTCCTGCATGATGCCTATCGGCAGGCCGGTGTCAATATCGCCCAGGGCGACGCCCTCCCCGGAGACCATGCTCTGGGCGACGGTGACGCTGTTGTCGGTGATGAGCACATACTCCTGTTTGCTGCGGTCGACAATGACCGCCAGGTGGTGCCAGAAACCGTCATTAACATCGGGAGTGGTGATGGCGGCGTCGAAGCGCAGGCCCGTTTTGTCAGCAATGTTGAACTTCCAGTCATCACCGCGCGCGGAGAGCACCCAACCCGGATTGGCGCCGCTGTCCCAGTCCTTGTTGGAGATCAAGGCCGGATCGCCCTCATAGGGAAGATCTGCGCGCATCCAGCATTCGATCGTGAAGCTGGTGCCGGCGCCGAAATCAAAATCGGGATGATGGGGAATCGCGGCATACTGGATCTCGTCGGCGATGCGGAATTTGACAGTGTGCAGGGCCGGGGTGACCTCTTTGCTGCGCAGGTGTTCATATTTTCCGAGGGCGATCACCTCCTTTTCGCTGAGCGGCCGGTTATAAAGGGTAATATTGGCCACCTCTAGCGGGGCGTCCTCGTTGTTTTCATCCGCAAAAAAGAGCATGCGGTTGAGGCCGGTCCGGGCCGCAAGCGAAAGATCCCCGTCAGTGGCCAGCTCCGCGACCTTGAGGCAGGATTTGGCATCGACATAGAGGATGAGGCTGGATGTTGTATCCCCGGCGTTACAGGTCATGACCACGCGCGACCACTCCCCGACGTACAGGGTTGAATCGCTCCAGCCGATGGCGGAGGAGCCGATGCGCCCGTCGGGGTTGACAAAGAGGTCGGCGTCATCGTTGTTGTCCGGATTGGTCTGCAGCAGGGCGCTGAATTTGCCGCGCTGCGGCTGGCGGATGTCCATGGCGAGGGTATAGCGGTTGACGTTCTGCGGGTTGTCCCGGCCGTTGGGGGGGATGTTGACAAGGGCCTTCAGCCAGGCCCCGCCACCGACCGCGGCCGCGCCGTCACTGCTGTTCGGGCCCGGAGCGGCCTTGACCCCGCCCATCAGCTCGAGCGGCTCCCCCACCCTGGCCCAGAAGAGGCTGTCGGGTTTGTCAAAGTTCCAGATGGAGACCGGCGTCTCCGATTCGATGAAATGGCCATAGCCGCCCATCGCGGCGATCTCGGCCGGCGTCAGGGGACGGTTGTAGAGGGCGAGCTCGGCGATGTCGATGGGAGAATCCTCGCCGTCATTGTCACCGAAGAAAAGCACCTGATTGGAGCCATCGGGGCTGTCAAGGGAAAAGCGGTCGTCAAGGCGGCGCGTGCCGCCCTCACGCAGCAGCTGCCCATCAAGATAATAATTATAATAATTGCCGAGGTCGGCATTGATGACCAGGCGGAAAAAGTGTTCGGTGTCCTGGATCTTGTAGAAGGAGTAGCCGGTGGCCTGGAGGCCGAGAGCACCGTCGGTGCGGATAAAAAAGTCCCCGTCGCTCTCGGCCAGGTCCCCGTTGTTGTCGGTGGCGAAAAGGGTATACCAGACCTCTTTTGCAGGGAGGCGAACGTCAACGACGACGGCGAAGCGGTTGACGCGCGTGGGCAGGGAGTCGGGCAGTGCTGGATCATGGCCATTGGCCTCGATGTCGTGGTAGCACCTGTAAAAACTGCCGATGCCGACATTGACGGCGCCATTGCCGGTGGCCGGACCCGGCACCGCCTTGAAATTGAGGGTGCCGGTCAGCTTGTCGGGGACCAGGTCGTTGCCTGCCGTGGCCTGGGCCAGATTTGCGGGATTGTCAAAGGTCCAATGGCCGACGAGTCCTTCGGCCGGCAGATTGATCTGCGCCAGGGCCATTCCGGCGGTGAGCAGAATCAGGATGCAAAGGGTCTTCTTCATAGGGGTTGCTCCTTTTGTCATGGATCCATTCAGGGCGGCAATACCATCTTTGCTACTCCGCCGGCGGGTCAGGGGAAGAGTATGCCGACGGAGAAGCGGTGGCTCTCCTCCAGGATGCCCCAATCCGACCAGGCGTAATCGATGCGGAAGCCCATGCTGCCGCGGCGATAATAATCCAGTCCGCCGCCAAGGGTCAGGCCGTTGCTTCTATCCTTTTCGAACAGATTGGCATAACCGCCGCGGAGGTAAAAGAGGCCGGCGACGCCATATTCGGCGCCGAGGTTGACGCTCTCGGTGGAATTGCTGGGATGATTCACATCCACGGTAACCAGGGCGGTGCCGAACCGGCCCAGTTCCCGCTCGTAGGCGATGCCGAAGCGGAAGAGCAGGGGCAGGGGATAGGTGCCGGTCTTGTATTCAGCCGGGACGCGGTCGATGTTCTCATTTTTCTCGTCCGGGTCCACCGAGGTATCGAGATCCCGGCCACGCAGGCCGATCTCGTTGCCGAAATTGCACATCGCCAGCCCCAGCTTCAGTCCCTTGAGCATGGTATTATAGTGGATGCCGAGATCGATGGCCATGGCGCTGCCGGTCTCATGCCAGATCTTCTGGCTGACATATTTGCCCGTCAAGCCAAAGGAAAAACGGTCAGTCAGGGCGAGGGCCCAGGTGAGGCCAACGGTATAATCGCGCGCATCCCAGAGTTCCCCGGTCCCCTCGGGGCGTTCGACCGTACGCACCGGCTGTTCGCCATAATCGAGCATGATCAGGTTCGTACCGAGTGTGGAGTTGAGAAAGGGCAGCGGCAGCAGCAGGCCGACAAAATCGTAGCGCGTGCCGACCAGCCATTCGTTGTGCATCACCTCGAGCTGGGCATTTTTGACCCAGACGATGCCGGCGGGGTTGTAATAGAGCCCGCTCGGATCGTTGGAAAGGGCGGCATAGGCACCGCCCATGGCCTGGGCGCGGGCGCCGACCCCGATCTCGAGAAAGGTGCCGGCGCTGGTGCCGACTCCGGAGACATCGGTTTCGAACTGTGCATTGCCGGTGGTGGCGAGGGCCAGCAGCAGCAACCCGATACTGATTGCATATCTCATAGGCATTCCTGTCCGATTAGATATCCCTGAAATGCTGGCGGCGGATGCGAGCTGCAGGTGCCCGCCGCAGCACATCACTACTTGATCACCGCCAGTTTGCCGCGCTTGACTCCGATGCCTGGGGCCTCGACCACGTAGAAATAGACACCATGGGTGATCTCCAGGCCATCCCGGGTGCGCAGGTCCCAGCTCTCCCGCGACATGGTGGCATCGCCGCTGTGCTTCAACTCGCGCACCAGTCGGCCTGAGGAGGTAAAGATGGAGATTTGGCATTCCGGGGGCAGATTGACGAAATCGATGCGGCGGTCCCCCCTCCCCTCTTCCTGGTTGATCACCTTGCGCTCGAGAGTGCTGGCGGCGATGTAGGGATCCGGAACCGTGTAGATCTTTTCAAGGTCAGCGGCGATCTTGCGGTTGCTGACGGTGTTGCCGAGCATGGTGAATTCGAAACGGTCATAGCGGTCAAAGGGCTTGCGGGTGAGGACCTTGAAGAGGTCGCCCTTGACCGGCATACTCCAGGCGGCGCTGTCGGATTCGGCCGGATAGCCGAAATCCCATTTCCAGGTCTGCCGCCTCTCGACGGCGTTGTTGACAAGAATGACCCGGCAGCCGGACTTGAGCAACCCGCGATCCGCCACCGATGAGCTTTTACTTTCAGTGAAGCGGTATTCAACCTGAAAGGGCGCCTCGGGATCGGTTACATCCCAGACCTGAAAATTGGTGGTAGTGGCGATATTGACTGGTTTGTAGGCGCCAAGTTCCATAATGCGGATCTCGTAATCGCGCGGCAGAGCGATCCCGCTCAGGGTCTGGGTCATATCGATGAGCGCCAGGGCTGAGGTGCCGGACGCCCAGTAGGTGGTGTCAATGGAGACATCATGGTTTGTCAGCAGAACCTGAAAGCCGTCATAGATGAAATCCGCCATCGCCTCGCTGGTATTGGGGTCATCGACAGAGTAGAGGGCGAGGCTGTTGCCGCCATTGACGCTGTAAAGAGCGATCCTTCGGGTCAGACCGGTGAAACTGCTGTCCAGTTCAAAAAAAGCGCCGTCATCGCGAAACTGAAGGCTGTAGGTGTGGTTATCCCGCACCGCCAGAGGATTGACGATGCGGATCGCAACCAATCCCGTTCCATCGCCCTGCACATGGCGCACGCCCTCGCCGCCGATCTTCGGCTGCTGCCATCCGGCCGGGCGTTCGCGCGGGATGACGATGGCTGTGTTCCGGTCCGCCCAGATGGCCCGTCCCAGGGGATCAGTCTGGATCGTCGCCGAGCACTCCGTTGGCGAGATCGGCAGCAGCCCCTCGCGGTCGGAGATCGACGGGTAAAATGAAGGATGGTATCCTTTGTCGATGGAGACCACGGCATAGTAGTAGGTGCGGCCGTTGGTCACGGTAGTGTCGGTGTAATTGTGGCGCAGGCCACTGTCGCTGCCCATGTTGTAGGAGACCCCGAGATCGCTGTCTGCACCCAGTTCGCTGCCGAGGCGGATGGGATGAATCCCCTTGAGGCCGTCCTTGAGGTCATAAATGGCCACGGGCTTGAAGAGCAGGGGATTGCCAAAACCGTCGGTGATGGTCTTGATTTCACCGAACGAGGCGTCCGTGCTGCGATAGATATAATAGGCTTCGAAATCGAGCCCATAGATGGGATCGCGCGAGTGTTCTGCGGCATCGTCCCAGCTCAGGTATACTTTTTTGTCACCGCCGATGGCTGTGAGCAGGGGAGTCCGGGGCGGCTTGGCGAAATTATAATCGTTGTCATAAATCACCTGCATGGTGCGTTTGTTGCGCAGGATATCAGCCTCGTCATTGCCAAAGAGAAGGGCGATGGCGTAGTGGTGGGAGTTGGCCTCGCTGGTGAAGGCGACATAGCCGCTGCCATAGCTCCAGGCGATATCGCGCTGGTAGCCGGGCCTGACCGCAAAGGTGTTGGGGACGATCTCGGTGACCCAGTATTTTTCATCGTCGGCCATGGTGTCATCGACGTCGCGCAGGTAGAAGGAGGTCAAACCCACCTGATCGGACTCGGAGTTATCGGTGAACTCAAAGTTGGGCTCGCCGCCGTCGGGGCGGCCGTTGCCCTCCGTGCCATTGGGATCAGGTCCAATATATTCGTCGGATTCCGGGGAGAGTCCGTCGCTGCCGGTATCGTCGTTGAGGGGCTCGTAATCGAGGCGGCCGTTGCCGTTGACATCCTCATTCTCATCGAGCAGTCCGTTGCGGTTGAGGTCCTCGCTATCCCAGACGCCATTGCTGTTGCGGTCTTCAAAGCTGCGCCAGTCGCCGTCATCGTCGATATCGTTGTTTTGGGCCTCGTCCGTCATGCCGTCCTCATCGTTGTCCACCCCGTCAAAGGGAAGTCCGGGGCTCTCAAGAAAGGCAAAGCCAAAGTAGCCCATCGGCCAGCCCTCTTCGGAGAGCATGCTGGCGCTCCAGGCGTAGGTGATATCCTCCTGCCGGTCAAAGGCCGCATCATCCCCGCTGAGGGAACCGCCCATATCCGGGTCAATATACATGCCGACGACGCATTTTTCGAGATCCTTGCCGTTATTGACGATGTCGTAAGTGGAGATCATGATATCTTCGGAGAGCCGGGCAACCCATTGGTAGTCGCGTACGGTGACGGTGAAACCGAGGCCGCGCCGGCCATCGGGCCAGGGGCGCTTGTCGTCGAACGGATAGTAGGAGAATTCGTCGTTTTCGCGGTCGTCCATCACATAATAGGACTCCTGGGTAGCGCGGATATAGGGGCCGAAAGCGCCGTTCCAGCGCCCGGCGCGCAAACTGGGACGGGTCTCCCCCTCCCTGCGGTTATCATCGACGAAGGAGCCGACCGGCCAGTCCCGGGGCCAGGTCTCCTTGCGGTGGCTGATGGCGAACCAGCCCACAGTATTCTGCAGGCTGACATCGAGCTCGCCATTGCGGTTATAATCCTCATCTTTCTGCAGGATCCCGTCGTCTTCTCCATAATCGCCGGTGTAGGGCACCCCATCGAGGCCGGTATCCTCACTGATGCCGTAGACCTCCGGGGTTTCAAGCGAACCCGGCTGATCGAGGTTGAAATAGCGTCCGAGGGGCATAAAGGCGTACCAATGGGAGAGGTCGGCGGAGGACTCGGCGCTGCTGCGGCGGTAATTGTCGGAGACAATGTGGATGGTATTGCTGAGGGCATCCTTGACTTCGGCGGCGCAGTAAAAGACCCCGCCGTGAATGTAGCGCACAGCCCGGGCGCCCTTTGGCCAGGCCATCAGGGGGGCGGCGCCGACATAATGGTAGGCGAGCAAGCCGGAGTTGATGGTCGGGCCGGTGACCAGATTGCCATCATGGACGGCCCAGCGCAGATACCGCGAGTTGCCCTGGGAGGCTGCGGCTTTGTCGAGGGTTCGGGCCTCGCGGGTGTTGGTCCAGGAGGAGAGGCCTCCGGGCTGCTTGCCGGATGGCCTGATAATCTCCCCGGCCGAGGCGGCTCCGGTCACAGAGAGTCCCAATCCCAGCAGCATGACGAAGCGGATCAGAAGCAGCGATGGATGGATTCTTTTCATGGTTCCCGTCCGTTTATGACATGGTAATGCCTGCCGCTCCGGCTAAAAATTGATCTCCAGACCCATCTGGATCCTGCGCGGATCGGAAAAATATCCCGGATAGACATCATACTCTGCAATGGTGAACAATCCCTCCTGCTCGAGCGTATCGAGCAGGATCTTCTGGTTTTCAGGCAGACGCGCCACCTGGTCGGCTCGCCCGGTGGAAGCGTGCACCGAGTTATGGTTGAGTTGATCGAAGAGGTTGTCGATTTTGAGGAATAACGTCGAGCGCAAACCCGCCAGCCGCAGATATTTTTTGGCCTTTAGATCCACACTCCATCGGGATGGTTTCATCTCCGCGTTGCGGTATTCGCGTTCGTTGATGTCGTACTTTTCGACAAAGACCGGGCTGTAGGGCATGCCGCTGTTGAAAAAACCGGCCAGGCCGACGCTCCAGTTCTCCGGGCGATAGAGGTTGACGTAGAGGTTGAGAGTGTGGCGCTGGTCCCAGTTGAGGGCGAGGATCTTGCGGTCGGCGAACTGCACCGGCGCGCCGCCGATCTGCGTTGCGGTCTGGATCAGATAGATGGCGGTCGGATCCGAGGAACTGCCGTTGGCATAGGCGTAGGTGTAGTTGATCCCGCCGGTCACCCACCCCCCGCCGGTTTTGGAAATACCCAGGGTGATACCCTTGGTATAGCCATAGTCGCGGTTGATGAAGCGGGTATAGGAGACGGCGTCGAGGGTGGTGATCTGCTCGATGCCGAGGAGGTTGCGGATATCCTTGTAGTAGGCGGTGATGTCCGCCACAATCGCCGGGGTCAGCTGCTGCTGCAGGCCGATTTCGTAGGCAACCGTCTTTTCCGCCTTGAGGTCGGCGTTGCCCAGCCTTTTGCCTTCCAGCTGCAGCTTGGTCATGGCGTAGAGGGGACTGTTGTACATGTACTCGAAGCTGGGCATTTGGAAGAAATGGCCGTATGCGGCGTGGAAAGCCCCGCTGGCCGAAATTGGAAAGGAGATGCCGAGGCGGGGACTGGTCTGGAACTTGAGGGCGGCTTTCTTCATGTTCTCGGGCCGGCCGAGGTTAAGGGCCTCCGTGCGGGGATTGATAATATACTTCTCGTTGGGGTCAAAGATGTCGAAACGGAGGCCGGCATTGATTATAATTTCTCCGAGCTCGATCTTGTCCTGGAGGTAGAGGGCCGCCTCCGTCGGTTTGATGTTATAATCACGCCAGAGGGTGTACTCGGAATCGGCATAGGCTACGTACCGCTCGGACTGGTTGATGCTCTCCCAGTTTTTCCAGTATTCGACCAACTGCTCCCAGTAGCCTTCGTAGGTGTAATCGGCGCCGTCGATGAGGCCGCGGTTCGGCCAGGCGTTGTTTTCCCATTGATCGGTCGCCTTGAAGCCCCAGGAGTAGGTGTTGATATTGTGTCGTCTGGCGATAAAGCCGGCCTTGAGAAAATTGTATTTGTCCACCTGCCAGTTGAAATCCCCGCTGAAGAGCATCTGGGTGCGGTAGTTCTTGTCCGATTGGCCGGTGTAAAAACCGTCCGTAGTGCCCAATGAAAAGCCCTGGGCGGTTGCGGAGAGCAACTGGATGCCCTCATCGCCGGGGTAGCGGGCGATGCGGTTGTCCTTGCGATAATAGTCCTCACCGATATTGTATTGGTATGAAAAGTTCAGATTGTAGAAAAAGTTGTTCGCCGGAAAATGGTGCAAAGCGATGAAATGGGAATGCGACCAGCTTTTGGAGGTGCCGCCGCCGTCAGGGGCATAGCGGCGCGAACCACTGCCTGCCACGGCCGTCACGCCTGCATCAATCCCGTCGCTCTGCTGCAGCGAGCCGAAGATCTGGTAGGTGAAATTCAGTTTGGCGGTGGGGTAAAAGCCGATCTTGGCCGAAAGCGAGGTGCTGCTGCCGGTGGTCAACGGTCCCTCGCTGAGGTCGCCGGTCGCCAGGGATTCCGGGATGGCAATGGCGATGGAGGTCTGGCTCTCGGCGAGGTTGTGCTCCTGGAACCAGCGCCGGTAGGCGGCGATTCGCCAGCCGTCGATGGAATTAAAACGGCGCTGGTACCAGTCGCGGCTCTGCCAGCGGTTGTGGCGTCCGGTGAGGAAGAGGCCGATTTTGGAGGAGAGCGGACCAGAAAGGCTGAACTGGCCGTCCTTTTCGCTGAGGGGGTTAAAATGATTGATGCCGAGAAAGATATCATCGCGACCACTCAGCCAGTCGCCGGCATAGATCTGGGCGCTGCCGCTGAATTTTTGCGCTGGCCCCTTGGTGATGATGTTAACGATGCCGGACTGGGCCGAGCCGTACTCGGCGTTGAAAGTGCCGCTGATGACCTCCAGCTCCTGGATCATGGCGTTTTCGACGACGACGTTGTTGCCGCCGCTCTGGTCGTAGGCATTGGTCACCGGCACGCCGTCGATGAGATAGGAGACCTCGCGGCTGCGGCCGCCGCGGAAATGGAGTTCCCCATCGGCGCTGACGACGCCGGACTGGAGCTCGATCACTTCATTGACGGTGGTTACCGGCATCATCTCCACAGTCCGGTTGGTGACCACCGCAGCGCTGTGGGTGCGATCCATCTCGATGGCGGGGCGCTCGGCCTGGATGGTCACCTCCTGGCCCTCGATCATCTGCTGCTCCAGAGCGAGATTCTGCTGGGTGGTGCGATCGACGCTGACAGTGACGTTGGTGAGGCGCTGGGAGCCGTAACCGATGAAGCGCGCGGAGAGGGTGTAACTGCCGGGGGGAATATTGATGATCTGGTAAAAGCCATCTGCGTCGGTCACCGCCCCTCGCGCCGTCCCCTCCAGGATAATATTGACCCCGAGCAGCGGCTCGCGCGACTTGCGGTCTGTCACCTTGCCGCTGATTTTGCCGGTCGTGCCGGCCTGGAGCGTACTCCCTGCGGCCAGGAGCATGAGAAGCAGGAGAACGCGGCGGAAGGAATTCCGCCTGCAGCATGTTTTGGCAAACCCAAGTAGCGTCATGGCCTTTTCCTGTCCATTTCAGATTGCCCCCAGCCGGCATCCAAAGGCAAACGATCGCCCGCCGGACATGCCAGCCTGCGCTTGAACGGAGAATGCATCTTGAGCTGAAAATAGCACACCCGGGATCATAATGCAATCGCATGATCGTGGTATTTTTTGCAATTACAGCGATAGCGGATAATGGAGGCGGTTCATCTCCTGCGGTGCGGGACGATGAGCCTGATCAGTGTGCCTTGTCCAGGGATGCTGAGGACCTGGAGCTCCGATTTGATCCGCGCGGCGCGGCGGCGCATGTTGAGAAGTCCACTCTCTCCGGGAGCGGGTTCAGCCTCGAATCCACAGCCATCATCCTGGATCTCCAATTCGTACCCGGCGCTGCTGTCGAAGAGCCTGATCCTGCAGGTGCGGGCCCCGGAATGGCGGACAATATTGGTGAGGGCCTCCTTGAAGATCAGGAAGAGATTGCGGCGCACCTCCAGATCGAGCTCCTCAAAATGAAGCTGCGGGGAGAGTTCAAGGCTCCATTCCAGACCGGCAAGCAGACGTCCGGCCGTTGCCCTGAGCTTGAGCTGGATATCCTCCATCAGATCATTGCGGGGGTTGATGAACCAGACGATATCCCGGATGGCCTCCATGGTCTCCCGGGTGGTTTCACCGATATCGCTGAGCTGTTCACGCTGCTCCTTTCCAAGATCAGGGGAGGCGAGCAGGAGTTGAGTTTCGACGCTGATGCTGCTGAGGTTGCTGCCGATCTCATCGTGGAGATCGCCGGCGATATCAAAACGCATGCGATGAATCTCCAGCAGATGGTTGACCCGGCTGCGGTAAAGCAGCCAGAATCCGGCAGCAAGGGCGAGGGCGATGGCCGCCTTGAACCACCAGGTCATCCACCAGGCGGGGAGGATGCGGACCGGCAGGGTGACCGGCGCGCTCCAGATGCCGTCGGCATTGCAGGCTTTAACGGAGAAATAGTAGGAGCCGGGATCGATATCGGTATAGGAGGCGGTCTGGCCTGCTCCGGCCTGAACCCAATCCGGATCGATTCCCTCGAGTCTGTAGGCGTAGCGGTGTTTGTGGGGCGGGGCGATGTCGAGGGCGGTGTATTCAAAAGAGAAGAAATTTTCATCGTGCCGCAGCACAATTGCGGCGTCGCGGCTCCTGCGACGAGGCAGCAGGCGCTCGCGATTGAAGATCCGGAAAGAACGCAGAACGACCGGCGGGGGCACATTTTCAACGCGGATCGAATCAGGGTGAAAGCGGATCAAGCCATTGAGGCCGCCGAAATACATCCATCCCGATGCGGTTTTACAACAGGCCCGCCAGTTGAACTGATCGGAAGTGAGGCCGTCATGGACATCATAAACCCGCAGGCTCCGGCTGCTGGGATCAAAGCGGACGAGGCCCATTAAGGTGCTCACCCAGAGCTGCCCCCGTCCATCCTCGATGATGCCGAAGGCGACATCATTGGGCAGGCCGCTCCGGGTCGTGATGGCGGTGAAGCGGCCGCTTTGCTTGTCAAACTGATTGATTCCGCCGCTGTGGGTTGCGACCCAGATCCGGCCGCGGCAATCCTCACTAATCCAGGTGATCTTGCTGCTGCTGAGGCTGGCGGTGTCGCCCGGCACCGGCATATAGTGATGGAGCATACCGGAGCGGGGCTGGTAACGCCAGAGCCCATCCAGCCAGGTGCCAATCCAGAGCTCCCCTTCCCGGTCTTCGTAAAGGGCGTTGACAGAGACCTCCGCCGGCAGCGATTCCGCCCTCTCCAGCCCTGACGGGGTATAGCTGCGGAAGCTCTCCTGCTTGCGGTCGAAGAGCTGCAAACCATTGTTGGTGCCGATCAAGAAGAGTCCGCTGCGGGTTTCAAGGATCTGCTGGATCCAGTCCGAACGCAGGGAGACGGGATTGCCCGCTTGATGACGATAATGACGGAAACGGCCGGTTGCAGGATCGTAGCGGTTAAGTCCACCGCGGCTGGTACCGATCCAGAGGATGCCGAAGCGATCCTCGTAGAGAGTGACCACGTCCTCATCACTGAGGGCGTTGGCTCCGCCCACTGCGGGTTTGAAATGGGAGATGGCGCCGCTGCGCAGGTCAAGGCGATCAAAGCCAGCACCGTTAAAGCCGATCCAGAGCAGGCTGTCACGGCCCGGGCAGATGCTGCTGACGATCTTGCCGCCAAGGCTGTTGGGACGCATTGGCCTGAAGGTCATTGAATGGAAGGGCTGATAGGCGGGGAGTTTGTTCAAGCCGTCTTCGGTCCCGATCCAGAGATTGCCGCGGCGGTCCTCATAGAGCCAGCGGATGCGATCGGAGATCAACGACCCGGGGTCGTCCTCTTCATGGCGCAGGTGGTGCAGCTCTCCCCGTTCCTCCCCCTCGATGAGAAAGAGCCCGCGGTACTCATAGGTGCCGATCCAGAGCCGGTTGCGGCTGTCCCGCAAGACCTGCCGGATTGGGGTCTGTAAATGTGCGCGATACTTTTCCGGAACGCCGGGATTCCTCACAATGCCTCGACTCTCCAGGTCAAGCCGGTTAACCCCCCGGTCCGTGCTGATCCAGAGAAAACGTTCGCCGTCAAGGGCAAGATGCGAAACCGCGTCGATGCTGAGCGAGCCCTCATTTCGGGGATCATGTCTAAACGTTTCAAAGGTAGAGTCGGCAGGATTGAAGCAGAGGAGTCCCGCATCCAGGGTCGAAATCCACAGGCGATGATCGCGATCCTCGGTTATTGAAGAGATGTTGTCGGAGGGGAATCCAGCAGGCCGATCGAGTTGCCGCCCCCAGGCGGCAATCCGGCCAGTTTTGATTTCCAGTCGATTTAGACCGCCCTCCAGGGTCCCATACCAGAGGAATCCCTGGTGGTCCTGAAAGAGGCACTGGATGTAATCGTCCTGCGGTTCCGGCCGGTCAGCGCGTTGAAATCCTTCTTGGCCCGGATCATAACGGCAGAGGCCCCCCCCCCAGGTGCCAACCCACAGGGTGCTATCTCTGCTTTCGAGCAGACAATAGACATAGTTTTCGGGCACTGTATTCGTATCGATGGGATCGTGCTTGAAGACCTTGAAATGCTGGCCATCATAACAGTTGAGGCCATCCTTGGTGGCGATCCAGATATAACCATCATGGGTCTGCAGGATATCATTGATCGAATTATTGGAGAGGCCATCGTTGATGGTCACGCGGTCAAAAACGGGGCTGCTGTTGGACGCACTACAGAGGGTGGCCGGGAGGAGACCCAGTAAAATTATCGAAATGTGGGATCTCTTTTTTTCCGCCATATCGGATTCTCGGGATCCTGCAGAAAGTCCAGCAATGCTGCCAGGAGGCGATCGAAAAATGCCGTGGTGATCCAGCTCTGTGAAGAGCTCTAAAGCCGTACAATCAAGGCAGGCTCAGCATAGGCCGTCTTAATATTCATCCTGTCGCTGCCTGATAATAACAAATCGCATTGAAAATTTCAAGCAGAAAGCCAGGTATGTGCATGCAGCTGGCGCGCCGCTTCGCGAACACTTCCTTTACCGGCCAAAGTAGCGCAGCGTCAGGCAGGTCATGTCATCGGACTGCTCCTGCGCACCCGCAAAGGCTTGTACCTCTTTGATCATGTTTTCCACGAGATTGTTCAGGGATTCACCGGCGTGGGACTGCAGGGATTCTTCTGTCCGCTTTTCCCCAAACATCTCCTCCCCGGGGTTCATGGCCTCGGTGATGCCGTCGGTAATCAGAAACAGGGTCTCCCCGGGCTGGAGCATGACGACATTGGATTCATATTCGAGATTCTTCAAGGCCCCGAGGAAAACCCCGCCGCGATTGTCAAGCTGACGGACCTTCCCCTCCGCACTGATGAGGTAGGGAGGATTATGGCCGCCGTTGCAATACTCGAACGAACCATTGCGCGTATCAAAGATGCCGTAAAAAACCGTGACGAACATCGAGGGCAGGCTCTCGTCGACCAGAACCTTGTTGACACTCTCAAGGCAGGAATCCGGGGGGATGCCTTTCAGAGCCGTGGCCTTGAGCAGGGTCTTGCTCACCGCCATGAACATCGCCGCAGGGATGCCCTTGCCCGAGACGTCCCCAATGATGACGCCAACGCGCGCTTTGTCGATCATAAAAAAATCATACAAATCACCGCCGACCTCGCGGGCCGGGATCATCTTCGCATAGATATCGAACTCCTTGCGATCGGGGAATGGGGGAAACATCTTGGGCAGGATCGAGGTCTGAATCTCAGTGGCGATACCGAGCTCGTGCTTGATGAACAGCAGCTGGTCGCGCGACTGCATCGCCTCCTTGAGCACCCGCAGGTCGTTCAGCGATTTGTCAATGGTGATCTCGAGATCGTTGAGGTCGATGGGTTTGATGATAAAATCAAAGGCGCCGCGATTCATCGCCGTGCGGATATTCTCAATATCCCCGTAAGCGGAGACGATGACGGAGCGGAGAAGCGGGTTCTCCTGTTCCTTGATGCGATTCAGCAAAGTGAGGCCATCCATCTCGGGCATGTTGATATCGGTCAGAACCAGATCGATGGCTTCGTCCTCCGCCAGCCGTTCGAGGGCCTGGACCCCATTGCCGGCGAATTTAAAGGTGAAGGCTCCCTCGCGAATCTGTTTGCGGAATTTTTGCAGGATGAGCTGTTCCAGATCCGGTTCGTCATCCACGACCAGGATTTTTGCGGGCATCTGTTTCTCCTGAGAATAGGCGTTATTTGGGCAAGTGGATGATAAATTCTGCAAATCGGCCTTCTTCGGATTCAAAGAATAACTGGCCGCCGTGCTGATGTACGATGACGTCGTAGCTGATCGACAGTCCGAGACCTGTTCCCTTACCGGGCGGCTTGGTGGTGAAAAAGGGTGTGAAGAGTTTTTCCCGAACACCTGCCGGAATCCCGTTGCCGTTGTCACGGATGCGCACCTCGACCAGGTTCGCGAGGTTCCGGGTTTTGACCGAGAGCGTTGGCGAGAACTCGCCGTTTTGTTCCTGTTTTTTGCGATGCGCCTCGTAACAGCCGTTGGTGATGATGTTGAGAAAGACGCGGCTGACATCCTGAGGGACAATATTCAGTTTGCCGACGGCAGGATCAAAATCGGTCTCGATCTTGATATTAAAGGTGCTGTCCTGGGCGCGCATGCCGTGGTAGGCCAGATTGATATCTTCGGCGAGCACGGCATTGATATCGGTGGGCTGGCGTTCATCCGATTTGCCGCGGGAATGCTGCAGCATGCTCTTGACAATGCTGTCCGCCCGCTTGCCATGCTCGATGATCTTGGCACCATTCTGCTGCAGGGTATCCAGGATCTCCATGGCCTCGTTTTTTTTCGCTGTCGCCGCCTCGCCCATTTCTGCCGTCAAGACCTCCCTCAGCTCGGCGACCAGATCGGTGATGAGCTCGGCAAAATTGTTGACAAAGTTGAGGGGATTCTTGATCTCGTGGGCGATGCCGGCGGTGAGGGCGCCCAGCGCGGCCAACTTGGACTGTGTGACCAGTTTTTCCTGGGTGTTCTTGAGATCGGCGAGCAGCTCATTCACCTGGCGGTAGGCATCGGCGTTTTCGAGGGCAATGGCGCTGTAGGTGGCCAGGTTGCGCAGCATGTTGAGATGGTAATCGGTGTAGGCGTTTTTATTGAAACTCTGCGCGGTGATGACGCCGATGCGCTTATCCTTGTAGGTCAGGGGCAGGTAGAGAATGGATTCGGGATTTTCGCCGGCGACCGGCGCCTGCAGTTGCTGGATATAGGCGCTGAAATCCTCGGCATAGTCGTTGATGATCACCTCTTTCTGGTTCTTGAAGCACCAGACCGCCAGGCGGTTCTCATCCGAGAGCGAGAGAGTATAGGGAGCCAGAAGCTCGTTCTTCTCGGTCGTGCCGGGGAAATCGAGGGTCTGCTGGTCTGCATTGTAGAGGCCGATGCCAAAGACGGAGGCATCCATCAATTGATTGACGTTTTCATAGATGGTGTGGATGATATTCCCGATCGAGAGGGTCGCGGTGATCTCGCGGCCGATCAGGCTGAGCTTTTCGACGTTATTTTTCTGCGCCTGTATCTCGGCCGTACGCTCCTGGACGATCTTTTCCAGCGCCCGGCCGCGCTCCTCCAGCTGCCGGGTGCGAACGCGAACCAGCCCAGCGATCAAGCCGCCGGCGCAGAGCAGGTAGAACAGCCATGCCCACCAACTTCTGTACCAGGGGGGGGTGATGGTGAAGGCATAGAGATCTTCCTTGCTCTCCTGTTGAAAGATGTTGCGCGCCTGAACGCGAAAGCGGTATTTTCCGGCGGGGAGATTGGTATAGTCGCGCCGGGTTTCACGGCTCCAGGACGACCAGCCTGCATCGAAGCCCTCGAGCCGGGTGCGGAAAGCGTTGGCGCGAGGATTAAGATAGGACGAAGCGGAAAAATCGAAACGCAGGGCATTGTTGCGAAATGGAAAACGCTGTGCCGCCGGGTCCTGCAGACGATGGCCGGGCAGGGCAGCGCCGTAATAGACAACCGAATCGCCGGCCAGGGCGACGCGGCGAATGATCGCCGGAAAATCGGTCAGATCCCTCTCTTGCAGGCCGTGCGAAAAACGGATGACGCGGTTCGCCGCGCCGAACCAGATGACGCCATCGCTCTCCGGAAAGATAATATTGATCACTTCATCGACGAATCGCGCCAACTGCGCCTTTTCCAGTTTGTATTGGCCATCAGGCAATTTTTTATATACAGCCGATTCCTTGCCCAGATTGGCCCAGAAGTTGCCCTGGGCATCCGCCACAATGATGCTTTCATCGGGATTTATACCCAGGCCCAAATCCTTAAAAAACGGGTCGGGTGAGAATCTGTTTTGAGCCGGGTTGAACTGGTAAACACCTTTTTTTGTGCAAAACACCGGCCGGCCGCCCGGGTTATAGAATACCGCCCCGCCCGGCGGCAATCCATGTTCCATGCCAAATCTTTCGATAACAGGGTCAAGCAGCCGGTCCTTATTGAAAGTCAGCCGGATCAACCCGGCATCCATGGTACCCAGCCAGACCACGCCTGGTTCGGCTTCCATAGCTTGCCGGATATATTCGTAAACCTCCGGTATGCTGCCCAACCAGCTGAGACGTTGGGGATGGGAGGCGTTATAGCGCAAAAGATCGGCCCCGCTGGATTTTCCGGCGATAATCAGATCGGGCGCCAGGCTCAGAGCGCTCATATGCAGAACCGGTACGGACATTTCCCGGGACGGCATGACCAAATGGGGCTTCTTGCCCTGAATACGATAGATGCCCTCGTTGACCGTGACAAAGAGTTCGCCATTGATCTGGAAAAAAAAGAAAGATTGAGCATTGCCGGCAATGCCGTCGATCATCTTGAACCGGCCATCCACTTCATCGAGATAATAGACGCCATCGTTGCAGGTAATATAGAGTACACCGTGGTATCGGCAAAAATCGGAAGGGCCGCTGCCGCCAGGAATGATAAACTCTGAGAGGGGAGAATTGTATTCGAGCACAGCAACCCCCCCATCCATGCCCACCCAGAGGTTGTTTTGCCGGTCCATGTACAGGCAGCTCACCGTATTGGAGAGGAACCCATTAGTCTGGGAAAAATGCAGTCTCATCCTGCCATCACGGTCGATGATGACCAGTCCATTGGCCATGGTACCGAGGGCAAAACAGCTGTCCGGCGTAACCACGCCGGCATAAATCGTTCCCTGGCGGAGCAGGTTGTCCACCTCGGTCGGGAGAGGCTGGAATGTGGTCCCATCCCACAGAAACAATCCGCGGGTAAATGTGCCTACCAGGTAATGTCCAGCCTTGCCCGGGAAGGGCAGCATGACATTGATCCGGTCATCGGCAAACTGCCCTCCGCCGGGGAGCAGCACCAGCGAATCCTGCTCCATTTTCATAAGGCCGACGCCATACTGCTGGACGTAGAGAGTCTGATCCAGCCAGAAGGTATAGCCGAACAATTCTTGCGGGCGCCAGACATCGACCGTCCACACCCCGGCTGCGGCGCCGGATTCGGGGGGATGAAAGCGGAAAAGCCTTTCGTTGGTCTGAAAATAGATACCTTCGCGGGTGGCCTGGACCGACCAGACATAATTAAACTGGCGGTCTTCGGGCTTGATGTACTCCATGAGCGAGCAGTACTGCATCTCTCCGCGTTCGTCCGCTGCCAGGTATCCCAGCATAGCGGAGGAACCGGCATAGATCCTGCCGTTTTCATCTCTGGAGAGAGATCTGCCAAAGGTATGGTTGGCATTGATGATCAGCCGCCAGTTCGCGCCGTCGAATTCCTGTATACCATAGCCATCCCCGATATACATCAGCCCGCGTTTATCCTGTTCGATCGACCAGAACTGGGTGTGGCCGCCGAACTCTTTGCTGGGATACACGGTCATAAATGGCATGCCGGTTTCAGCCGCATGGGCGATTGCGCCGAGCAGCAGCAGGATCAGTAAGCGGTTTTTAGCCATGGACCGCCTCCATGAAGAGCTCATTTTTAAGCTGCGTAAAATCTATGGGTTTGGTATAGTAGTGATCCGCTCCGGACGCCATGGCATCCTCATAGTACTGGTTACTGTAAGCGGTGATCATGGCGACCCTGATGGCGGGGAAATCATGCTTGACGGCCTTGAGCAGCTGCAGGCCATTCATGCCGGGCATATTGATATCGGAGAGGATGAGGACAACCGCCGGGGGCTGGCGCATGTCGCGCAGCTGCTGCAGGGCTTCCTCACCGGAAAGGGCAAAGCTGAAATCGATCTGCTGCTGGCGGATCTCCTTGCGGAAATGCTGCCGGAAAAGCAGCTCGATATCCCGTTCGTCATCGACGACCATCACCTTCATGTCACGCTCCTCCGTGTCGCTGCTGTACCCTGCCTGCCGCCACATTAGTAAAAAGTACCCAATCATCCTGTTAATTACAAGAAAAAATGAGGGGATTCTTTTC
Organism: bacterium; assembly: GCA_029554865.1. Classification (GTDB taxonomy): domain Bacteria; phylum Zhuqueibacterota; class Zhuqueibacteria; order Residuimicrobiales; family Residuimicrobiaceae; genus JAKPUX01. Next base: position 28,338 of record JAKPUX010000331.1, on the reverse strand, counting down.
GGCAGGAATCGCCGGTCTTAAGATTCCTGTTCCACCCGCCGGCAGCCTACTTCTCGAGCATGTAGAGCTGCCACAGTTCCCGGTCCCTGATGCGCATGAAGGGGACCAGGGCCAGCTTGCCGGTGCGGCCGATGGACTTTTCGAGATATTTGAATTCATTGAATTTCTCCCTGAGAGCGGTATCCGGCTGGGCAGGCAGGCCATGCTGCCGCAGCAGCAGGATCCCCTTGGCACGCATCGCCAGCTCGAGGTAAATGCGCAGATAACAGAGCAGATCCACCACAACGGCCGGTGGGAAATGGTCACGAAGGGAGAGCAGATACTGTCCGAATTTGCTCTCTGTGAAGCGGCCGCTGAGGATGATCTCCAACATGGCCATCTCTTCATCCATGCTGAGGGCCAGCCATTTGCGCAGCGAGCGTTCGCTGTATTCATAGACCAAGATGATGAAAACCGGCAGGATCGCCAGGATTACCAGAGTGGAAAGGAGCGGGGAGAGGATAAAATGGTTAAAGGCCGAGTGGATGAGCGCTGCAACAAACCAGGCGGGTCCCCAGCAGGAGATGCCCAGACGGCCGTTGCGGTCGTGAAGGTGCTTGCACAAAATGGCAAACAGGGCGGTGCACGAAGCGTGCATCACCGCAGTGCCGAAGCCGCGGATAATCCAGATCATCAAACTGGATTCGGCCAGGCTGTAGAGATAGTAGATATTTTCGATCACGGCAAATCCCGCTCCCATCGCCACGCCGTGGATGGCGGCATCGACGAGAAAACCGACCTGTTTTTTACGGATAAGGCCATAGACGAGCAGGGCTTTTGCCCCCTCCTCGAGGAAGGGGGCGATATAGCGGGCATAAAGGGTCACCTCGATATGCAGCTTGCGGATGAAGAGCATATTTATCAGCATGCAGACCAGGGCTGCTCCGGCGCCCTTGATCAAACTGGTGGCGGCCGCCTCTCCCCGAACCAGTTTGTAGCTGTCCAGCAGCTGGAGGAGCAGGGCGAGAAGAACGACCGGAGCGAGGCTGAGGATGACGTGCAAGAAGATCATAAAATTTTCAGAGAGATCATGAATTCCTTGTTTTTCCTTTCGCCCTCGAGGGCAACGGCGTACCCCAAAGAAAAGGTCGAATCAAAGCGCGACAGACTCACCAGGCGGAAATCGGCCTGGATGCCGAGATTGGCCAGGCTGCGGCGAATCCCCAGCGCGCCCATTTCCTGGCCGCCTTTGGCGCGTTCGGGATTGGTCAGAATGGCGGAGGCGAACACCGCAGTCCGCAGCCAACGGCAGTAGAGGCTGGTAATGCCAAGGCTGCTGAAGCGCAGGGGCGGCAGATTCCACTCGAGCATGGCCCTGCCATAACTCCTGCCCCCCAGGGCATTCAGCTCGAGGCCCGGAAAACTGAAGTATTCCCGATAGCGTTTTTCCGTTCCACGGTCGACCCAGTTGTTGCCAAAACCGCCGAAGAAAAAATTGGCGAAGGGGTTCCCGGAGCTGCCGAAGCAATGACCGGCTGATGTGCGCAGCCAGAGGGAAGAGTGATCGAGCGCCAGCGGGATGCCATAATCGAGGTGACTGTAGATACGCGGGTAGAGCCGGCCGTTGACGAGAGAGGCTGCTGTGAAAGCCCGCAGGCGGATTCCCTTTTCGTCGTCGACCGCACCGAGAGACTTGCGCAGGTACTGGTAATCCAGGGCGATCCTGGCGGCGGACATGCGGTCGTAGGAGGCCGCGATGTTCTGGTAATCCGGCAGACGATCCATGCCGCCGTAATGCTGGAGGCTGGCGGAGAGGTCCAGGGTGCGGGGTTTGTCGTAAATCAGGTTCTTGCGGTACTGCGCCTGCAGGGCATAGCCCTTGCGGCTGATTTTGGTCGGACCGAAAAGGTCGTAGAAATCGGCATGGTTGAGAGTGGCGCTGACGTTCCACTGCCACCAGTATCCATCTATCCCCAGATGGAGCCGCTCGTCGGCGGGCAGACTGCGATCCGGGCTGTAGAGGGCCGAGACCTTCATGCCGGCTGCGCCGATGAGATCCATGAAATTGGCGCGGTAACCGATGGCGGCGCTCTCCTTATAGCCGCGGACGACCGGCCAGGCCGAGCCCAGGCGCAAGTAGCTGAGAGATTGATATGGTTTGGCAGGTTGAAGCAGCGAATCGGGCGCAATATGAGCAGGAGAACCGATCTTCCAGCTGCGCACGACCGGATGTTCTTTGGCTAGGGCGGCGCCGAGAAAAGTGACGGCGCTCACCCGCTCCGGAACCTGAATGGCGATCTTGCCCGGGATGAAACCGCGGCCGCTGTAGCGCATGACCAGCAGGGAGTCGTCAGAGAGCGGGACCGGCTGAAAAAAACCGGTCTCGGCGTTGCTGAGGATGTCCATGTCCGCCCTGGCCCAGTCGTAGCGATAGATATTGGAGACCCCGGAATAATAGGAGGAGCCGTAGCTGTAGCGGCCGTCCGGTGAAAAGACGAAACTCTGCGGCAGGCTGTTTTCGAAATCGAAGAGCACCTCAAACGTGTCAGGCTGGGCGGTGGCGATCTTGATCAGCTTCTGCCGCCCGGAGATTTCGACCAGCGAGGCGGTGAGGATCGATCCATCGGGAGAAAGAGCAAGGTCGAAGATGTCCTGGCCGTAGGGAAAGGAGCGGACCTGTTTCCATTCCCGCCAGGGCCAGGGGATGGCGACCAGGGTGGAAAAGCCGTTAAAGTGGCGTACGCCCCAGAGGGTGCTGTCGGTGGGGTCATAGGCGAGGTCGCCGATGCGACCGTCCTTGATCAGACGCCGCGAGCGGCCGGTCCTGATATCGACGATGTTGAGATCGCGCCAGCGCTGATTGTCGCTGGTGTAAAAGAGGGCCTCGGCAGCGGGATTCCAGGCCAGCGAGGTTACGGAGTAGAGGGTCGGGCCTTTGACCTCGCAGATGGGCTCGAGGCCGCCAGTGGCCAGGTCCAGGGCGGCGATGTGGGCGACCTGGCCGGGATAGAGGAGTGCAGTGTACAATCTGTTGCGGTCGGGATCGTAAAAACCGCGCGAGACCGAGCCGAGGGCACGCCGGGAGATCGCCCGGAAGGGAGTCACGGGTTGGCGGCGGAGAGAATCGAGATTGGCCTGCTGCCAGCCATGTTCCCAGGCGATCCACCGGGACCACTCATCGGCGAGGCTCGCCCCGAAGACCTTTTTGAACTGCGCTGCGAAATACCTCTTGCTGCCCTCGCTCCGTCTATACCACTCCACCACCTTCTCCGGGCCGTATTCATACCCGAGATAGCTGACGAAACGGGCGCCGTAGAGATAGGAATTGGCGCCGACCTGAAAATCGATCGCCGTCCCCTCCGCTTCGAGCCCGACCACATTGTAAAAAGGGGCCCGGTCGCAGACCATGGCGCGGAAGACCATTTCGTCATAGGAACCCTGAGCCCGTCCCAGGCCGCCCGCCAGCCAGGTCTCCATGAAAACGGCTATGCCCTCAAGATACCAGCGCGGGGTCAGCAGCCGCGGTGTGGTGAGATAGGCATAGAGGAGGGAGACCGGATCGTCCGCGTCGTCCTGCACCTTGCCGCAAAAAAGAGCGCGAAAGAGATGGTCGCTGCCGGCCGCCTGATCGGTGGTGATGACGTGCACAGTCTCATGGTTCATCAGCCAGTTGATGCGTTCGTTGGCCGTTGTGGTCTCTAAGATGTAATTGTGGGGAGCGAGCTCCATGCGGATAAAATTATGGGGTACGGAGATGGCCCCTGCATTGCCATAATCCCCGAAATCCTGGAGGTAAACGGTGGTTTTTTCATCGCTGTGATAGTCGAAGAGCCGGCTCTCGAAACTGCGGGCATTCAGGTAGCAGCGCGAGAGATGGGGGATAATGAACTCGTGAACCCTGCCGAAATAGACCAGATCCATTCGCCTGGTGGATTGGATGCTGAGCTGGCCGGCTGCGTCAGAGGTATGAAGTACCAGCAGGAGGAGCAGTAACGAGGCGTAGTGTCTTTTCGTCAGCATCTGTTCAACAGCCTCTACCTGTGGATGAGCAGCTTGCGAGAAAGAATCTCCTCAGGAATCATGGCAGAGTTCGAACGGAGGCGCCCCGGCAGGAGCGCCTCCGTATAGAAAAGTTGGGCCTCAGCAAGTGCGGCGATTTTAATCCGCGGGCGGAGAGTACCGGGATTCCTGCCGGCCTGCGGAGAGATCTCAGGCTGGAGTTATTCGACTGTGGCTTTGCCTTCCGCCGTTTGCATGCTGGCGATGGTTCTGGCGTCGAGACTATGCAGAGCAGCGATGGACCTGGCATCCAGGGATTGCAGGGCCGCGATCGCCTTGCCATCCAGCGACTGGAGCGCGGGGATAGACCGGGCATCGACGGTCTGCAGGGCGGCGATGGACCTGGCATCCAGGGACTGCAATGCGCCGATCGCCTTGACGTCGAGGGTCTGCAGGGCGGCAATGGCCTTGCCATCCATGCTCTGCAGGGCGGCGATCGCTTTGCCATCCAACGCCTGGAGGGCCGGAATCGATTTGGCGTCAACGGTCTGCAAAGCGGCAATGGATTTGGCATCCAGGGTCTGCAGGGCGGCAATGGCTTTGCCGTCCAGAGTCTGCAGGGCGGCAATGGATCTGGCATCGAGGGTCTGCATGGCTGCAATCGCCCGGCCATCCAGAGACTGCAGCGCCTCAATGGCCCGGCCATCGAGAGTCTGCAGGGCTGCGAGCGCCTTGCTGTCCATCGTTTGCAGCGCAGCCATCAACTTCTGATCAGCGACGATTCTTTGTACCACCTCATTCTGCAGCAGCTGCTGCAGCTCGCTATCGGTCAAGGTCACATCGCCGGCACTCATTTGCCCGGAATCAAATTTGTCGGCTTTCTGTACAGCGCCGATGGTTCCCTGGGTAGTGGAATCCGGCGTCGAGGGATAAAACCGGGAGATTACCACAGCGATGATCACAATCGCGGCGGCGCCTAATAAAAGCCATCTGTACTTGGGTGCCATGGGATCCTCCTGTCGTTGAAAAATTAGTTGTCCTATGGAATGGTTATTACGTTGCTTATTTCGGATCGAGCGCATGATCTGGCCTTCGAGATGGGCCGGCGGTTCTTCCTCCGGCATCTTCTCCAGAAGCCGTGTAATCAGGGCCTGCTCTTCGTACAGCGCCAGATCGCCGGGATGCTGCTGCAGCCAATCCTGCCATGCGAGCCGCTCCTCTTCAGTGAGCGTCCCGTCGAGGGCCTTTTGCATTAATGAATGGTTGGTTTTACTCTTCATTGGTTACACCCAATCTGGCGAGAATGATCTTCAGGCTGCTGCGCGCCCGGAAAAGCTGTGACTTTATCCGGCTTTCCGAGCGATCCATGATGACGGCGATCTCCCGATAGCCGAGATTCTGAAAATGCCGCAAAACGATCAACGCCCGGTCATCCGGCTTTAATTGCATCAGGGCCTCCTGGATGGCCTCCGCCAACTCAAAGGAGGGTTCCGCCGCGCTCATTATGCGCGTCTCATCCAGACTGCTGCGCCGTTTGCCGCGCCGGTACTCGTTGATCGCCTCGTTCATTGCGATACGATAGATCCAGCTGAATAGAGAGAGCCCCGTTTTGAAAGAACCGAACCTTTCGTATACCTTGACAAAAGTGGACTGGGTCACCTCCTCGGCCAACGCGCCGCTGCGGGTAATGCGCAAAGCCAGATTGTAGACCGGTTTCTGGTAGCAGCTGACCAACTCCGCAAAGGCGCGATCGTCGCCATTTCTGCAGCGGCTGACCAGCTCAGCTTCTTGCAGTTCAATCATACATACAATCCAAAGATGTGAAAGTTGCCCGGTTTCATACAAAAATTTTATCTGATTGAGAAAATGGCATCCAGTCCCGCATACCTGAAAATTTCAATGATATGCGGATTGAGGTTTGTAAGGATCAGCTGCTCATTTCTTTGCATCAGCCGTTTTTGAGTCGCGATGAGCACACCGATGCCGGCGCTGGAGATATATTCCAGCCGGCTGCATTCGACCTCCGTGCTTTCCGCGATCTGATCGAAAAACCGGATCGCGATCTCCTCCTGTGAAGCATCAAAACGTCCGCTCAGGTGCAGGACGCCCTGCTCATTGGGTTCGATTTTGAACATGCTTCCTCACTTCATATATTTGACCAGAGTGATCGTGCTGATTCCACTCTCGTGTGTGTATTTGACCTGGTCCATAATGGAATGGAGCAGGTACAAACCCAGGCCGCCCGCCCGGCGCTCGTTCAAAGGGGCCCGGATATCCACCTCAGGCGGGCGGGAGAGGTCGAAATCCTCCACACCATGATCGCGGATGCGGATCATAACGGCCTCTCCCCTTTTCTCCAGTGCAATGGCAATGACGCCGGTCGAGCTGCTGTTGTGCTCGACCGCGTTGGCAAATACCTCCTCCGTGGCCAGCTGCAGCTCAAGCGCTGATTTGCCGGAGATGTTGTGGCGGGAAAGGAATTTATCGATAAAATCAAACACTGCTTCGAGGGAGTTCAGTGATCGCTTGAATTCACGCTCATTCATCGGTTCTTCCGAAGGCAACAGAGATTGTAACATAGCGAATAGGATAAAGCAGGAAAGCATTCATTCCGGCGCATGTCAACGCGGCCCGGAATGGTGGATTGGGACAGACTCGATTATCGACAAGGTGGAGCCGTTCATCGAGCGATGAAAGGGAATACAACACCGGCGGTCCGATTTACTCCTGTATGGCCCGTCTGGAGGTGTTCAAGCCGACTATACTCATTATATCCAAAAAAAGAGTACGGTGCAAGCAAAATCCGCCCCCGAACCGGGTAATTTGACCACCCATACTTCGTGTGAGGGAAAACATCATGTACAGAAACAGCAGGCTTGCAGGTTGAGCAGGAGCGAGCATATTGCTTTGCTGCTGGGGTGTTTGATGCTGGATACCACAATTCGATTGGATAGGATGCGGACCTGGCCTTTTGACTTGATATTATCCCCTCATTTATCTATCTTTTCCCGTTAGAGAGCTTTGAGCGGTGTATCAACTGTAAAGGCAAGGCAGTTAAAAGTCCAATTTCAGGGAATAAACATGAGAAAAGTGAAACAGCTTCCAGAGAATCCCGAAGAGATGGCCCAGATACTGATGCGGATGGACGCCAGGGCGGCGGCCGTTCTGCTGGTGAAAGCGGAGGTTGAATCCGCGGCCCGGGCGCTGCGTCTCATCGGGCCACAAGCCTCGGAAAAAATCCTCTCCCAGCTTGCACCCGACACCCGGGAAAGGCTCATGCAGGCCCTGCCGCCCGCGGTGCGCGAGCAGTGGGCACTCAACCTGACCTTCCCCGGGGAGAGCGTCGGCCACCTCATGGATCCGGTCTGGGCTCTTTTCACGCCCGAAATGACCGTCCGCCAAACCATCGAGGAACTGCGCCAGCTCGTCAAGCAGGAGTTCATCACCTACGGCTATGTCACCGATGCGCAGAAGCGCCTGATCGGGGTGGTGGTGATGCGCGAGCTCCTCTTCGCCGACCCGGAGACGCCCCTGCGCGAGGTCATGCTGACCGAGCCCTTCAGTCTGCGCGCCTCCATGCCCCTGATGGAGGCGATGCGGGAGGTGCTCACCAGGCACTTTCCCATCTATCCGGTCACCAACGACGAGGGGGTGCTGGTCGGGACTGTCCGCGGCGGCCGCCTCTTCGAGGCCCAGGCCATCGAGATCAGCGCCCAGGCCGGAAGCATGGTCGGCGTCGAAAAAGAGGAAAAGCTCTCCACCGCCTGGCCGCGCAGCTTCCGCTTCCGCCATCCCTGGCTGCAGCTCAACCTGCTCACCGCCTTTGTCGCCGGGGCCGTGGTCAGCGTTTTCCAGTCGACCATCGACCAGATCGTCGTCCTCGCCGCCTTTCTGCCGGTGCTGGCGGGCCAGTCGGGCAACAGCGGCTGCCAGGCCCTGGCGGTGACGATACGCGGCATGACCCTAGGGGAATATAAAAAAGGCCAGACAAGGAAACTGCTGGCCAAGGAGAGTCTGCTGGGGCTGTTGAACGGAAGCATCATCGGTCTGGTGGCGGGCGGGGCGATGTATCTGCTGGCGCGCAGTCAGGGCAATCCGATGGCCTTTTCGCTGGGATTGATCGTCCTGGCGGCCATGGCCGGGGCCTGCGTGGTCAGCGGCATCTTCGGCACGCTGGTACCGATTCTGCTGCGGCGGCTGGGGGCTGACCCGGCCACCGCCTCGAGCATTTTCCTGACGACGGCGACCGATGTCGCCAGCATGGGACTGCTGCTCCTGCTCGCCACGATCTTTCTGGTCTGAGTTACCGGCCCGCCGCCGCACCCCGCGGCGGCACGGTGCGTCCAGCCGGGTGTACTATTTCCCGGCATTCATCTTGCGGCCGTAGTCGAGCAGATCATGCGTGGTGAACAGGGGAAAGTTGGGCGAAACCACCGGAAAGGGAACATTCTTTTCAGTGACGAACATGTCGATGCTCGTCAGCTTGATCTTTTCGAATTCGTCGGTATTGATCTCGATCTTCTTGCCGTATTTCTTGCTAAGCTCGACAAAATGGGGATTGAGGTCGCTCTCGATCACCTTCTGGTACTCTTTGTAAAACTCGGCCTCCCTCCCCTTTTCGCGCAGGAGCCGGTTGCGCTGCCAGGTGGCGAGGAGATTGTCCCGCCACATCCCGGCCGTGCGCTGGACGACGTTGACCCGGTCATAGCCTTTCTTGTAGGCTTCTTCGGTGACGGCCAGGTCGCGCACCATGTCGGCGATGGCGTTGCGGAACTCGAGGCCGAACTCCCCTTTGGGGATCTGGCGGCTGCGGAAGACCAGGGGATGGCGCAGAAGCAGCTTTTGCAGATCGCGCACTGTCCAGACCTGGTCATCGAGCACCATGAAGGGGAGGTCGGCGATCCCGTCGAGGCTCTCCACCGGCGGATGGACCTGCGAGCTGTCCTCCACATTCCAGACCTGCTGTTTGATCAGCTGCTTTTTCTCCGCCTCGGTCTTCATATAAAAGTCCGCCATCACCCGCGCGACCTGGGGAAAGGTCTGGCCGTCGAAGCGCAGGGTCTTGCCGCGCATCAAGCCCCCGATCCAGTTGGCATAGGCCGCCGTGGCCTGGCGGGTGCGCACCTTTTCCCTGACATCCTCCCAGCGCTGCCGGACATCCTGGTCGCCGAGGGCGAGGCGGTCGGTCCATCCATCCACCCGGGCGACTGTGAACAATCCTCTCTCTGCCTCGAAGGGGCCGATGATCTGGCCCTTTTGCAGGGGAGCCGAGAAAAAACGCGCCTTGAACTCCTCGGGTTCAGGGCCGGACCAGGCCAGTTCCCGCGTCGGAATGGAGGTGACCAGGCCTCCGTACTGCGCAAAGGTCTCCTCGAAGCTCTTGCCCTGCTGCAGGCTCTCCCCCACCAGCCGCGCCATCTGGCTGTCCGGCATCGAGTAATAGGAGAGTTTGTAGCTTCTCCCCGCCAGTTTGTACTCCTGCTTCAGCTCGGCGGTATCCAGTGCCACCCTGCCATAGAATTCTTCGTTGTAAAGCCATTGTCGCATCGCCTGTTCCTTGCGACCCTGGATATAGAGCTGGAACTGTTCGTTTTCAGTCAGCTCATTCTTCTCACCGGCCTCAAGGGCGTAGAGCTTTTCGGCGACGAGGGAATTGAGGACAATCTTGCGGTGGATATAGTTGTCGCTCCGGCAGTAGGGCGGACGGATGGTGTACTCTGCGCGGGTGATGAACTCTTGCTTCGAAATGGTGCGGTCGCCGACGCGGACGAGAATGTTCTCCTCCGGTCCCCGGGTGCGTTCACAAGCAAGGGCGAGAAGGAGCAGAAAGAGAAGGGGGATTCGTCTGAAACTCATAAAACAGGGGCTCTCTTGTTGATAAATGAGCGTTCCCACCGGGGCCAAAAGGTGGGAACGAGATCTGGAGCGGCGCCCGCAGGCGGGTGGGAACGAGATGGAGGGCTGCCCGCTGGCGGGTAGGAACGAGATGGAGAGCTGCCCGCCCGGGGGCGGGCAGCCCATCCGTTCAGAAACTCATGCCGATGCTGTAGCAGTGGGCATTGCCCAGCATGCCGATATCGCGATAGGCATAATCAAAGCGGACGCCGAGGTTGCCCATCATGCGCAGGTAGACCCCGGCGCCCATGGTCGGCCCGAATTCGGTCTCTTTAAGGGCCAGGGCCTTGTAGCCGCCGCGCAGATAAACGGTGCCGGTGGAGGGCAGGGTATAGGCGTACTGGGCGCCGACGTTGATGGACTCGGCGTTGTTGTTGGGATGAAGGGCATCCACCGCCAGGGTGAGGCGGTTGGTGGCGGTTGCGATCGGATGGATCGAGACGCCGACGCGGAAGATCAGCGGCAGTTCCCAGCCCTCGAGCTTGAACTGGCCGGCGGTCTGGGCGTAATTGCCATCCTGATCCGGCAGGACATCGATCGGCCAGGTGAGGTCCATGCCGTCATATTTCATCTTGGTGCCGTAATTGGAGATGCTCATGCCGATGGTCATACCGTCTTCGCGTTTGCCGCTGAAGGAGAAAAAGTTGGTATTGACCATGACGCCGAGGTCGAGGGCCATGGCGTTGGCATTCATGTGCCAGATCTGGGAGTTGATATATTTGAAGGAGGCGCCGAAGGAAAACCACTGCGCCAGGCTGCGGGCGTAGGAAAAGCTCACCGCCAGGTCCGAAGCGTTGAACAACTCACCAGTGCCGTCCTGATAATCCATGGTGGTCACGGCCATGTCGCCGTAGCCGACCTGGGTGACAGCGAGGGCGAGGGTGCCTACGCGCGGCAGGGCGAGTCCGACCCCGGCATAGGTGGTGTTGATGTTGACCAGCCAGGGCTGGATGGAGAACTGGGCTTCGCTCCGGGTCATGAAGGCCAGGCCGGCCGGATTCCAGTAAGCCGAGGAGAGGTCGTTGGCGACGCTGACATAGGCGTCGCCCATGGCAGAGCCGGCGCTGCCGTACCCGACCTCGAGAAAGTTGGCGGCGGTGGTGCCGATGCGGTAGGGCTTTTGCGCCATGACGGCACCGGCGCCGAGCAGCACGGCCAGCAGGATGATGATCGAATTTTTAAATGGCATATCAGTTACCTCGTATACGTTTTAAGGTCCGCACCCCTGGGGATGCTGCAGCCGCCGGATCCCGCTGCCGGGATCCGGCGGGGTGCACTCACTTGATCACCGCGAACTTGCTCATGAACTCGTCGCCCGTCAGCTGGGACTTGACGTGGAAAATATAGACGCCGGCGGCGATTTCGAGCCCCTCGCTGGTGAGCAGGTCCCACTGGGCCATGCCGTTGGCCGCGTCATTCTGGACATCGATTTCGTCGACCAGAACGCCGCTCATGGTGAAAATCTTGATCGAGCACTGGGCGGGCAGATGGGTGAACATCAGCCGGCGGCGCTGGTTGAGCTGCCAGTTGCTCACCGAAGGCTCCATGGCGTTGGTGGCGACATAGGGATTGGGCACCACCTTGATGTTGGCCATAGAGTAGGTGATCTGGGACTTGTCCACCTCGGTCTGGGGAAGGACCTTGAAAGAGATATAGTCGCTCGTCATGTAGGGCCGCTGGAAGGTGATGCGGTAGACGTCATTGGGTTTAGGCAGGTTGGCCGCATCCGCGACATTGTTGAAATCGAGGATGAAGGCGGTTCCGGCCCACCAGCCCTTTGAGGTAACCGGGCCGACCAGGATGCGATCCTTGAGCATGTCGAACTTGCCATCCTTGTCGACATCATGCACCACCAGGTCCATTTTTTCATAGTTTCCGGTGGAGTCGAGGAAGGACTTGTTGACCACGTAAAAGTTAAAGTTTTGCGAGACCAGCAGCTGGGTGCGGTCGATGCGGCTGTTGTTCTCGTTGCGCATGGTCTTGCTGGTGACGCGGCCGGTATAGACATTGGGATTGTCAGTAAAAACAATGTCATAATCCCAGGGGAAATAGGCCGTCTCAACCGAGGTCAGGGTGACGCGCATGTTGGCGGAACCGGTCAGCCAGCCCGATTTCTGGAAATCGTAGCGGGGAGTGGTCGGGATATCGGAGAGGGTCAGGCTCAATCCCTCAAAGATATCCGTCGTGACCGGGACATCCTGATTGAAGTACCAGTACTCCAGGGTGTCTTCGTAGACCAGGTTGTCATAGGCAAAACGGCTGGGCGATTCGGTGTAAACCAGGGCATTATCGGTCATATCCCAGACCTCGAGGCCGTTGTTGATATAGGACAAACCGTTGGCATAATCCTGAACGGCGAAGAGGGTGTCGACCAGGAATTTGAGCTGGTAATCGTGGCCGGGCTTGAGGCTGGCTTCGGCGAGGATGGTGCTGGTGACGGTGCCGGCGCCGAACTTGACCCCGCTCTGGTCCATGGAGATCTGGGGTGCGGAATAGCCCGAGGCGGTTGTGCGCGGCACGACGATCTGGACGTTCTTGCCGTATGCGATGATCTCTTCGGCTTCGTTGGTTTCGATGACGATCTCGTTTTCCGAAGGGGCGATGCCGGGCTCGATCTGGGGCGCGCCGTAGTCGTAGGCGACGAGGGCGTAGAAATAGGTGCGCCCGTTCTGGACGTTGTTGTCGGTGAAAAAGTGGACGATACCGGTCTCAGCGCCGAGGTAGTAGCCCATGCCGTTGACGAGGCCGAAATCGGTGAATCCCTGGATCGAGTCCTTCTTGTCGCACTGGAAAATGGGATTGTAAAAGCTGGGCGTGCCGTAGCCGTCGGTGATGGTCATGGCATCGGAGAAGAACTTGTCGGTGGCGCGGAAGAGCTTGTAGCCCTCAAAGTCGTTGGCGTTGCCGACAAAGGGATCCTTGGTGCGAGTGTCGGCGATATTGTCCCAGGTCAGGATGACCTTGCCGTCACCGGCGGTGGCCTGAAGGGTCGGCATCTTCGGGGGTGAGGCGAAGCGGTAGTCGCGCTCATAGATGATCTGGACGATCTTTTTCTGCTCGTAGAGCGCCGGGGCATCATGAGTGGGGGAAGTCAGTCCGCTCAGGGGATCGTAGGAGTGGAGCTCGCTCATGGAGATGCGCTCGGAGCGTCCCTGGTAGAGGGGGAAGGGGCCGGAGGCAAAGGTTTCGACGAGGTTGGAGACCTTGCCGAGGTATTCGACCAGGGTGTCGGAGCTCATGACGATCCACATCGACTTGTCGCCGCGGAACCACTTCTCCTCGGAGGAGTGCGACGGGATGGGATACATCTGGAAAGAGGTCAGACCGACCATGTCGGATTCACTGACGTCGGTCTTGGCGAAGTTGGGTTCACAGCCGTTGGCGCCGTCATAGTCGGGTCTGTGGTTGCACTCGCCCTCATCCGGGCCGGTATAGTTGAGTTCGGAGGGGCCGACCCCATCGAGGCCGACATCATCGCCGGCATATTCGCTGGTCTGGTAGATGCCGTCGCCGTTGAGGTCCTCGCCGTCCTCCCAGTCCTGATCCTCATCGGCCGCATAGTGGGGCTTGAGCTCTTCGAGGGTGTACTCGAAACTCTCGAGGAAGGCCTGGAGATTGTAAATGTTGTCGGTCGGGCCGACCAGGGCGTTGGTGGGGTCGCCGGGATAGCCGTTGTCGCGTTTTTCGTCGAGGAGACCGTCCTCGTCGTTATCGATGCCGTCGTAGGCCATACCGGGGCTCTCGAGGTAGGCGAAGCCCATGGTGCCGGTGGGCAGGCCGCCGCCGCCGAGGCCGTCACGGTCCCAGGAGTAGGCGAGGTCGAGCTTGCGGTTGAAATAGCCGAACTCGTCATCGGCGTTGTCGCCGCCGATGCCGTTGTCGACCCAGTAGCCAAAGGCGACGTAGGGAAGGTCATAATCGGAGGTGTTGGCGACGGCGTATTCCCAGAAGATGCAGTCCCTCGCCTGGGGGTTGGACCACTGAAAGCCGCGTTGTTCGACGCGGATGCCGAGGCCGCCCCAGGGCAGGCCGACCTGCTTGGTCACCTTGGCGGGATCGATGTCGCCGATCTTTTTGCCGGGACGGGGATAGTATTTATACTTGTCTTCGGGACCGAGCCACTCCTGGTCGTGGGCGTCGTTAACAACGAAGTAGGTCTCCTGCTGGGCATAGATGACGCCGCGGCCGAAGCGGCCGTCCCATTCGCCCGGCCATTTGAGGCTGCGGCCCTTGGCCGGCCAGCCCGCAGGAGGCCAGGAACCGGGCTTGTTGGTCATCGCAGGATAGTCCTGGGCTTCGTTGAAATAGCCGAAGCAGGGATAAAAACCCCACTCCACGGTGCCGGTGGGGTCGGTATCCATCTCCTCGCGGTAACTGGTCTGGAGGAAATAGAGATCGTGGAGGTCGGTACGGGAGCGAATCTGGGTGGTGTCGGTGACCGGCACTGAGTTGTTGTCGACATAGACCTTGGCACCGATCATCAGGCCGATGCCGTCGGTCATGCGCGTGCCGCTGTCGTTGTTGGGCCACTTGGACCACAAGCCGCCGGTGGCGCCGCTGACCCATTTGCCCAGTTCGGTGGTATTCTGAAAATAGGTGAAAACGCGATTGCCGCTCAGGTAGCCCTCGCGTGTGGCGGTGATATCGCCCGCCTCATCATCCGGGCCATCGTAAAGCAGACCCTGGGCCTGGACGATTGATAGAGTCAAGAGCAGGATGAACGCAGCGAGCAGAAATGATTTTTTCATGCACAAGTTCCTTATCTGTTATCCGTCCTGAAATAAGCCGGGGGGCGGCTTAGAACATGATGCCCAGGCCGAGCTTGATCAGCCGCGGGGTGGCATACATCGATGGATTCTGGATGCGATCGTAATAGGTGTTGAAGTTGCTGCGATGATTGGCCAGGTCCGATGCACGCACGATGGCGGTATAGGCGCGGCCGGTGTTGCCGTTGACGCCCCACTCGTTGAGGGTATCGAGGAGATTGTAGATATTGAGGGTCAGACGGGCCTTGAACCGGTTGACCAGCGGCAGATCGTAGAAGGCGCTCATGTCGAAGCTGTAGGTGCTGGGCATCTTGGCATTATTGGGATAGAGATTGACCTTGGAGAGCTGGCTCTCGTCCAGGGGCGACCAGGTATAGGTGGCGCCCGAGTTGTAGTAGGCGGTCAGGGTGGAGCCGAAGCGCGGGGTATTGTAGCCCACGGTCACGTTGAGGGTATGACGCTGGTCCCAGCTCATCGGGATCAGGCGGCTGATCGGATCCATGCTGCTGCCGGCGCGGGTGAAGGTGGTCGTCGGATTGTCGGCGTTGCCGCGGCTGTACTGCAGGGTATAGTTGGCGTAAGCAGAAAAGCTGCCGGTGACAAAATCGTACTTGACCTCCAGACCCTTGGCGTTGCCATAGTCCTTGTTGCTGTAAAGGCCGTATTCGATCTGGTCGTAGGTGGTGACCACCTTGGCGCTGAGCAGATCGTAGATATCGCGGTAAAAGAGGGCCACTTCCAGCCCCATCCCCTTGATCAGTTCCTGCCAGAGGCCGATCTCGTACTGCACGGTCTTCTGGGCCTTGATCTGGGGATTGCCCATGGTGGTGGCATAGTCGGAGGGCGAGACCTGGAAGGAGTGGTTGTCGTAGATGGCGTAGAGCGCCGGCATCTGGAAGAAATGGCCGTAGCTGAAATGGAGCAGGGCCGCGTTGCTGAGCTGATAAGAGAGGCCAAGCCGCGGGCTGATCTGCACCTGGGGTTTGGCGTCGATATAGTCGGTCTTGCGGTTGAGGCTGTCGGCGAAGACGAGCTGGTTGGCCGGATTGCGCAGGTCCGAGGGATAGCGGGTGTTGGGATCGAAATAGTCATAGCGGAGGCCGAAATTGATCACCATCTCGTCGTATTCTATCTTGTCCTGGATGTAGGCCGAGAGTTCTCTCGGCTTGACGGTGTAGATGTCAGAATAGACCGAGGAGTCGGAATAGACGACCGGTTCGTAGAGGTCGGCCTCGAGGTCGGTGCCGTAATATTTGTTGCGGATGGTCCGCGACTGCTGATCGAGGTCATGAATGGTATAGAGGATGCCGCTTTTGAGGGCGTGGTTTTTGGTTGCCTGCCAGGTGACGTCGAACTTGGCGTTGGTGTCCTTGACCCAGCGCAGGGAATGGCTCTTGTCCTGTCCGCCGGTGTAGAAACCGGGCCCGTCGTTGGTGAGGAACTTGTCGTGCAGATAACCCGGGTCAACAGGATTGCGGAAAAGGTAGTAGCCGTTGAAATTGTCCAGATAGGAGAGTTTGGCTTCGTAAAAGAGCTTCTGGCTGATCATGTGGTTGAACTCGAACGAGAGCAGGTCCGAGGTGCGATAGGAAGTGGCCCGGCCGTCCGGGTTATATTTCCAGGTGTGCGAATAGCCGTGCCATTCGTCATCATTGCGGGTATAGAGCAGCGACATGCGGACATTCCTGATCATATCGAAGGCCAGCTTGGCCATGAGCGACTGGTTGAGGCTGTTGTTCATGGGCACGAAGGCGCTGTCGCCGGAGTGCTCGGAGTACCACATCATCGGTTCGGTGGAGATGAAATTGCTGAGATCGCCGGGATTGAAGCGGCGCACGCCGTTGAGGTGGTTCTTGTTGTCCTGATAGCGGCCGTTGACGAAGAAAGTCGGGCCCGATTTCCAGCCGGGGACCACCGGGCCGCTGAGCTGGAATTTGTAATCCTGGTTGCGGGTCACGTCGCCACCGTCGAGGCCGATGAAGATATCGGTATGGGGGGTGTAATAGTTTGCGAGGTCGGCGGAGACCGATCCGCTGAAGCGCTGGCTGCCCGATTTGGTGACGGCGTTGACGATGCCGCTCATGGCGCGGCCGTATTCGGCGTTGAAGGTGCCGGTGATGACCTCGAGGTCCTGGATGGCCTCGGTCTCGAGTTCGACGGTGCGGCCGCTGCCGCCGAAGGCCTCGGTGACCTGCATGCCGTCGACCAGATAGGTGACTTCATTACTGCGGCCGCCGCGGAAGTGGCCGTTGACGACGCCGGCCTGCATCGAGATGACGGCACCCATGTTTTCCACCGGCAGGGCATCGATCTGCTGCGAGGAGACATTGCGCACGGAGCTGGTCTGATCCTTTTTCATGGCCACTTTTTCGGCCTGGACGACTACCACCTCGCCTTCGAGGACGGTCTCCTTCATGCGGATCTTGATTTCACTGGTGCGGTTGACCGAGACCTGCACCTCCTGCATGCGCACGGTCTCGTAACCCATCATCTGGGCGCGCAGGGTGTAGCTGCCCGGCGCGACGTTGATGATGAAGAAATCGCCGTTGAGATCGGCAACCGCGCCGGAGCTGGTGCCCTCCACGATGACATTCGCGCCCGGGAGGGGCTGGCCGTTCCTGGCGTCCAGAACCTTTCCGGAGATCTTGCCGGTGGTCTGCGCCAGGGCAAGTCCCGGCACCAGGAGCAGAAGCAGAAGCCAACCTAGGTTCCGTTTCATCTTGAGCATACGCTTTCCTTCTCTTATACTGCGGGTTAATTGAGGATAATGGCACATCTTCGGGATGCCGGGAATGGCAAGGCCCGCAGGCTGCGCCGGTTACAGTTCTGCAAACTCCGGGTTCTTCTTCCGATTAGAGGGAAAAAGGGCCTGCAGTCTGCAGGTGAAGGCGGGCGATGCGGGCGGGCAAAGCCGGTAGTGCCGAAAATGAAAGCAGTCGCGGACCTTGCGATCCGCGACTGCTCCGGGGAAGCTATTTCATCAGCACCATCTTGCGCATGGTGGTGAAATCACCCGCCGTCAGGCGATAGAAATAGATGCCCGAGGTCAGGTTGGCGCCATCGAAATCGACGGTATGAATGCCGGCGGTCTGATTGGCATTGACGAGCGTAGCCACCTTCTGGCCGATCATGTTGTAAACCTCGATCGCCACCTTGCCCGCCTTGGGCAGGGTGTAGCTGATCGTGGTGGTCGGGTTGAAGGGATTGGGATAGTTCTGCGAGAGAGCGTAGGTTTCAACCGTGGTCGCATCCTTGACCGCGACGCCGGTGACTTCTTCCTGATCGCCGATCCAGGTGAAGGCCCAGTTGGCCGGGCTCTGCCAGGCGTTGTCGGCATTCAGCGTGGAGAAAGAGAGCACGCCGGCGCGGGCATTGGCGACATCCGAATCGTGGAACATGATCTCGATCGGGATGCGCATGCCATTGAGCGGCTGGAAGCGGGTGTCACCGACAGAGCCGTGCGTCACCAGGGAATCGAGCGGAATCTTGAATTCGATGGCATAGTCAGCGGCGCCAAAGTTGACAAAGGCGTAGTTGGAAGGAGTGTTGTTCGGATAAAGCGCGAAATCGCCGCCGCTGCCATTGCCCCACATAAAGCCGGTGGTCAGGGTATAAAAGCTGTAATCGGGCTCGGCGCCGCGCTTGAAGCTGGCATGAACCGTGGACTGGTTGTAGAGACCGATGTAAAGCTCCATGCCATCGTCCTCATACCAGTTGCCGCCTTCGACAAAACTGTAGACATCATCGACCACATCCGCCGCCACATAGAGCGCGTCATTATCGATGGCCAGCCAGGCGGTCACCGTCAGATCGTCATCGCTGCTGAATTCACCGATGGCGATGTTGGAGATTGAGGGTTTGAGCACGAAGGGCATGATGCCGGAGTTGACCCACTCCGTCACATCGCCGTCGGCGACGAAATTGGCCGGGGGAGTGAGCGAGATGGTGGGAATGCCCTTGGCGATATTGTTGAAGGGACCGCTGATGCCGGCCGGGCTCTCATTGCTGGAGGCATCCTTGCAGACCACGGCGTAGTAGTAATCCTTGGGCTTGTCGGTCAGGGCGGAGAAGATATAGTGCGCAAAGGTCTGGGTGCCTTCAGCGATCTTGGAGGCGATCAGCAGCACGCCGGGATCGGTGATGGCCGTGAAGGGCTTGGGGCTGGCATAGAGGTTGTAGACCTCGCCTTCCTCACCCGGAACATCTTCCCAGATCACCAGGTTGTAGCCGTCCTGAGGAATCGCGGCGACGCCGGCCGGGGCATTGGGGGCGACAACGTCGATCACCGGGGTGCCGGTCCAGATGTTGGTGAAATAGACCACTTTGCCGGCGATAGCGGAGCCTTCGGCCATGATGCCGAGCACGGTGACGGCGGCGGGATCAAAGCCGGTGGTGCCGTCCTGGGGCGCCATCTCGCTCAGCTTGAGGGCGTGACGATGCCACTGATTGTCAGCGATGGGGGCAAAAAAGGAGCCGACCTTGGCCGCGCCGGCTTCGATCTGGAAGCGGATTGCCCCGGTGCCCTCTTCAGCCTTGTACATAAAGGAAAGGGAGTCGCTCTCCCAGACCGACGACATGTCAATGGGAGCCGTAGCGGACCAACCGATGCCGCTCCAGCCATTGCCCCACTCGTTGCCCTGGGTCCATTTCACGGCGTTGGTCTTTTCGACGACGCCGGCGCCTTCCTCGATCGTCACTGCGGACTGGCCCCAGCTCCAGGCGCCGCCGAGGAAATTGGCGACCTCGCGGCCGTTGAAAAAGATGATCGGTTTCTTGGCCAGGTGGATCAGGCTCAGGTCATCGAGATAGAAGGAACCGGCGGAAAAATCGCCTTCGCCGGCGCCGCTGATGGAGATCTCAAAGCCGTAGCCCTTGATCTTGTTGGCATCGAACTTGTCGTTGCCGGTGACGCCGGCCCAACCGGTGCGGTTGAAAGCCCCGCCGTTCCACTCGTCCATCACATCCTCATTGCGGCCATCGAGCAGCGGCAGCTTGAACCAGGCCCAACCCGGATCGTTGTCGAGAACGTACTCAAAGCTGTAGTAGAACTCGCACTGGCCGGCGCTGTAGGTGGCATTGCCTTCCGCAGCATCGCTGACTTCATAGAGCTCGAAGCGGATGTGAGCGCGGCCGGGCAGGGTCTGCTTGTCCTTGATGTTGTACCAGAAGCCGATGGAATCGTACTTGGAAAAATCATAGACTGCAGTGGTATCCAGATTGAAATGCTCGATCTTGGAATAGCCACCCCAGCTCTCGGTGTTGTGGGCGCTGTATTCGTAGAGCATCGACCCGGCGCCTTCGGCTTTGGGATCGGTGACGTAGGTGAGGCGGACCCAGCCCTTTTCAGGGGCGGCGCTGGTGTTGACCTCATAGTGCTGGCCGCCGTGGTTGGATTTCCAGTTCCAGTAGTTGGTGTCCGCGGGAGCGGCGTCAAAATTGTTGATCATCTGTCCGAATGCCAGCACCGGCATCAGGGCGAGGACCATGACCAATAGCAGTTTCTTCATTGCTTCTTCCTCCAAAGTGGTTTGGTTGGTGGTTTTGGCCTGCGTTGGAAAGGGCGGCGCAGAGTACGGGAGCACAAGGCTTCCTTTCTGCGCGGGAATCAGGCGCTTTGGATTTGAGCTGCCAGGCACCTCCTTTCACATGAATATTAGATGCGTTCTGGTAATTTTGGGTGCACAGAAAATCAGCGAACAAGTACGAGTTTGTTCAGGGCGCGGTGCGAGCCCGCGGCGCCCTCATGTTCAAGGCCAACGAAATAGAGCCCGCTCGGCAGGGTGGGCGTCCATCTCACCATGTGCGGGCCGGCCGCAGCCGGGCCGGAGGCGAGCTCCTCGACCTGCCTGCCAAGGCGGTCGTACACCGTCAGGCGGATCTGGCCTGCACTGGGAAGTTCGTAAGCGATCGTGGTCTCGGCGTTAAAGGGATTGGGGTAGCTGGTCACCAGGGCCATCGTCTCCGGCCGGCGCGCAGGATTGCTTCCGACCGACGAAGCCGCCGGCTCGATGACCAGGCCGTTGAGCAGGGAGCCCCAGTCGGTATCATACCCCCAGAGATACTCGAAGCGGATATCAAGGATGCCGTCGGTCACCTCGACCGCCTCGGCAGTAAGTTCCAGAGCGGCTTTCGGGCCAGGATCGGCCGCCAGATCGAGGCGGTCGGCCACCTTGCGGCCCTCCACATAGATGTTGTAGAGCCGGCTGAGGGGTTCCATGAAGGTCATCTCCGCCACCTTGAGGGTGACGCGATAGCTGCCCCGGGGCAGGCGCACCCTGTAGAAAACCAGCTCGTGCATCTCGGTATGGTAAAGGGTGTCCTCTTCGGTGTTGAGAACGTCGATGCCGACGATGGGCTTGCTGCGGTCGCGCGGGGCGCCGTCCTGGTAGCCGTACTCGACCTCCGGCCCCCACTCCTGGTCCGGCAGATAGTCGCGCCAGGCCTTGCCGCCGACATTGATCCTGACGGGCAGAGAGAGGGGCTGGCCCATGATGATCTGCTGCAGCTGCGCGGTGAGTTTGTTGGCCGGGGAGAAGGTGTCCTTGATGTTCAACGCCACGACGTTGTTGCGTTTGGTGGGATCGAGGGACGAGACCGCCAGCTTGACCGTCTGCTGGTCGGGCTGAAGGATGGCGTTATGAATAGTGATACCGGTGATGGCAAAGTTGGCTTTGGTGACAGTGGCGGGATCGATGGCTTCGCTGAAGCGGACGGTGACGGTATCCTGGTCGGCGCGGGCCCAGAGCACGGCGGGAGGGGTTTTATCGTTGAAACCCATCTCCGGCCCCTTGGTCATGCAAAGCACAACGCAGCCGTCGCGGAAAACCACGTTCTCCCGCCGGAAGGTCACCCGGTTGCCGTTGAAGGTGTGGGTGCCCATGGTCCAGCGCGACTGGTTCCAGCTGGTGAACTCGTCCTTCCACTGCAGGGTAAAATTATTGCCGGTGCCGGTATTGCCGCTGCCCGGCGTATAGCTGGCGTAGCTGACCCAGTCATACCAGGCGAAGAGGGGCAGGATGCGGTCATCCCAGGGGCCCACCCAGCCCGATGATTCGGAACTCCAGAGATTCATCATGATCTTCTGGGGATAGACGAACTGCTGGATGTGGGTTTGGTCCTGCCGGTAGTATTCAACCCCGTCGATGAACCAGGCGATATAGTCCGGGGTCCATTCAAAAGCGTAGGTATGAAATCCGTCCTGGGGGACGAAGGGGACGACCTGATGGCTGTTGCGCCATTTCTGGCCCGGCCCGATCGAGGTCACCTGGACGTCGTCGGTGTAGCGGCCGAGGATCTCGAAATCGATCTCGTTCCAGGCGGTGGCAGCGGTAAAGTCGTGATAGGTGAAAAAGGAGGCGAGGGTGCCGCTGCCGCGGGGGGGCTTGATGGAGGCCTCGAAGCGTCCGTAGACGAATCCTTCGTAGGTGCGGTATTCCCCACCGTAATAGACAACCGGGAAGGCGTTGGTAACGATCAGTAAAACAAGCAGAAAAACGTAGCGAACGCAGCCCATGCATTCTCCTTCTGTTCCCGGCACTCCAAGGCCGAGAGAGGGGTATGATCTGGCTCCAGGGCGGTTACCTCAACGCTTAAAATAGCACAATTTTTATTCTTTGTAAAGGAAAAAAATAGGTGGATAGCGCAGGATGCATTTTACGGTTCGGGCGCACAACCGGAGCGGTCATGCGCCCGGACCCAGGGGCTATTTAAGGGTGAAATTGCTGCTCAAATCGGCGACCGTGACCCGGAACTCCCCTGGTTCAATCACCGGTTTGCCATCAAGCCCGATAAAGCTCATCTCTTCCCCGCTCAGGGTGAAGTAGACCGTCTTGCTCTCGCCCGGTGCGAGCTCGATCTTGCGGAAGCCCTTAAGCCGCTTGTTGGGCGGGGCGATCGAGGCGACCAGATCGCTGAGATAGAGCTGGACCGTCTCCAGACCGGCAACCTGGCCGGTGTTGGTCACTGTGACGCTGGCGGTGATCACCTCACCCCGCGCCGCGCTGCTCTTGTCCAGTTTGAGATCGCTGTAGGCGAAGGTGGTGTAGCTCAAGCCGAAGCCGAACGGCCACTGGGGATTGAAGCGATTGGTGCCGCCGGTGTTTTCAGTCCAGAGATGATCATAAAGCACCAGATCGTTGGGCGATCGCGGATAGGTGACGGGCAGTCTGCCCGAGGGGTTGGCGTCGCCGAAGAGCACATCGGCGATGGCGCGCCCTCCCTCCATTCCCGGCAGCCAGGCGAGGAGGATGGCGCGGGCGCCATCCACGATCGGACGGATGATCCGCGGCCGCCCCTGGAGCAGCACCACCACGACCGGCTTGCCGCTTTTCTGCAGAGCCAGGACCAGGTCGAGCTGGGATTGAGGCAGGGTCAGATCGCCGATGTTGCCCGGGGTTTCGCAATAGGGTTCCTCACCGAGGCAGGCGACCACCACGTCGGCCTTTTTGGCCGCCTTGACGGCGGCCGCAATATCAGCCTCGCTGTCGTAGGTGCTGCCCAGGCTGAAACTCACCCTGTTGGCGCCGGCCTCGGCCGCGATCGCCTTGAGGATGGTGAGCTTGTCCTTGGGAAGAAGATCCTCGCGGTTGCCCTGCCAGGTATAGGTCCATCCCCCGTTCAGGACTGAGAGGCGGTTGGCCGTTGGCCCGGTCACCAGGATTTTGGCGCTCTTTTTAAGGGGCAGAATTCCGCCCTCATTCTTGAGCAGGACCAGGGATTCCTGTGCCGCCCGCAGATTGATAACGGCCGCCTCAGGGGTGGCGAAGCGCGCTTTCAGGGATTTGTCGGGATAAGGATTATCAAAAAGGCCGAGCTGGTACTTGAGCTTGAGGATGCGGCCGCAGGCCTCGTCGATGCGGCTCATCGGCACCTTGCCCTCCCGGACCAGGGCGATCAGGTCATCGGTAAAGCTAAAGTCGGCCGGGACCATGACCATGTCGATGCCGGCCATAACCGCCATGCGCACGGCATCCTTGTTGTCGGCGGCGACGCGATGGTTCTGGTAAAGCTTGGCAATATCGGCATAATCACTGTCGATCAAACCCTTGAAACCCAGTTCCCCGCGCAGCAGGTCGGTGAGCAGATAGCGGTTGATGTGGACCGGGACGCCGTTAATGTCGCCAGAGTTGACCATCACGGTATGGGCGCCGGCTGCAACGGCCGCAATGTAGGGCGGCAGGATATACTGGCGGAGGTAGTGGTCGGGCACCCAGGCCGGGGTGCGATCCTTGCCGGAGACGGGATGGCCGTAGCCGATATAGTGTTTGAGGCAGGAGGCCACCCGGTCGGGCGCGGAGATATCGTTGGCATCCCCCTCCTGTCCCTTGACGTAGGCGACGCCCATGGCGGTGGTGAGCAGGGCGTCCTCGCCGAAGGTTTCCCAGAGGCGCGGCCAGAGCGGCTGCCGGCCGGAGTCGAGGACGGGGTTGAAATTCCACGGGATGCCGGAGGCGCGCACCTCGACGGCGGTGATCTCGCTGGCCAGGCGCAGCAGATCGGGATTCCAGGTCGAGGCCATGCCGATGGACTGGGGAAAGAGGGTCGCCCCGCGGGTATAGGTAGCGCCATGGATGGCATCGATGCCGTAGAGGACCGGAATTTTCAGCCGCCCTTCGCGCGCCACATCCTGAATCTCGCTGATGATCTCGTTCCAGCTTTCGAGGCTGTGGGCATGGGTGCCGACGTTGAAAAGGGCTCCCACGCCGCGGTCCAGAATGATTTCGCGAAGTTTCTTGCGGTCGAGCATGAGGGGTTCGCGGATGCCGGGACCCTCCCCGACGCTGACGACTTCGAGGGTGATCTGAGTCATTTGCCCGACCTTCTCTTCCAGGGTCATCTGGTCGAGGAGGTTCTGCACCCTTACCTCGACGGCGGGCTGGGCATAGGTGAGGCTGGCCGTCAGCGCCAGCAGAGCGGCGAACAGAGAGATACGAGCAACTTTCATGATCATATTCCTTGCAATTAGATACCGGCCTGATTTTTCTATAATATACATATAATTGAGCGAAAATGCATAAATTTTGAGCTGGATCACAATATTTTGCCGTTATCGGCGCGCCTCAAGGCAGGAGCAGCAGCTTGCCGGCGGTATGCTGGCGCATCCCGGCCTCTGCATACTCGAGCAGATAGAAATAGAGGCCCTGCGCAACCGGGCGGGCGCCGGCGTCGCGGCCATCCCAGCGCATGCTGGTTTCACCGGCACCGGCAGGGCCGGCTGCCAGTTCGCGCACCTGACGCCCGAGCAGATCATAGATCACGAGGCGGATCTCGCCCGGCTGCCCCAGCCGGAAAGTGATCTCGGTGTGTCCCTGTGTGGAGACTCGAAAAGGATTGGGATGGCTCTGCTTGAGCAGCAGCGCAGCGGGCTGCACCGCCTCTCCCCTGTCGGACACACCGCTGAGTGCCCCGAGCTGTTCGATGCCGTACCAGACCGTCTGGTCCTGGCTCTGGTCGAGGATCAGGTTGAAGGTCCCTGCCGAAGCGGGCACGATTTTGCGGCCGCTCCCCCGCCTGGCTCCGGAGCCATCCAGCGGCCAGACGCGGATCGAGTCGGAGCGCAAGGTCAAGGTGAGGCCAAGTCGCACCGGTTCAATCCAGGTAGGTGCCTTACCCCAGCTGTTGTGGATGGTCCGGGTTCCCTCCCAAATCATGCCGCTGTTCTGCGTCCGGGTGGTGATGGTGAACAGGGAATAGCGCGCCTCGGTCAGCGGCGCCCCGTCGAGCGACGCCCAACTGCACGAAGCAAAACCGCTCGCGCTGTGCAGACGCAGCGGCCCCATCCCGGTCTCGGGGAAACGGTCCAGCAGACCGGTGAAGGCCAGATAGCGCGGCGTGACCGTCGTGAAGAGGCCGGCCGGATTCCAGAGCAGCTCGTCGGTATCGCTCAGAAAAGGCGGTGCCGGCGGTGCAGGCAGCGCTGCCGCATCAAAGGGGGCAGCCGCGGCAAAGTTCGTATAGCGCACTCGATGCTGCAGGGCGAGCAGACGCGGTACGATCCCGGGGCCCTGCCAGCCGCCGGTGTCGTTCAGCGGCAGGGTCAGCACATCCGCAGGACTCAGGGCGATGGCAATCGTCTGCTGCGCCGGTGCGATCCACCCCTGCCGGAAAGCGGCAGCACAGGCAGGCATCAGCGCCATCATCGCTGTATTGCGGTGAATGCCGAAATAACCGTCGATGAAATCGGTTTCGTAGCTGGTGTCGCTGCCGCCGTTGTCGAAGAGCATCACCGCATCGGCATCGGCCAGGGCGGCATAGCTGCACAGAAAGAGCGGCCCTTCGCTCTGGTAGCGATTGGGGAAGGGGTGATTGTACTCGCTGATAGTAAAGGGCTTGCCCGCTACCGCGGTGGCATTGATCACGCCGGCGATCGCCCCGCCTGCAGTCTCGAGCACCATCGGGGTGTTGGCGATGGTCCAGTCCGTGACGGACCAGGGGGTTTTGGGAAAATCAGGATGGTCCCAGTAGGCATGATTGTCAATATAGTCGAGCTGATTCTGGACCAGGATGTCGGCGGGGCCGACATTCCAGTTGGTGCCGACGACGGGCACGCGCACACCCAGTTCCTGCTTGAGAAAGCGGTTCATCTCGGAGAAAAAATCCTCCTGCAGGCGGATATAAAAAGCGCTCATGTCGGAGACCCGCGCCGCGGAAAAGGAGACGCTTTGATTATACTCGGTGCGGCGGATGTTGCCCGCCTCGAGCGATTCATCCTCGAGCAGGCCGGAAATCGTGGCCGGCTGGATTGAAATCTCATCGAACCAGAAGTTGCCGGTCTGTTCGCCGAGATGAAAGGAGAGCCTGCCCTGATTGGCGCAGGTTTCCGCAGCCTTGAAGGTGAAAGAGAAGCGCTGCCATGCGGGAGAGAGGGAAAAACTGCCGCTGCCGTAGCCTGTCCAGGGTGAGGTGTCGCGCATCACCGCTGCGCTGATGGCGCATGGGACCTCCGTCCGGGCTGCGAAGGAGACGGTGTAGAGCGAGTCTTTTTGCAGGGTAAATCCGGTCTGCTTCCACTGGATGTGCCAGCCGGTGCCGGTTACGGCCGTGACTGACACCTTGGCCGCAAGTGCACCGCTGAAGGGCTGCACGGCGGCCAGGGCCATGGTGGCGCGGGCAGTCTCGTGCTGCTCCATGATCCAGTTTCGAGCGAGCTCGCCCTTTTCAAAGCCGCCATCCTTGATGAGTTCGCCGCCACGTCCGTCCCGGCTTCCCGGCAGCCAGGCGCTGCGCAGCCGGGCAGTGGTGGCGTATTTCTGCTGCAGAAATGCCAGCCACTGCAGGTCGAGCATGCGGGAGTGGCGCAGAGTGAGCCGCCCGCCGCCGGTGAAGGGCCGGAGCAGGCCGTCGCGCCACCAGCGGTAAAGTGAGTTCTCGTTGGTGATTTCGACCATGGCCATCGCCGGCTCCTCTACCAGAGCCAGGCCGGTATAAGGATTACGATGGGTGAGCAGCTGGCGGGCAAACTCTTTATAGAGGGGCCAGAGATCGCGGTCGAAATAACTGACCGCCTTGCCGTAATCGGTGATCGAATCTGCGTCGGCGACTCCGTCACGGCTGTTGAAGGTGCGGCTGACGTGCAAATTGATATTCAGATAGATGCCATTCTTTTTCAGTTCCGTGATAAATTTGTCCAGTCGCCCCAGCATGACCGGATTGAGATGGCGGGTGTCGGAGCCGCTTTCGAAGAGGCTGTGGTCGCTCCAGGGATTATCCATGTGGTGGAAGCGGACAAGATTAAAACCCATCTTGCACAGCCGCGCCGCCAGGAAAGGTGCCTTGTCGGAGGGGGGAAAGGCCCCATCGGTGACGCAGTTGGTGCCCCAGAAACGGATGCGTTCTCCGGCCACGGCAAAGTGGCCCTCCGCGTTGATGCCGACAAAAGCGCCGGCGGCGATGGGCTGGGCCGGAAAGGCAGGCAGGAACTGCTGACGGGTGCTGTCCCGCGCCGGCAGGACAAAATTGAAACCCCCTGAAAAGTTTTGTGCTGCTGCAGCGGTAACACAGGTCAGGAGCAGCGCGGCGGCGCGGAGGCATGGATTCATCTCACCACCACCATTTTCCCGGTAAGGGTGAGGAGGTTCTCATCCGATGCCACCCGCAGGCGGTAGTAATAGAGGCCGCTGGGCCCGCGCGCCTGCCAATGGTGACGCTGCTCTCCGGATTCGAGGCGGCCGAGGAACTGCTCGTCGACCAGTTCGCCGCGGATGTTGTAGATCTGCAGGGTCGCCTCGCCCGCGCTTTCGAGATGGAAGGGGATGACGGTGGCGTCATTGAAGGGGTTGGGATAGTTCTGCCCCAGCCGGAAGCGGCTGGGAACCGCTTGCAGGGCATCCCCGACCCCGCTGCCGGAGCCTTCGGGATTGAAATAGCCGGCCAGGAAGACCAGGGGGGCGTTCCAGTTGATGCAGATCTCGTTGGAGGCGTAGCTGTTGGCGTCATCGATCCAGCACAGCGCTGGCGGCGTCGAGGAGGTGAAGGCCGCCTTGAGGACAGTATCATCCAGATACTGATTGGCCCCGCCCGACAGCAGTCCGGGCACGGGCGCGGGCACGTTGTCCGCCCAGGAGGGGCGATGATGGGGATTTTTCATGCTCATCGTGCCGACGCCCGTGACGAAGGAGATGTTGTGCGGGTTGGCCCCGAGCATGTAATGGAGCTGATCCAGGGCTGCCTGGCGCCAGGCGCTGTCAGTGCCCGATTCGCT
>JAKPUX010000327.1 GCA_029554865.1 bacterium | reverse complement strand
AGCCGCGACGAGGAGACCCGCCGCGAACTGGAGGAGCGCAGCACCATCGAACGCGCCGCCCTGCGGCCTGAACCCGAACTCGGTCCCCCGGTCCCTGAGGCTGAGGAGTTTTTGCCCGACGAGGAGCCTCCCTCTGTGCCGGCCCCCAAGCCTGAGGCCCGCTTCACCCCGGAATCCGAACCGGAATACCGTTTTGAGCCCGAACCGGAACCTCCTGCCGTGGTGGAACCCGAACCTGAAGCCCACTTTATTCCTGAGCCCGAACCTGAACCTGAATCTGAACCGGATCAGTCGCCGGCTTCCCTTGAGGAACCCCTCTCCCCGCCGGAAGCCCTGCCCGGTGAGCGCCGCATGGCCCCGGTCCTGCCCTTCAGGGGCGATGAAGAGTGGACGGAGGAGCCCGTCTTTGAAGCTCCCGCCGAGCCGGAAACCCCCATCCGCCTCGAGCCTCCTGCAGAAGGCTTTGGCGATGAAGCGGCCGACCAGCCCTTGAGCGAAGAGGAGGAAGAGGAGCAGTTCGCCAGCTTCCTCTCCAACCTCGACCGTCTGGGCGGGGCCGACCTGGAGCCGGAGGAGGAGGAGAAGGAGAACCTTCTCACTCCCGCCGCTAAGAAGGGATTCACGCCCCCCTGGGAAGAGGAGCCCGAAGAGGAACCCGCGCAGGAGCCGCTCGTGCAGGCCGAACCGGAGAAGAGGGAGGCGCCCCGCCGGATGGTGCAGCCCCCGGCGCCCGAAGAGGAGGTCCCGGCGCAGGAGGAGCCCGTTTCCGACAAGCCCAAGGAGAAATTCGTCACCCCCACCCTGGGCGAGATCTACGCCGCACAGGGCCAGTATGCCAAGGCGATCAACGTTTTCGAGATGCTGCTGAAAAAGAACCCTGAAAACGAATGGTACCGCACCAAACTCGAGTACCTGCGCAAACGCCTGGAGGATGAAAGCAAGTAGCCTCCGCACTGCAGCGCCCCCGGGACGGCATCGCCTCCGCCCGCGGAAGCGCTGCAGCCCTTGTTCGCTCTCACCGGTGGAAATGGACAGCCGTGGTCATCTCTGTTGTGATCGTAACCTATAATAACCACGCAGAAATCGGCGCCTGCCTCGACGCGCTCCACCTTGCCTCGGCATCTTTCACCACGCACCTTTTCCTCATCGACAATGCCAGCACCGACGGCACCGGTGAGCTGCTGGAGGAGTACCGCAGCCGCTGCGCCTCACACTTTCACCGGTTTCTCGTCATCCGGAACGGGCAAAACCGCGGCTTCACGGCGGCCGTCAACCAGGGGCTTCTACACTGCCGCGGCGATTTCTTCCTCCTTCTCAATCCCGATGTGGTCATCCCGGAGGGCGCACTGGCTGTGCTGCTGCGCCAGTTCGAGCGCGATCCCGCCATCGGGGTGGTTGCGCCCCAGCTCCGTTTTCCCGACGGCCGCATCCAGCCCTCCTGCCGGCGTTTTCCCCGCCGGCGTGATGTGCTCCTCGAGGTGAGTGGATTGGTCCATCTCGCCCGACGGCTGGGCTTCAAGGACTGGAAGATGACCGATTTTGACCATCGCCACAGCCGCTTCGTCGACCAGCCCCAGGGGGCCTTTTTGCTAGCCCGGCAGGAGCTCCTCGACCGCCTCGGCGGCCTGGATGAGCGCTATTTTATGTTCTTCAGTGATGTTGAATGGTGCGAGCGGGTCATCGCCTCGGGCTGGAAGATCTGGTTCTGCAGCGATACCTTTGTCCGCCATCACAAGGGGGCCAGCGTTTATCGCGAGCGGCCGCGTATGCTGGTCACTTCAACGCGCTCTTTTATTGACTACCTGAGCGCCCACGACCGCTCCCGCTGCGACCGCTTCGCCACCGCCGTCGTCGCGCTGATCCTGAAACTGACGCTGCAAGTGCGTCTGCTCGCCGAAAAGGCCAGGGAAACACTCACTCCATGAAACTGCTGCTTCCACGTATAGGAAGGAGGGCTGGATTGGTCCTCCTGGCGTTCCTGACCGCCGCCGGAGTTGCAGCCGCACCCCCGGCGGCCCGGGCGCAGTCACAAACCCTTCTGGTCAAGATGAGCTTGCCCCTGCCGGCCGCTGCATTCGACGACGCAGGCGCCCTGCGCAAGGAGGGCGCCGCCGCCTTGAGCGCCCTCGCCGCACGGCCGGAGATCACTGCCGCGGCACCGTTCCTGCCGCGCATTCTATCCTTTGGCCGCGATGGCGGGGATGCCGCCCTCCCGGAGCGCGCCGAACTGGCAAAATGGCTTATCCTCACCCTGGCGGACACGGCCGATGGCGATGCCATCGCCGGAGAACTGCAGCACCATGCGGAGGTGAGCTGGAGCGGCCGGCCGCGCTGCTTCCATCTCGACTGGATCCCCGACGATCCCCTTTTCAGCCGGCAGTACGGCCTGCAGAGGATCTCCGCCCCGACGGCCTGGGAGAGCGAGCGCGGCAGCCGCGGGGTCATCGTCGGTGTTATCGATACCGGCATCGACTATGATCACCCCGATCTCAGGGAGAATCTCTGGATCAACCACGGCGAGGATCTCAACCGGGATGGCCGGGCCGATTCCCTTGACCTCAACGGCCTGGACGACGACGGCAACGGCTGGATCGATGACCTGCAGGGCTACGATTTCACCGACGCCCCCAACTATCCGGACGGCGGCGACTATCGCGGCCGCGATGCCGACCCGATGGATGAGATGGGGCACGGCACGGCCGTAGCCGGCATCATCGCCGCCATCGCCGGCAATGACCTCGGCATCGCCGGCGCCGCCCCCGGCTGCCGGGTGATGAACCTGCGCGCCTTCACCGCCGGCGGCAACGGCGAGGAGGACGACGTCGCTGCCGCTATCCTCTACGCCATCGAAAACGGTGCGGCGGTGATCAATATGAGCTGGGGCGATGTCTTTGTCTCCCGCCTCCTCGATGACGTCCTCCACTACGCCGCGGCCCTGAATACCGTCCTGGTCGCCTCCGCCGGCAACAGCGCCACCGACCAGATTCACTACCCCTCGGCCTTCGCCAACACCATCTCGGTCGGTGCCACCGACGCCTCGGACCAACTCGCCGGCTTTTCCAACTATGGCCCCTCGATCGACCTCGTCGCCCCCGGCGTAAATATCCTCACTACCGCACGCGGAGCGCAGTACGACTCTTCCCTCAGCGGCACCTCCTTTTCGGCTCCCTTCGTATCCGCCGCAGCCGCCCTGCTGCTCTCCCAGGATCGCGAGCGCTCCCCCGATGCGGTGCGCAGTCTCCTGACCACCACCGCCCGCGACCTCGGCCCCCAGGGCTGGGACATTTACTACGGGGCCGGCCGGCTCGATCTCGCCCGCGCTCTCGCCCCCGGCCTCGCCGCCGAGGTCCGCATCGATTCCCCCTGGCTCGACCAGGGCTTCCAGCAGAGCCCGATCGAAATCCGCGGCTCCGCCTGGACCCCCTCACTGCAGAGCTACACCCTGGAATGGGGGATGGGGGACAACCCTTCAGCCTGGTCCCCGATCACTCCGCCCCGTTCCAGCCGGGTCATCGATGGCCTGCTCGGCCTCTGGGAGGATTTTCCGGCGGCCGACACCAGCTACACCATCCGCCTGCGCATCCAGAACAGCAACGGCTCCGTCGAGCAGTCCCAGGTCCGCATCTTCATCGACCGCACCGCCCCGCTGATCTCCAATATCGAGACCATCTCCATGTACGACGGCGGCAGCCCTTCCTGCCTGCTTCAGTTCGTGACCGATGACCTCTGTGAGGGAGAAATCCTCTTCCGTCCCGCGGGCAGTGAAGCCCCCTGGCAGGAGGCGCCGATGAGTTACCGCAGCTACCAGCCGCGCCTCCATCTCACCCGCGATCTCGGGGCGCAGAGGCTTGACCTGCAGATCCGCGTCGACAATCCCGCCGGGCTGCGCACCACCTCCGACAGCCTGCTTCGCGTCGATCTCAGCGCCCCACCACTCAACACCATGCGTTATACCCGCCTTGAAGAGAGCCTCCCCCACGGCCATCTGCTCGCCAGCAGCGCCGATTTCAACGGCGACTCCCGGCCCGAGATCGTCCTCGCCACTGCCGACGAACAGGGCAGGCTCTTCACCGCCCTCTATACCCGGGAGGCCTCGGGATTCCGCCAGCTTTATACCCTGCCCGAGTCCGCCATTCCGCGCAGCAGCGGTGATACCGACGGCGACGGCCTTCCAGAACTGCTGGCGGGCTACGGCTTTTCCACCTGGCTCTACGAGGCGGGCGGCTCCGAACCCTTCCGCATGAACCTGGTGCGCAAATGGCAGGGCGACAGCCGGGTGCAGTACTGGGGCAGCCGGCTGTCGGACCTCGATGGCGACGGCCGCAGCGAGCTGATCATGCGTGTGGTCCGCTCCGGTGACAGCTCCTCTGATCTATTCGAGGTCTGGCGCAGCAGCGGGGGCGGCGAGTTCGAGACCATGGCCGTGCTGGCCAATCCCAGCGCAGGGGACAATTTTAATGGGGTGCCGCGCTGCGAAACCGGCGATTTCGACGGCGACGGACGCATTGAACTCCTCTTCGGCGACAGCGACGGGGACATCTATCTTTATGAATATGACGGCAGCGCCTTCACCCCAACCTGGCAGGATCGGCTGCCCCTGCTCGATGCCATCGATTTTATCGCCGCCGGGGATTTCGACGGCGACGGCGAAAACGAATTCGCCGCCGGCTCGCACTCTGATCCCAACCTCAATACAGAGCACAGCTACGACTCCCGCCACTGGTGCTACCGCATCTATGACGAGACCGGGAACAACACCTACCTCCCCGCCGCGGAATGGCGCTTCTTTGGCTACGAATCTGCCAGGGATTTCGAGAGCGGGGTCTCCTGCGGCGATGCCGACGGCGACGGCCGCGACGAACTCTTCATCGCCGCTTTTCCCGATCTTTACGTCGCCAGCTTTACCCCGGAGCGGGGCTATGAACTGACCTTCCACGCCGCTCCCATCCGGACCAATGCGGTGATGGTGGCCGACAGCGATGGCGACGGCCTGATGGAATTCTGGGCGAGCGACGGGGAGAGGGTCCGCCCCCGTGTGCTGGCGGAGAGTCTGACCGGGCCGGCCATGCCGGTGGGGGTGGCTGCCAGGCCCCTGAATGCCGGTACAGTCGCGCTGTCGTGGAATCCGGTCCCGGGGGCGCAGGATTACCTGCTCTTTCGCGGCCTCTCGGCCGACAGTCTGAAGCTCTTGCAGCAGACCCTGCTGCCGGTCTTCACCGATACCCTGGTCCGCGCGGGTGAGTTCTATTACTATGCGGTCGCCAGCAGGGACACCACGCGCCTCCCGGCCGTGAGCCTGCGTTCGGAGGTGGTCTCTGCGCGGCCGGGTGAGCAGCCCGCCCTGCTCTCCGCCGCGATGGCCGGCGCACGCTCCGTGCGCCTGCGCTTCTCCCGGCCGATGAATTCCGCCCTGCTGCAGGATATCCGCCACTACACCATCGCTCCGGAGGTCGGCCATCCGGCCACAGCCCTGCCCCTGGCCTCGGGGGCTGAGGTGCTGCTCAGCCTTGAGGCCCCCTTTACCCAATCCGGTTTTTACAGCGTCGGGGTTCGCGGCCTCGAGGACAGCGACGGCCTCCCCGTCGATACCCTCCGCAGCCAGAGTGAATTCGAGGTCGCTTTCGCCGCCGGCGCCCCCTATCTGACCGCCATCCGGGCCATCACCAGCGGTGTGGTCGAACTTTTATTCAGCGAACCGATGCAAAAGGCTTCCCTCGAGGAGGTCGCCAACTATGATCCGGGCGCCGGCCTGCATGTCGCCTGGGCGCAGGCGGTCGCGCCGGAGAACCGCTGCGTGCGCCTCCATCTTACCGGCAGTGTGGCCTGGGGCGCGGTGGGCAAGCCGCTCACCCTCAGGGTGAGCGGCCTGCAGAGTGCGAGCGGAGCCGCGATCAAACCGGGCCACGGGGACACCATCCAGCTCCTCTTCGCGGCGGCGGACCTCGACGAGGTCCACACCTTTCCCAATCCCTACCGGCTGTGGATCGACCCGGAGGGGATCACCTTCGCCAATCTCACCCCCGAGGCGGAAATCCGCATCATGACCACCGAGGGCCGCACCCTGCGCATCCTGTATGAGGAGAACGGCGACGGGGGGCTGGTCTGGGATGTCCGCGACGATCAGGGCCGGCTGGTGCCGGCCGGGATCTATCTCTACCGCGTCCAGGCCTCAGGCATGGTCAGGCTCGGCAAACTGGCCGTGGTCCGGTAGGAGGGAGACTGTGCTGCGCGTCGGATTGACGGGGGTCTACGGCTGCGGCAAGTCGCTGGCCGCGCGTACCCTGCATGAGGAGCACGCCATCCCAGTCATCGATATGGACCTGGCCGGCCGCGCCGCCGCCGGGAGGAGCAGCGTGCTGCGGCGGCTGCGCACTGCCTTCGGCCCCGGCATATTTGACGCCCTGGGCAGGCTGGACCGCCGCGCCCTCGGCCGCATCGTCTTTGCTGACCCCGGGGAGAGGCGTAAGCTCAACGCCATCGTCCATCCGGCCATGCTCGCCATCGTCGAGAGGCAGATGCGCCGCTGCGCCGGGGGCAGCGCACCATACCTGATCGTCGATTCCGCCCTCATCTTCGAACTCGGCTTTGAAAAAAAGCTGGATCTGGTGGTGGCGGTCCATTTGCCATTCGACCTCATCCTCGAACGGGCCATGGCCCGCGACGGCCTCAGCCGCACCGAGGTCCTTGAACGATTCGCCTCCCAGCTGCCGCAGGAGGAAAAATGCCGGCGCGCTGATTACCTTCTCGACAACAGCGGCACGGTCGAAGAGCTGAAAGACCGCGTGGAGGTGATGCACGCCTGGCTGCTCGACCGGGCGGCCGGGATTTCCGCCTCCAGCTGGAGCAGAGACGAAAACGACGGGATGGGTGGATAGTGGCCGGGTAGAATACTCCTTTGCGAGGTGATCATGCATCCCCTGCTGCACGGGAAACCGGCTGTCAAAATTCTGCTGCCCTTTATGGCGGGCATCGCCTGCGCCCGTCACCTCACCATCGCCTGGCCGTGGCCCGCCGCGGCTGCTGCACTCCTGCTCCTCCTCGCCTGTATGGCCCGCCGCTCCCAGCGCCTCTTCGCGATTCCGGCCCTGGCCGCCTTTTTCTGCGCCGGCTGGCTGCGCCTTGCCCTGCTCGAGCAGGTCGTGCCTCCGGATGATATCCGGCAGATGGCCGATTGGCCCGCCCCCCTCAGCCTCGAGGGGGTGATCTCCGGTCCGGTCGAGGAGCGCAGCGATCGCAAGATCTTTCGCCTCACCGTCGACTCCCTCTGGAGCGAGGAGCGCGGCTTTGCCGCCCGCGGCCGCGCCCGCATCATCTGGTACGACACCCTCACCGCCCTTCGCCAGGGCGACCGCGTGGTGGTCAAGGGGATGCTGCGCCGCCCCGCCGGAGCCCACAATCCGGGGGATTTCGACTATCGCGCCTGGCTCGCCTCGCAGGGGATGCACACCCAGCTCAGCGCAGCAGGGGGGAGCCGGCTTCTGCTGCTCGAACGCGACCAGGATCCCCTGCTTCAACGCCGGTTGATCCGCCCCGTTCGTGAACATATCCTGGCGACGGTGGCCGGCGGCCTCGCGGGTGAGCAGCGGGCCCTGCTCAGTGCCCTGCTCGTCGGCGTCCGCAGCGGGATTGACGACGAACTCCGCCAGGAGTTCAGCCGCGTCGGCGTCGTCCACGTCTTGGCGGTCTCCGGACTCCACGTCGGCTTTGTCCTGGCTGCGCTGCTGCTCTTCATCAATCTGCTGCGCATCCCCCACCGCGCCCGCCCGCCCCTGCTGCTGGCTGCCCTCTATCTCTACGTCCTGATCACCGGTTCGGCGCCGCCGGTGGTGCGCGCCGCCGTCACCGCTGCCCTGCTCCTGGCCGCCCCCGTACTGCAGCGGCGTTTCAATCCGGTCAACGCCGTCGCCCTGGCTGCCATGATCATCCTCCTTTTCAATCCCCTCGATCTCTTCGGGGCAGGCTTTCAGCTCAGCTTCGCCGCCACCCTCGGGATTCTGCTCATTTACCGGAGGCTGGAAGGCTGGGCCTCCGGCCGTTGGCCGCAGTGGCGGCAGTGGAGCCATCCCTGGCGCAAGGGAGCCCTCCAGCTGCTCATGGTCAGCCTGGCGGCCCAGATCGCCACTCTGCCCCTCACCGCCTGGTATTTCAACATCCTCCCGCTCTGGGGCCTGGCCGCCAACCTGGCGGTCGTCCCCCTGGTCTCTCTGATCGTCACCATCGGCTTTATCGCCGTCCTCTTCGCCCTGATTTCCCCCCTGGCCGGTTTTATCTTTCTGCAGTGCGACGGGCTCCTGCTCAGCCTGCTCAGCGGGCTAGTCCACGGCGCTGCGGCCTTGCCCGCCTCTGCTCTCGAGGTCGCCACGCCCCCGCTGCCCCTCGTGGCCATCTATTACATGGGAGTGGCCATCCTGCTCTCCTGGCCGCAGCGCCGGGCGGTACGGGCCTGGTCCCTGGCCCTGCTGTTGACCGCCAATCTCTGGATCTGGCCGGCCGCGCTGCGATCGCACCAGGGGATGAGGGTGATCTTTTTCGACGTCGGCCAGGGGGACGCCGCCCTTATCTCCTTCCCCAACCGCGTCCACTATCTCATCGACAGCGGCGAGGCCAACGAGCGCTACGACTGCGGCGAGAGCCTGCTTCTGCCCTGGCTGCGGCGCAATCACATCGGTCATATTGACCTGGCCCTCATCACCCATTCCCATTCCGACCACGCCGGGGGCGTACAAACCCTGATGCGCCAGGGGCGGATCAGGAATATCGGCCATCCCGGCGGTGCAGCACTGCCGGCCTTTCGCGCCCTGGATAGCCTGGCAGCACAGTGCGGGGTGGCCGTGAACCTTCTCGCTGACGGGGACGAATTTTTTCCCGCGCAGGGGGGCTGGCTCCGCATCCTGCAAACCGGCGGCGCCGGGGAACAATGGGACGAAAATAATGGTTCAATGGTTATCCGCCTCCAGTACGGCGGCCGGGTATTCCTCTTTCTCGCCGACATCGAGGCGGAGGGAGAGAGGAATCTGCTGCGCTATGGCAGTTTCCTGCGCAGCGATGTCGTCAAGGTGGCCCATCACGGCAGCAGCACCGCCAGCTCGGAGGGGCTGCTCGATGCCGTCGGAGCCGGCTGGGCCGTGATCTCCGTCGGCAGAAACAACCGCTTCACCCTGCCTGCGCCGGGAGTGGTGGCGCATTGGATGGAGAAAGGGAGCTGCGTGCTGCGCACCGATGAGCACGGTGCGGTCATTTTCCGGAGCGACGGGGAGGCCCTGCACTGCCTCCGGCCTGAAATCGCCCCGCTCTCCGCCAAGGATTAAGTGAAGGAAACAGGCCGCGCCATGGACTGGCTGCATCATGAACGGGAACTCTGGCGGAGCGGATACAGCCGCATCGCCGGGATCGACGAGGCGGGTCGGGGCCCGCTGGCCGGGCCGGTCGTCGCCGCAGCGGTGATCTTTGAGCCCGAGGCCGCGATCATCCGCGGCATCAACGATTCGAAAAAGCTCACGGCGGCGCGGCGGGAAGCCCTTTACGACCAGATCATCACTGCGGCCCTGGCCGTCGGGATCGGCCTGGCCACCCATGAGGAGATCGATCGCATCAATATCCTCATGGCCTCCTATCTTGCGATGCAGCGGGCTGTCGGGATGCTGATCCCCGCGGCCGATTTTCTCCTTGTTGATGGCCGCGGGCTGCCGGCTTGCAGCGAGCCAGCACACCCCCTCATTCATGGCGACAGCCTGTCTATGAGCATCGCCGCGGCCTCGATCATCGCCAAGGTCACCCGCGACCGCATCATGGCGGGCCTGCACAACGCCTGGCCTGAATACGGCTTTGCCGGACACAAGGGGTATCCCACCTGCGAACACATCGAGGCTATTCGCCGGTTTGGCCTCTCTCCGGTCCACCGGCGCTCGTTCCATCCCAAAGCCCTCAGGGAGGAGTGAAGTTTGGAGACGCCAAACCGGCAGCAGCGCGTCGGCCGTGCAGGGGAGGAGCAGGCGGCCCTCTACCTGCAGCAGCAGGGCTGCACGGTGATCGCCCGCAATTTTCGCACCCGGCACGGGGAAATCGACCTCATTGTCCGCGATCAGGGGGTGCTGGTCTTTGTGGAAATCAAAACCTGCTCGTCCGACGCCTTTGGTCGGCCTGAAAGCTGGGTGACCCCGCTCAAACAGCGCCGCATCGCCGGCGCCGCCCTCACCTGGATCCACCTGCACCACTGCGAGGGCCAGGACTGCCGTTTCGACGTCATCGCCATCGACCTGCGCCGGCCGGAAGGCGGCCTGCAGCACATTCGCAACGCCTTCTGGATGCCCGACATGGAGGGGCGTTTCTGAACCGGAAACACCCACCGGGCTGCTCCGCTGCGCAAGGGGCGGGCTGCGTTATGAGGTCAGATTTTGCTTGATTTAGTGGCCAGGGTTGCCTAAATTAACAGGATTTATAATACAGGGTACCAAGAAAAGCCACCTTAGCTCAGTCGGTAGAGCGGCTCACTCGTAATGAGCAGGTCGTCGGTTCGATTCCGACAGGTGGCTCGAGCTATTTCTGGAGGTGCCAGGCAGGATGGAGTTCATTTCGGGAAAAAATATGAAGCGCACATGGTTGGTAATCGGATTGATGGGCATGAACACCCTGGGTTGGGCTGCCGCTCCCAACGGCACCGCCGGGTTCCAGTTCCTGAAGAACCATACCGGCGCCCGCTCCGCCGGCATGGCGGGGGCCCTGGTGGCGGTCGCACCGGACATGAGCGCCATCTCCTGCAATCCCGCCGGCATTGCCCTCCTTTCGCAGCGCACCGGCAGCTTTTCCTATCTCAACCATCTCCTCGATTTCAACGCCGGCCACGTCGGCTACCTCCAGCCCGGGGTCGGACCGGGCAGTATCGCCGCTGGGATCACCTATATGGATTACGGATCCTTCGACCGGCGGGACAAGGATAATCAGGATTTGGGCGAATTCGGCGCCGGCAGCATCGCCTTCACAGGTGCCTATGCCATGCAGCCCCTGCCCAATCTCTACGCCGGCGCCGGACTCAAATACATCCGCGCCTCGATTGATGACTACTCCTCCGATGCGGTGGCGTTGGATGGCGGGCTGCTTTATCGCATCCCCGCCCAGGAGCTGGCCATCGGCGTCAGCTTTGCCAATTTTGGCAAGGTGCTGAATCCCTTCATCTCCGGCAAGGATCCCCTGCCCACGGTCTTCCGCTTCGGCTTCTCGAAGAAACTCGCCCATCTGCCCCTGCTGCTCAGCGCCCAGCTTTATAAATATTCGGATGAAGAGTGGCATGGCGCCCTGGGGGGAGAGTTCACCCTCACAGAGAACATCTTTCTGCGCCTGGGCTACGATCAGTCCGGCCGCGAGATGCACGTCGACCAGTCCGGAGACAGTTTTGCCGGTGCGGCGCTTGGACTGGGCGCTGTCTGGCGTGAATTCCAGATCGACTATGCCATCAGTTCGATGGGCGCTCTTGGGGTTCTCAACCGCTTCACCCTGACCGGCAACTTTTGAACGTCTGCACGCTCAGCCGCGCCCTGCTTTCACCTTAAATCTCGGGTTGATCATGACACAAGATGCCCAGGCAGCGGTCACCGTTCCACGCCTGCATGAGTTCAAGCAGCAGGGACGCAAGATCGTCGCGTTGACCGCCTACGATTTTCTCTTCGCCCGCCTGCTCGATGCCGCCGGCGTCGATCTGGTCCTGGTCGGCGATTCCGCCGCCCAGGTCGCGGCCGGCCGCGAGTCGACCCTGCCGATGACCATGGATGAGGCCCTTTATCACTGCCGCATGGTCCGCCGCGGCATCCGGCGCGCCCTCCTGGTCGCCGATATGCCCTTTATGTCCTATCAGATTACTCCTGAAGAGGCCCTGCGCAACGCCGCCCGTTTTTTCAAGGAGGCGGAGGTGGATGCCCTCAAGCTCGAGGGCGGCGCGGCCATCGCCGAGACCATCCACCGCATCACCCGGGCCGGCATGCCGGTGATGGGCCACCTCGGCCTCACCCCGCAGTCGGTGCGCAAATTCGGCGGTTACGGGCTGCAGGCAAAAGACGAAGGGGCGGCCGAGCAGCTGCGCGTCGATGCTCTCGCCCTCCAGGAGGCCGGGGCCTTCGCCGTCACCCTTGAAAAGATCCCCGCCGAACTGGCGCGCAGGGTCTCCGCCGAGCTGGAGATCCCGACCATCGGCATCGGCGCCGGTCCCGACTGCGACGGCCAGGTGCTGGTCCTCTACGACCTGCTCGGCCTCTTTGAAGAGTTCAGGCCCCGTTTCGTCCGCCGCTATGCCGAACTGGGCGAGGTCGTTCGCGACGCCTGCCGCCGCTACGGTGATGATGTGCGCGCCGGAAAATTTCCCGGTCCGCAGGAGAGCTATTGAACACGGGAGCTGAAATGGAAGAAATTATGCTGCCGGTAGTGACCAGCCCGGCCGAAATGGCCGCCCAGGCCGAGCGCTGGCGCAAGGCCGGCGAGACCATCGCCCTGGTCCCGACCATGGGCTGCCTGCACGAAGGACATGCCAGCCTCATCCGCCGCGCGCGCCAGAAAGCCGGCAAGGTGGTGGTGAGCATCTTCGTCAACCCCATCCAGTTCGGCCCCAATGAGGATTACGCCTCCTACCCGCGCGACCTCAAGGGCGATACCGCCCTGGCGGCCGCCGAGGGGGCCGATCTCATCTTCGCCCCCGAAGCCTCAGCCCTCTATGGCCCCGATTTCCAGACCACCATCAGCGTGGCGAAACTCACCGCGGGGCTGTGCGGAGCCTCCCGGCCCGGCCATTTCAACGGCGTCACCACCGTGGTCGCCCTCCTCTTTCATCTGGTCAAACCCCACCTGGCCGTCTTCGGAGCCAAGGATTACCAGCAGGCCGCTGTCATCCGGCGCATGAATACCGATCTCTTTTTCGGCATTGAAATTGATGTCGCCCCCATCGTTCGCGAACCCTCCGGCCTGGCTCTAAGTTCACGCAACAGCTATCTCTCGCCCCAGGAGCGCGCCGAGGCCACCGTTCTCTTTCAGTCCCTGCGCTTGGCCGAGGGCCTGGTGCAGGCCGGTGAGCGCAATGCGGGAAAAATCACTGCCGCCATGCGCGGGCTTATCGACGGCGTGGCCTCGAGCAGCATCGATTATATCGCTATCGTCGACCCCGACAGCCTCGCGCCGGTGGAGGAGATCGACCGGGAGGTTCAGGTCCTGCTCGCCGTGCGCATCGGCACCACCCGGCTGATTGACAATGGGCGCATCGGGCGCTAAACCCGGCCCACGCCGCAATCCGCTCGGGCCGACTGCCCGGCTGCAGGCGCGGCTTCGCCCGGAAAATGGTCTTTTCGGGGGCTAAAATACTGAAATTAATTGTTGTTTTTCTGGTTAATTATTATATCTTTAATGGTGTTAAGCCGTAAAGCCGGCGGGGACAGCGCCGCAACACCAAGGTAAAAGGGAAGGAAGAAGGCTGTGAACAAGAGATCGTTTACTACCAGGAAGGTATATGCCCGCAAGCCTGCGAGCACAAAAACGGGCAAGAAGAGCGTCATCGATACGGGAGCGATCAAAAAGGGATCCAAAACCATTCTGATCTGGGGGCTGCTGGTGATCAATGTCATTCTCGTCGCTTCCCTGGTCAAAAAGATCATCATCCCTTCGGGCGGCACCGGTACCTCAATCGTTGACAGCAGCACCACCTCGGTTTCGGTGCTGAACGGCTGTGGGGTCAAGGGCGTAGCCCTGGTCTTCGCTGATGCTCTGCGTGAAAAACAGTACAACGTCGTCAATACCGGCAATGCCGAGACCTTCGACTATGAGAAATCGGTCCTGATCAACCGCGGCCAGATCAGCAACCGGGAGGTCGAAAAGATCGCTGCACTCGTCGGGGTCTCCCGCGACCGCATCCTCACCATCGAGAGCAAAACCTCTCAGAGCGACGTCGATCTCATCATCGGCTCCGATTACAAGGATCTGCGCGCATACAAGAAAAAGCACTGATTCCGGATGCCTCCCCCTCGGGAGGCATTCTTTTAACCACCTACCAGCTGGCAGGCATGCAGCCCATCATCCTTCTGCTCTACAATGGGATATTCATCCCCCTTTTCATGTTTTCCGTTCGTCTTGCGGCCCTCTTCAATAACAAGGTGGCCAGGGGAGTCGCAGGACGGCGCGCTCTTTTGAACCGTCTTGCCGAACAGTGCGCCGTGCTTCCCGACTCCGGTCCGCGCATCTGGATCCACATCTCCTCCCTCGGCGAATTCGAACAGGCCAGGCCGATTGTGCGGGCCCTGCGCAGCCGTCTCCCCGGGGCCGCCATCGCCCTCTCCTTTTTTTCGCCTTCGGGATATGAACCGGCGCGCAGCTATCGGGAAGCCGACCTCATCACCTATCTGCCCCTCGATTCCTGGCGGCAGAGCGGGGCTTTTCTCGATCTGCTCAAGCCCTCCCTGCACCTGATCATCCGCCATGACATTTGGCCCAATATGCAGCGCCAGCTCCAGCGCCGCGGCATCCCCTCATTGCTGGTTGATGCCAGCCTCACGCCGCAGCGGCTGCGCACCGTGCGCCGCCTGCGCGCTTTTATCCGTCCGGTCTACGCCACCTTCGCTGAGGTGCTGGTAACCACCCCCGATAACGCAGCTCATTTCCACCCTATCTATCCCTGGCCCGAGCGCATCCATGTTTGCGGAGACACCCGTTACGACCAGGTCAGCCAACGCGCCCTCGAGACCGGCAAGATCGAGTTTCTCCTGGAAAGCGGCCGCTTCACCCGCGAGCGCTGCCTGGTGATCGGCAGCTCCTGGCCTTCCGATGAGAGGGTGATCCTCCCCGCGGTGGTCGAGGCTTTGGCCCGGGATCCCGGCTTCAGGGTCATCATCGCGCCCCACGAGACCACCGAAGAGCATCTGCGCGGGATTGAGAGCCACCTCGCCGGGTCCGGAATCAGCTTTCTAAGACTGGGCGAATTCAGCCCCGCCAGCCCTGACTTTCAGGTGCTGCTCATCGACCGCATCGGGTTGCTCGCCAATCTCTACGCCCTGGGCGGCCTGGCTTTCGTCGGCGGGGGCTTTGGGCCCGGAGTGCACAGCGTCCTCGAACCGGCGGCCCATGGCTGCGCCGTCTGCTTCGGGCCGCATCACGTCAATTCACTTGAAGCGGCGGCCCTGCTCCGGCGCGGCGGGGGAGTCCTGATCGACTCCACGGCTGCCATGGACAGAGCCTTGCAGCAGTTTTTGAGCGGGGGGGAGGAGATGCGCAGAATCGGCGGGGAGGCCGGCGCTCTGGTGCGCGAGAATCTCGGCGCCAGCGGCCGGGTCGTGGAGGCCATCCTCCGTCACCTGAAGAGCATAAAGGAATAAAGCAATGGATGAGCTGCAGGGCATCTCCTGGCACGACGGCCGGGTGCGTATTCTCGACCAGACCAGGCTCCCGGAGGAGCTGGTGGCGCTGGAGATCTCGGATTATCAGGGCATCATCCGCGCGATCACGGGGATGAACGTGCGCGGCGCCCCCGCCATCGGCATCGCCGCCGCCTATGGTATTGTCCTGGCGGTCTGGTCCCTGGAGGAGGCTGACCGGCCCGCCTTTCTGCAGCGCGTCAACCAGGCGAGTGAGGCCCTGGCGCGCAGCCGGCCGACAGCGCGCAATCTCTTCTGGGCCCTGGAACGGATGCGCGCCGCCCTCATGAAGCTGCTCAGCCGCCCCCTGCGCGAGATCAAACTCGCCCTCCTCGAGGAGGCGCAAAGGCTTCACGCCGACGATATCGAGCGCTGCCGGGCGATCGGCCGCTTCGGCGCAGCCCTGCTACCCCAGACCACATCGATCATGACCCACTGCAACGCCGGGGCCTTTGCGACCGGCGGCTTCGGGACGGCGCTCGGAGTGATCCGCACGGCTGTGAGCCAGGGCAAGAAAGTCCAGGTCTACGCCTGCGAGACCCGGCCCCTGCTGCAGGGCAGCCGCATCACCGCCTGGGAGCTGGCCGAGGAGGAGATCCCGGTGACGGTGCTTTGCGACAGCATGGCCGCCTATGCCATGGCCCGTGGACTGGTGCAGATGGTCATCGTCGGGGCCGACCGCATCGCCCGCAATGGCGACGCCGCCAACAAGATCGGCACCTA
The DNA here is from genome assembly GCA_029554865.1 of bacterium. GTDB lineage: Bacteria > Zhuqueibacterota > Zhuqueibacteria > Residuimicrobiales > Residuimicrobiaceae > JAKPUX01. The sequence goes on along the minus strand of JAKPUX010000327.1, from coordinate 24,331 downwards.
TGGACTGGCCATCCTCGCCCGCCATCACCGCATCCCCTTTTATGTGGCCGCCCCCCTCTCCACCTTCGACCTGGAGATCCGCAGCGGCGATCACATCACCATCGAACAGCGCGCCGCCGCCGAGGTGGAGCTGTGCGGGGGCATGCGAGCAGTCCCCGAGGGCGTGCCGGTGCTCAACCCCTCTTTTGATGTCACCCCCGCCAAGCTCATCGACGCCTTTATCACAGAAAAGGGGATCATCAGGCCGCCATTTGAGGAAAGTTTGACCTCTTTGCAAGTAAAAGCTTGATTAGAAATATTTTTTATTTTAAATTATTGAATCAAATCCAAAACCATACTCTTGGGAGCGAAAACAATGAAAAAGATCTTCTCATTTGTCCTTACCATGGCCCTGCTGGTCGCCTTGATGTCGACCATGGGCTGCCAGACCAAGGAAGTCACCTCGGCCAAGGTCTACATCAGCCAGAATAACTGGGACAAGGCCATCGAACAGCTCGAACAGGCTGTCCAGATCTATCCCAATGACGCCGAGGCGCGTTACCTCCTCGGTGAGGGCTATGGCAACAAGGGCCTCTGGGAAAAGATGAACGAGATGTTCAACCAGTCCACCGCGCTGGCTCCGACCTTCGCCACGCAGATCAAAAATACCCGCGAAAAATACTGGGTGAATGTCTTCAATCAGGGCGTCGCCAAGGTGAACGCCAAAGAGGGCGAGACTGCCGATCTTGAGGGCGCGGCCAAGTTTTTCAGCGACGCCGTCCGCATCGATCCGAGCCACATCGAGTCCTACAAGAACCTGGCCTACGCCCATCTGCGCAGCAACAACCTTCCCGCCGCGATCAAGGCCTATCAGGACTATCTTGCCATCAATCCCAAAGAGGTCTCGATCCTCAATGAGGTGACCCGCCTCTACCTGGAGAACAAGGAGTACGTCAAGGCCCAGGAGACCGCCAACACTGTGCTCGGCGTCGACGCTGCCAACATCGATGCCATCTCCAATCTCGCCATGGCCTACGACCTCGACGGTCAGAACGACAAGGCGATCCTGACCTACGAAACTGCCCTGGCCAAAAATCCCGAGGATCAGGACCTGCTCTTCAACCTGGCCCGCCTGAACTATCTCAACAAGGACTATGACAAGGCCATCGCCATGTTCCAGAAGGTCATCAGCCTTAATCCCGAGGATTACGATGCCAACCTCAACGTTGGCAATGCCTATCTGACCATGGCCGACGACCTGCGCAAGAGCCTGGTCGAGAAGGAGAACGTCAAGCAGACTGTCAGCGAGGAAGATGTCAACAAGCTGAAAGAGTTCTACCGCGCGGCCATCCCCTTTCTGGAAAAAGCCATCAGCATCAAGCCGGAAAACTCCGCGGTCTATTACAACCTTGGCGTCGCTTATGTCAACGTCGGCGAAGCGACCAAGGGCGCGGAATTCTTCAACAAGGCTGAAGAGATGCGCAAATAGTTTTCCCTTTTGCGGGAGCGGAGCCCCACACCTGTCTGTGGGGCTTTTTTTTACCTTGAATATGTTCTGAATATTGTGTTTATTATGTTCACTTGCGGCTGCACCTGCAAAAATGGCCGCATGGCCCTTCTCTCCCAGGTATTCAGACGAATGATGAGCGAATCGTGATCGATCAGGAACGAGTCAACCGCATCAAGGCGCGCGGCAATGTGCCCCGGCATGTCGCGGTAATCATGGATGGCAATGGCCGCTGGGCCAAAGGCAGGGGACTGCCCCGCACGGAAGGCCACAAGGAGGGGATCGAATCGGTGCGCGCCGCCGTCGAGGCGGCCGGGGCGCTCGGGATCAAGGCCCTCACCCTCTATACCTTTTCTTCGGAGAACTGGGCGAGGCCGCGCAGCGAGGTGGCCGCGCTGATGTCTCTGCTGGTCCGGACCGTCCGCCGCGAGGCCGCCGACCTCGACCGCAACAATGTCCGCCTCACTGTTATCGGCGACCTCGAACAGCTGCCGCCCACCCCGCGTATGGGTTTCAAGGCGACCATTGCCCGCCTGCAGAAGAACACCGGCCTCATCCTCAACCTCGCCCTCAGTTACAGCGGCCGGCAGGAGATCGTCCTCGCCGCCCGGAATATCGCACAGGAGGCCGCCGCCGGACGGCTCGACCCCGACACCATCGATGAAACCTGCTTCGCCGGCCATCTTCAGACCGCCCCCATCGGCGATCCCGATCTCCTCATCCGCACCAGCGGCGAGATGCGCCTAAGCAACTTTTTGCTCTGGCAGCTGGCCTATTCCGAGTTGTACGTCACCCCGATCCTGTGGCCGGATTTTCGCCATGATCAGTTCCTGGACGCCATCGAGAACTATCAGATGCGCGATCGGCGCTTCGGCAAGGTCACCGGATAATCCGACCGCTCCACCTGCCCGCGCGCCCTGCTCCCCAATGTGATTCCCGATGGCTCTCTTCACGCTAACCCGTTGAAAGCATACAATCCGTGCGCAAGCGACGCTGGGTACTGCACATACTCCTCCTCATCCTCGCCCTCACCATCCTGCTGCCCCGCGCCTGGCGCTGGACCAGAATGGACGACAAGGCCAAGCAGTTCCTGCTCGCCAGAATGCAGCCCGTCCTCGGCGACGCCTTTGCCATCGACCGGGTGAGCATCAGCTTCGCCAATATCCATCTTCTCGGCCTCTATCTCCCGCCCGGCGAACAACCCTTCTCGGTCCGCATCGAGGACCTGCGCATCGGCATCAATCCCATTCGCATGTTCCGCTATGGCATGGACCCCCGGGCCTTCTCCCAGGATATCATGATCAAGAAGCCGGTCGTCCTCATCCGGACCGCGCCCGGCGCGCTGACCCGCGACTCCTGGCCCCAGGGTGAAAAGATCCGCCTCTACCTCCACAATCTGCAAAGGCTCGATTTTCTCAAGATGGCTTCCATCCAGGAGGGCGCGGTCGCGCTCGAACGCGACGGCCGGGAGCCCTTTCCCCTCATCACCGGCCTCAAGGGCTGGCTTATCAATGAAAATCCCGATACGCTGCTGCTGCGCCTCAGCGGCCATCCCCTCGGCGCCCGCCAGAGCTTGATGACCCTCGAGGGCCGCTTCGGCCTCGAAGAGGGGGGGCTGGACACCATCCAGACCACCTTCTCGCGCCTCCCCCTCTCGCGGCTCCTGACCCCCGGCGAAGACCGCGAATGGCTGATCCACAGCGGCGAGGCCGAGGCCGACATCTCGCTCGCCCTGCGCCCTGACCGGGAGTACCAGCCGAATCTCTCCGGCTGGATCCGGGTCGCCAACCTGGCCGCCTCCTGGCCGGAACGCCATCTGCGCTGCGATCATTCGGGCATCACCCTGCGCCTGCAGGAGGGGAGGGTGGAGGTGGAGCGCTCGGCGCTTTGGATCAACCAGACCTCCATGAGCCTGACCGGCGCCATCACCGGCCCGGCCAATCCACACCTCCAGCTCACCCTGTCGGCGCCGGAGATCGATGCCGGGAGCTTTCGTGACACACTGCCGGAAGAGCTGCGCGATCTGACCGGGCAAGTCGCCCTCAACGTCGACCTCGAAGGTCCACTTGCTTCGCCGCAGCTGCGTTTCGGGCTGCTCTCGACCGCCCTGCACCTGCGAGATGAACTCTTCGAGGAGGTCAGCCTGAACGCAAACTGGACGGGCGACAGCCTGCAGGTGCAGTCCCTGCGCGGGCGCTGGCGCGGACTCGACATCGAGGCTGTCGGCGCCCTGAGCGGAATCGGCGACTCGACCAGCCTCGAGGGCCGCCTCAACGCCGCGGGCGAGCTTCTGCCTCTTCTGCCTCCCGCCTATACAGGCAGCCTGCGCCAGGCCCGGCTCTCGCTTGCGGCCGCCCTCTCAGGCCCGGCCGCCGCTCCGGACGCGCAGGGGAGCCTCTCCCTCAGCCTCGCCAACCACACGGGAGGGGCCATGACCTCTGAATCCCGCTTCCTCCTCCGCGACCGCCGCTTCCAGATCAATCCCGCCGGCGGACCCGATGAGGGGATCAGGGGCGTCATCGACTGGAGCGGGGAGGAGCCCCGCTTTGCCCTTAACCTGCCCGACGCCCGCTCCTGGCTGGAAATGCTCTGGCCCGCGCCCGCCGGCGCCATGCGCCAGCGCGGCCTCGATTTTTCCCTCCACCTCAACCATCTCGGCGGCCATTACGCCCTTCAGGCGCGGCTGCTGCACAGCCGTCCCGGCCGGCCGGTGGAAGAGCTCTTCGCACTCTCCTCCCGCCTCGAGCGCCTGGACGGCGGCTGGCAGGGGATCGGCACCACCACCCTTTGGCCCGATCAGACCAGGGCGGTACGCGGCCACTTCAGCCTCGCCGCAGACAGCATGCGAGTCTCTCTCCGCGATTGGACCATGGGCGAATGGTTTTCCGGCATCCTTCAGATCGGCCGCAGCGGAAGCCTCTCCGGCTCATGCTTTCTTCAGGACTTTCCGGTCGAGCTGCTCGGCAAAGGCGGCGCCGAAACCCCGCGCGGCATCCTCGACGGCGAACTGCTCATCACCGGCACCACCCGGCAGCCGCGCCTCCATACCACCCTGCGCCTGCAGGAGGGGAGATACCGCTCGGCCGGGCCCTTCGAGAGCGAGGGGGCGCTCACCCTCGCCCCTGACGGAGTGGTCCTGGAACGACTCCTGCTGACCAGCGAGGAGAATACCCTCCTCTTCGCCAACGGCTGGTACCGGAGCGGGGCAGACAGCCTCTTTCTGCGCCTGCAAGGGGCCGGTTTCGAAATGCTGCGCCTCTCGCCCGCCCTGCTGCCGGGCGTCAAGCCCCTCACCGGACAAACCGTCGCCGATCTGGTCCTCAGCGGCACCCTCCGCCGGCCCCTGCTCAGCGGCCGGCTTCGCATCCAGAACGGGAGCTGCTATGGCATCGCATTCGATGATCTTGAGGCTCGATTCGGCCCGGAGGAAGGGGCTGCTCCACTGCCGTCTGCCGGGGAGGCGCCGCGCCTCAATTTGCAGCGCCTGGCGGTTCATCGCAAGGGGATCCTCGAACTGGCCGCCCGCGGCTTCCTGCCCCTGAACGGGGATGACGAGATCGATATCAGCCTGCAGGGGACGGGCAATTTTCTCGCCCTCCTCTCCGATCTCAACCCCTGGTTCGAGGAGAGCGCCAGCGAGGGCCGCCTCAGCGCCCGCCTGGGCGGCTCCTGGGGCCGACCTCGCATCAGCGATGCCCGCCTTTCGGTGCGCCACGGCATGCTCAAATTCGAGTCGGTCCTGCCCACCGTCAGCGAGCTGAGCGCCAATCTCGCCTTCCGGCCGGATGAGCAGTTCATCCAGATCGAGGAGATGCAGGCCCGCATCGGCGGCCGGCCGGTACGTATTCGCAGCCAGCTCAGCCGGCCGGGGCTGGCGGAGCGGCCCCTCGAAAATCTGGTTTTCCCGCAGTGGGGGGGACTCAACTTCGGGGTTCTCTCCCTCGAGAATGGGCCGGAGGGGGTGGAGGTCAACATCCTCGGCCTGATGGAACGGGGCAAGTTCGGCACTATCTGGCTGGAAGGCCGCCGGCCGGGTGAAGCCTTTTACTGCGCCGGCCCCATCAACCGGCCCCTCTTTCGCGGGCTCATCAAGGCGGCCAACACCGAGTTCATGTTCCCCTTCGATGAGACCCTGCCCCCGATGGAGGACGGCATTGTCTATAATGTCCTCATGAGCGCCGAATGGGATGTGGCCGTACGCGTGCTCGAGAATGTCCGCTACGTCAAATTCCTTCCCGGAGGGCTCGACAGGGTCTACACCAACATCCTCATCGAGGAGGGCGGAGAGGACATCGATTTCACCGGCGTCACCAACGACTCCACCTTCCGCATCCTCGGCCAGGCGCGCACCAGCTCGGGGGTGATCGAATATCTCGACATGACCTTCCGCATCGAACAGGGCGGGGCGCGCTGGGACCGGGCCAGCCTCTATCCTGTCACCTGGGGCCAGGCCCGCACCACCGTCACCGACTCTCTCGGCTTCACCTCGCAAATCTTTCTCACCGTTCAGACCGTCGATGCCACCATGGAGAAAAAGGAGGTGGACGACATCGTCCGCCAGGAGGAGCGCCGCGGCCGCTGGGACCAGATCCGCTTCAAACTCAGCAGCGACAATCCCAACCTGGGCACCACTGAGGCGCAGCTGCTCGCATCGCTCGGCTATTCCGAACGGACGCTTCAGACCAAGGCGATGGACGTCATCGGCATCAACACCGACAATTATCTGCTCCGCCCTTTTTTCAAGCCGGTCGAACGCACTATCGAGCATTTTCTCCAGCTCGATTATGTGCGCTTCAGTTCGCGCTTCACCCGCAACTTTCTTGACGCCAACCTCAACAACAACCTGCAGGTCAACAGCCGGCTCGCCCTGCTGCGCAGCAGCCGGCTCATCCTTGGTAAATACCTCAGCCGCAATGTCTTCCTGCAGTACACCGGGCAGGTCGAGGCCGGGGTGGAGTACCGTTACCAGTCCAGGGGGCTCGGCCTGCGCCACAGCCTCGGACTGGAATACCGCATCAGTCCGCAAGTTTTATTGGAACTTGAATACAACTATGATAGTTTGATGCTGTACAACAGGGATGACAAACGGATAATGGTCCGTCACTGGTTTCCGTTCTGAAAGCAGGGTCAAAACGCATTCAAAAAAAATATTTCTCTTTAAAAGAATGCAAAAATTCATTAAATTAAAAAGTTTTAATTGAACCGAACATAAGGCTGATCCTTCATGACCCTACTGCAGCGCCGGTACTTCATCCCGCTCATCGCCCTGTTGCTGATTTTGCCTCTGGCCGGCATCGCCCAGAAGCGGTCGGTCAAGATTCTTGGTCTCTCCGTTGAGGGCAACAAGACCGTCGATGCCAGCATGATCCGCCTCAGTTCCGGATTGAACATCGGCAGCGAGGTGACCGGTGACGGCGTTCAGGAAGCTATCCGCCAGCTCTGGCGTCTCTCGCTCTTTTCCGATGTGCAGATTCTCGTCGACCGCGAATTGGCCGACGGCGCCTATCTCACCATCCATGTTGAGGAGCACCCGCGCCTCGAGAAGGTGGAGATCGAGGGCAACAAAAAGCTCAAGAAGGACGATATCGAGAGCATTCTCAATTTCTATCCCGGCCAGGTGGTGAGCCCCACCCTGATCAGCCGCGCCAAGAGCAAGCTCTATGACAAGTACAAGGAAAAGGGCTATCTGCTCGCCAAAATCAAGGCCAACCAGTACGTCAGCCGTACCGACACCAGCCGCGTGCTCGTGCGCTTTGTCTTCGACGAGGGCAGCAAGGTCCAGGTCGAAAAAATAAATTTCCATGGCAATACCCGCTTCTCCGACAAAAAACTGCGCAAGCAGCTCAAGGGGACCAAAGAGGACCGCTGGTGGCGCGGCGCCGATTTCGACAAGGTGAAATACACCGAGGATCAGGGCAAGCTCATCGATTTCTATCTCAATCACGGCTACCGCGATGCTGAAATCCTCCGCGATTCCCTCTATTACAGCCCCGACCAGAGTGACATGTTCGTCGAGCTCTGGATTCACGAGGGGGAGCAGTACACCTTCGGCGACATCTCCTGGAAGGGCAACACCGTCTTTCCGACCGAGCTTCTGGCCGCCAATCTCGGCTTTGCCAAGGGCGAGGTCTACAGCAAGAAAAAGCTGGACGAAGCCCTGCAAAAGCGCATCGGCACCCTCTATTATGACCGCGGCTATATCTACTCTCAGGTCGAGCCCACCGAGGTTCCGGGCGACAGCAACGTGCTCAACATCGATTTTTCGGTCAGCGAAGGCAAACAGGCCCGCATCAACGAGATCCACATCACCGGCAACACCCGCACCAAGGAAAAAGTGATCCGCCGCGAGCTCAAGATCCTCCCGGGCGACACCTTCAGCCGCACCCTGCTCGAACGCAGCCAGCGCGAGGTCTGGATGCTCAACTATTTCGGTAACGTCGAGCCCAACGTCAAACCCATCGACGAGGAGAAGGTCGACCTCGAATTCAAGGTCGAGGAGAAATCGACCGACACCGCCAACATGTCGGCCGGCTATTCTGAAGTCGACAAGTTCATCGGCTCGATCGGCCTGGCCATGGCCAACCTCTTCGGCAACGGCCAGCGCCTCAGCACCGACTGGAACTTCGGGCGCTATTACCGCTCGTTCAACGTCAGCTTCACCGAACCCTGGCTGCGCGACACCCCGACCCTGGCCGGGGTCTCCCTCTACGACACCAAACGCGATGCCGCCTATTATGGCTACAAGCAGGAGAGCCGGGGCTTTTCGCTGCGCCTCGGCCGCGACCTGAGCTGGCCGGACAACTTTTTCCGCGGCGACTGGATCTATGGCCTCGACGAAACCTCCCTCTCCGATTTCAACAGCTATTACGTCGCCGCCAACCCCAACGGGATTGTGACCCAGAAATGGCCGCTCACCAGCAGCAGCATCACCCAGATCTTCACCCGCAACAGCCTCGACCGCCCCGAATTCCCGACCTCGGGATCGGAGGTGACTTTGACCAACGAGCTGAGCGGGACCTTTCTCGGCGGCAATGTCGATTTCCACAAACATACCCTGCGCATGGACTGGTTCATGCCGGCCTACTGGAAATTCGTCCTCTATTCCAGCTTCCAGGCCGGCTATATGGAGACCATCGGCGACAACCGCAGCATCCCCTATCTCGAATACTTTTTTATGGGGGGCGACGGCCTCTCCCGTTCGATACCCCTGCGCGGATATGACGATCCGCTCGGTGAGAGCACCTCTTATATTGAAGCAGGAGGCAAATCCTATCTGAAATACACTGCTGAACTGCGCATCCCGATCGCCCCGAATCCCACCATCTTCGCGCTCATTTTCGGCGAAGCGGGCAAGGTCTGGCCTGATTTCCGCCACGCCGACCCCTTCACCATGAAGCGCTCAGTGGGTATCGGCGGCCGCGTCTATATGCCCATGGTCGGCATCATCGGTTTCGATTACGGCTACGGCTTTGACCGCCTCGATGCGAACGGCAAATCCGATCCCAAATGGAAGATGCATTTCGTCTTTGGACGCAGCTTCTGACCAGAAAAACAAAGCAATCATTCCTTATCCCAATACCCAGGAGGTAATCGTGAAAAAAATGAAGTGGGTTGTTCTGGCTGTGGTTATGGTCGCCCTGACCGCCGGCTCTGCTTCCGCGCAAAAGCTGGCCTACATCAACTCCCAGAAAATCATCGCCACCTACAAGGAAGCCCAGGACGCCCAGGATCGCCTGAACAAGATCAGCGCCGGTTGGGAAGAAGAGGCCAAACTCATGCAGAAGCAGTTCCAGGAACTTGGCGAACAGCTCGAGTCCCAGTCCCTGCTGCTCAGCGAAGAGCGCAAGGCCGAGAAACAGCAGGAGCTGCAGAATCTCTACATGAAGATCCAGCAGTATCAGGCTGAAAAATGGGGCCAGAGCGGCGAGCTCTACAAGAAGCAGGAAGAGATGATGCAGCCCATTTTCGACAAGATCAATGCGGCCATCAAAAAGATCTCCGAAGAGCAGAGCTACGATTTTGTCTTTGACAGCATCAACGGCAACATCGTCTATGCCAGCCCCCGCCAGGTCGACCTGACCGATGAGGTCCTCGCCGAACTCGAAAAGGGACTGCCGGCCAAGACGACCCCCAAGACACCGCGCTGATCCTTCATCCGGCCCAACCGGAGAAATATAGCCCCGATGACCCATCGGGAGCGGCAGGACACGGATATCGCAAGGAAGCTGGTCCCGGCCAGAGCCGGGACCAGCGCCGGTTTATCAAAACCGGCGGTGCCTGGGCTGTTCCGTGTTTGGCATTTATAGGACGCCCTGATCCGGCAGCCTGACGCGCCCCGCACGGCCGCCCGGCGCGCAGGAATAGGACGCCATGACCGGTTGTTATCATGCACACACGAGCCTTTCTGAGGAAATTTGATGGCCTTCAGCCTTGCAGAGATCGCATCCTGGATCAATGCCGTTGTCGATGGCGATGAGACACTGGAGATCACCGGCCTCGCCAAGATTGAAGAGGCCCGGCCCGGCGAACTGACCTTTATCGCCAATCCCAAATATGAAAAATATATCGCCGACACCGCCGCTTCGGCGGTCATCGTCGCCAACAACTTTTCCGGCAGCAGCAAAACCCTGCTGCGCTGCGCAGATCCCTACTATGCCTTCATGCTCCTGGTCGAACGCCTCTACGGCGGTCCGCCGGAGCTGCCTGCCGGCATCCATCCCAGCGCGGTGATCGCGGAGGGGTGCCGGATCGACCCCGGCAGCGCGGTCGGCCCCCTCGTCGTCATCGGACGCGGCTCCACCATCGGACCCGGGGTCCAGCTCCATCCCGGTGTCGTCCTCGGTGAGGAGGTGCAGGTCGGCGCCGGCTCCATTCTCTATGCCAACGTCTCGGTGCGCGAGCGCTGCCGCATCGGCGAGCGCGTGATCATCCACTGCGGTGCGGTCGTCGGCTCGGACGGCTTCGGCTTTGCCTTCAAGGAGGGGCGTTATCACAAGATCCCCCAGACCGGCATCGTCATCATCGAAGACGACGTCGAGATTGGCGCCAACACCACCATCGATCGCGCCACCCTCGGCGCCACCCTCATCCGCGCCGGGGCCAAGCTCGATAATCTGATCCAGGTCGCCCATAATGTCGAGATCGGCAGCCACACCGCCATCGCCGCCCAGGCGGGGATCTCGGGCAGCTCGCGGGTGGGCGGCTACGTCCGCATGGGGGGACAGGTCGGCATTTCGGGTCATCTCCACATCGGCGACAACGTCGTCCTTGGCGGCCAGGCCGGTGTGACCAAGGATATCCCCGCAGGACTCTTTTATTCCGGCTATCCCGCCCGGCCGCACATGCAGGCCATGCGCGAAGAGGCCGCTCTGGCCCGTCTGCCCGAGCTGCTCAAACGGATACGGCAAATGGAAAAGGAAATAGAATCGCTCAACCGCAAGCTGAACGCGGACGCGGATGAACCGCGCTGAATGAGGGCGCGGAACCCTGGAGGATGAATGATCAAGAACCAGCGCACGATAAAACACCCGGTCTCCTACTCCGGTGTGGGGCTCCATACCGGCAATAAAACCAAAATCACCTTCGTCCCGGCCCCGGCCAATACCGGCATCCTCTTCCGCCGCGTCGATATGGCCGACAGCCCGGTCATCCCCGCCGACGTCGATCACGTCCTCGATATCTCCCGCGGCACCACCATCGGCATCGGCGAGGTCAAGGTCCATACTGTTGAACATGTGCTCGCCGCCGTCAGCGGCCTCGAGATCGACAACCTCATCTGCGAGGTCGACGGCAATGAGCCCCCCGTCGGCGACGGCAGCTCCCTGCCCTTTGTCGAAATCCTCCTCAAGGCCGGTTTTGAGGAGCAGGATTCGCCGCGCGACTATCTCATCATCGACAAGACCATCACCTATCACGACCCCTCGCGCGGGATCGATATCGTCGTCTTTCCCTCCGACGAGTTCCGCATCACCTTCATGGTCGATTACAAGAATCCGGCCCTCGGCACCCAGTATACCAGCATGTACTCCCTGCATGAAGAGTTCGCCACCGAGTTCGCCGCCGCGCGCACTTTCTGCTTCCTCAGCGAGGTCGAGCAGCTGCGCAAGGCCAACCTCATCCGCGGCGGCGCCCTCGACAACGCCGTCGTCATCATCGACCGCGACATGAGCGAGGACGAACTCGGCGGGCTGCGCGAACTCTTCGAGATCGACGAAAAGGTGACCCTCTCGACCAATGGCATCCTCAACGGCAAAACCCTGCGCTACCCCAACGAACCGGTCCGCCACAAGGCCCTTGACCTCATCGGCGATCTCGCCCTGCTCGGCATGCCCCTCAAGGCTCACGTCATGGCCGCGCGCTCGGGCCACCAGGCTAACGCCGAACTGGTCAAGCTCATCCGCAAGGAGTATAAAAAGAAGCTGATCCGCTCCAAATTCAAGAGCGACAACAAGGGGGTCTTTCTGGACCAGGAGGCCATCCTCAAGATCCTGCCCCACCGCTATCCCTTCCTGCTCGTCGACCGCATCATCGATTTGGTCCCCGAGGAGCATGTGGTGGGCATCAAGAATGTCAGCAACAACGAGCCCTTTTTCCAGGGCCATTTTCCCGGCAAGCCGATCATGCCCGGGGTCCTCATCATCGAGGCCATGGCCCAGGTCGGGGGCATCCTGCTCCTTAATGCCGAGGTCGATCCGGCCACCAAGCTGGTCTATTTCACCGGCATCGACAATGTCCGCTTCCGCAAGACCGTCACCCCGGGGGATACCCTGCGCTTCGAGGTGGAGCTGACTGCCGCGCGCCGTTCGATGTGCAAGATGATGGGGCGGGCCTTTGTCGATGACGAACTGGTCTGCGAAGCCGAACTCATGGCCGCCATCGTCGACCGCAAGAGCGAAGAACCGGCGGTGATGTGACCGCTGCCGGAAATCCATCCCCGTACAAAGGAGAACCAGCTTGATCGAGATCCATCCCACAGCCCTGGTCGACAATCGCGCCGAGATCGGCGATAACGTGCAGATCGGCCCTTTCGCGATCATCGAGGAAGACGTGGTTATCGGCGCGGGGACGACCATCGGCCCGCATGTTTTGGCCGCCAACGGCGCCCGCATCGGCAAGAACTGCCGCATCCACAACGGGGCCGTGGTTGCCACCCTGCCCCAGGACCTCAAGTTCGGCGGCGAGAAGAGCCTTTTCGAGATCGGCGACAATACCACAGTGCGCGAATTCGCCACCCTTAACCGCGGCACCGCCGCCCACGGCAAAAGCTCCATCGGCAGCAACTGCCTGCTCATGGCCTACACCCACGTCGCCCACGACTGCACGGTCGGCGACAACGTCATCATGGCCAACGGTGTACAGCTCGGCGGCCATGTCACCATCGAGGATTGGGCCATCATCGGTGGCATGACTCCCGTCCACCAGTTCTGCCACGTCGGCCAGCACTGCATGATCGGCGGGGGCTTCCGGGTCATCCAGGACGTTCCGCCCTACATCCTCGCCTCCGAGGAGCCCCTCCGCTTCGCCGGCCTCAACTCCATCGGTCTGCGCCGCCGGGGCTTCAGCAGCGAGACCCTGATGCTCCTCAAGCGCGTCTACCGCATCCTCTACCGCTCGGAGCTCAACGTCAGCCAGGCGGTTGTCCGCATCAAGAGCGAGTTCGAGATCACCCCGGAGATCGGCAGCGTCCTCCGCTTCATCGAAACCTCCGACCGCGGCATCATCCATTGAGTCGAGCTGCAGGAAGTGAGGGGATGGAGTATTGGCGTTTCATTGACAGCGGGCTTGCGGACGGCTTTTCCAATATGGCCGAAGATGCCGCCCTGGCGCGCTGTTGGCAGGGGAAACCGGTCCTGCGCCTCTACGGCTGGCGTCCACCGGCGATTTCGCTCGGCTTTCATCAACGCCTGGAAGATCTCGACCTCGAGCGCTGCAGCCGTGACAACATCGATGTCGTCTATCGCCCCACCGGGGGACGCGCCGTGCTCCACGACGATGAGGTGACCTATGCCGTCATCCTCGGGCCCGGCAGCCGGCTCTACGATGACCGGGTGATGCCCGTCTATGAGCGCATCAGTGCAGGCATCATGGCCGCACTGGCCCTGCTGCGCATTCCCCTCGCCTTTGAACGCGCCCCGGCCCGCAAGGGGACGGGCGGCAAAAACGCCCTTTCCAGCCTCTGCTTCGCCTCTTCGATCCAGCATGAAATCGGCCACGGGGGCAAAAAGATGATCGGCAGCGCCCAGCGCCGCTTCGGCGCCACTGTGCTGCAGCACGGTTCGATCCTGCTCGGCGGGGCTCATCTGCGCCTGGTCGACTATATAAAACCGCAGGATCAGGATGGAGGAGAGGGGGAATGGCGCGGCCGCGCCCGGCGCTTTATGCAGGAAAAGACTGTGGCCCTCAACGAGATCAGCCCGCAGCCACTCGATTACACCGCGGTGGCCGCCGCCCTGAGGCAGGGTTTCGCTGAGCGCTGGGGGATCGCCTGGAGCGATTCAGAGCTGACCAGCGAGGAGAAAAACCTCGCCACGGAGCTGCGCGGGGAGTTCAGGGACAAAACCACCGCAAGAGGGCAGATTGGCTAGCAAAAAGATCATCATCCTGGGCAGCACCGGTTCGATCGGCCTCAACGCCCTCCATGTGGTCGAGCAGATGCCGGAGCGCTTCAGGGTTCTGGCCCTGACAACCCACCGCCAGATCGACCATCTGCTGCAGCTGGCGCAGCGCCACCGCCCCGCCCTTGCCGTCGTCACCGGCGCTGAACCGGACGGGGAGCAGCGCAACGCCTTCCGTGCCCTGGGCGTCGAACTCCGCACCGGCACGGAGGCCCTGGCCGCCATTTGCGCGGAGTTGGATTACGATTTGCTCGTCAACGCGGTCGTCGGCGCCGTCGGCTTTACCCCCACCCTGACCGCGGTCGAGCGCGGCCGCAGCGTCGCCCTCGCCAACAAGGAGGCGATGGTCATCGGCGGGGCCCTGGTCACCGCCGCTGCGGCGGCGAGCGGCGCGGAGATCCTTCCCATCGACAGCGAGCACAGCGCCATCTGGCAGTGCCTGATGGGCGAGGAGAAAACGGCCGTTGAGGAGATCATCCTCACCGGCTCGGGCGGCCCCTTCCGCACCTGGCCCGCCGAAGATCTGGTGCACGTCACCGTCGAGCAGGCCCTCAAGCATCCCAACTGGAATATGGGACGCAAAATCACCATCGATTCGGCCACGATGATGAACAAGGGACTGGAGATCATCGAGGCCTGCTGGCTTTTCGGCCTCACGGAGGAGAAGATCAGGGTGGTCATCCATCCCCAGTCCATCATCCATTCGATGGTGGCCTTTCGGGATGGCTCGATCAAGGCCCAGCTCGGCCTGCCCGACATGCGGGTGCCGATCCAGCTGGCGATGACCTGGCCGGAGCGCTGCGCCTCCGCGTTTCCGCGCCTCGATTTCAGCACCCTCGACCGGCTCACCTTTGCCCCGCCGGATGAGGCCAAATTTCCGGCCCTCGCCCTGGCGCGCGCCGCTATCCGCACGGGCGGAAGCGCCCCGGCCGTACTCAACGCCGCCAACGAAGCGGCGGTCAACCTCTTTCTCGAGGAGCGCATCGGCTTTCTCGCTATCGCCCGGCTCATCGACGGGGCCCTGCAGGCCCACAGCATCGACAGCGCTCTCTCGGCCGGCGCCCTTCTGGAGGCCGACCACTGGGCCCGCGATCATGTCACAGAGGCGGCAGCGCACCTGCGCCGGTGATGCGGTTGGTCCGCCACGGAAAGCCTTGCGGCGGCTGTAAATCCGCCTGAATGAAACTCGCTGTAACCATAAAATGAATTAACCGTAGTACCCAATATAAAGAACAAAGGAAATCATCATGATGCTCATGCTTTCGATTGTGACCACCTATCTGCTCCCCTTCATCGTGGTCCTCGGCGTCCTCATCATTGCCCACGAGGCGGGCCATTTTCTCGCGGCCAAGGCCTTCGGCATTCGTGTGGAACGTTTTTCGGTCGGTTTTCCCCCGCGCCTTTTCGGCAAACAGATCGGCGAGACCGACTATTGCGTCTCGGCTGTGCCTCTCGGCGGCTACGTCAAGCTCTCTGGCATGATCGACGAATCAATGGACACCGGGGGAGTCAAGGGGGAACCCTGGGAGTTCATGTCCAAGCCGGTCTGGGTGCGGATGCTGGTCCTTTTCGCCGGCCCCCTCGCCAACGTCCTGCTCACCATCTTCGTCTTCACCGTCAGCGTCTTCATCACCGGAATCCCCGAGCCGGTCGGTCCCATCGTCGGCCGCGTCATGGAGAACATGCCGGCCCAGACGGCGGGCCTCCAGCCCGGGGACCGCATTGTCCGCATCGACGGCGCCCCGATCTCTTCCTGGGACGACCTCATCCGCATCATCCACGCCTCCCCCGAGAAGGAGATCAAGATCGAATGGGAGCGCAGCGGCGCCCCGATGTCGGCGCTGATCACCCCCAAACTCGACAAGATGCTCGGCTACGGACTGGTTGGCATCGACGCCAAAACCATCAACGTGCGGCCCGGCTTTTTCAAGGGCATGGCCGTAGGCTGGCAGTCGACCTGGAACCTGACCCGGATGATGTTCCGCTCCTTCGGCATGCTTTTCAGCGGCGACGTTTCGGTCAAGGAGGGGCTGGCCGGACCGGTGCGCATCGCCCAGATGACCGGCGAGACCGCCAAGGCCGGTTTCGGCAGCCTGGTGATGTTCATGGCCCTGCTCAGCCTCAACCTTGGCATCATCAACCTTTTTCCCATCCCCGCTCTCGATGGCGGCCATCTGCTCCTGCTCGCCTATGAGGGGGTGACGCGCAAGCCGATCTCGACCAAGGTGCGCCTCGTCGTTCAGCAGATCGGCATGGCCATGCTGCTGGCCCTGATGCTCTTCGTCATTTTTAATGATTTTGTCAACATTTTCTAGGTTTTCACGACCAGCCCCGGCGTCCACCGGGGCTTTTTTTTGTGCGGAAATTACTTCTTGCAACTCTCGCAAATAAATGTTAATTTTCAGATTGAAAGAATATTACCATCGCAACCTTGCGAACCTTTTGCTACGGGAGGCGCTGTGGAAACCAGGAAAACCGCTTTATATGACGTGCACCAGCAGGCGGGCGCCAAGCTGGTCGAGTTCGCCGGCTATTATATGCCCATCCAGTACCGCGGCATCATCGAGGAGCATCGCCGGGTCCGCACCACCGTCGGCCTCTTCGACGTCTCCCATATGGGCGAATTCATCGTCAAGGGCCCCAATGCCGAGGCCTTTCTGCAAAAGATCACCATCAACGATGTCAGCAAGGTGGACGTCCGTCAGGTGCAGTATTCGGCGATGTGCTACCCGGAGGGGGGCATCGTCGACGATCTGCTCATCTACCGCTTCCCCGACCACTATCTGATGGTCGTCAATGCCGCCAATCTGGACAAGGACTGGGAATGGGCCAACCGTCACCTCATCGGCGGCGTTACCCTGACCAACGAGAGCGACCGCTATTCCCTGCTCGCCCTGCAGGGGCCGATGGCCCAAAAGACCCTGCAAAAGCTCACGGCACTGGATTTGAACAAAATCGACTATTACTGGCTGGATGAGGCCGAGGCTGCCGGCGTCCCGATGATGATTTCGCGCACCGGCTACACCGGCGAACTCGGGTATGAGTTGATGATGCCCAATGAATCGGCTGTGAAGGTCTGGAAAGCGGTGATGGCGGCCGGCGCCGAGTTCGACATCGAACCCATCGGCCTCGGCGCACGCGACACCCTGCGCCTCGAGATGAAATACTGCCTTTATGGCAATGACATCGATCAGACCACCAATCCCCTGGAGGCCGGCCTCGGCTGGATCACGAAACTCAACAAGGGCGAGTTCATCAGCCGTGAAGCCCTGCTTCAGATCAAGGCCGCCGGCCTCAAACGCAAACTGATCGGCTTCGACATGCCCGGACGCGCCTTTCCGCGCCACGGCTATGCCATCTACTCCGGCGGTGAGCGCGTCGGGGTCGTCACCAGCGGCACTTTCTCGCCCAGCCTTGAAAAGGGCATCGGCACCGGCTACGTCCCGGTCGAACTGGCCGCGGTCGGCACCCCGCTCGAGATCGAGATCAGAAACAGCCGCATGCCGGCCACGGTCTGCGAAACCCCCTTCTACAAGAAATAGTACCGGACCTCCGAAGGACGCTCAGGTTCCATGCGCAAACGCACAAAGAAAAAGAGCCCGGTCAAGGCAGCCCAACCCCTGCTCGATGCCCGCAAAAGCGAGGAGCTGCTCGGCCTGCTCCTCATCCTCTTCGGCCTCCTCCTCGCCATCGGCCTGATCTCCTATCAGGGCGAAAATCCCCAGGAGGTCACCGCCAATCTGGTCCGGAATCAGCTCGGCATCGCCGGCGTCTATCTCTCCTGGGCCCTCATCCACGGCACGATCGGCTTTCCCGTTATCGTGCTGCCCTTTCTCCTCATCGCCCTCGGGGTCTTCAAGCTCCTCGGCCGGGAGACCGCGCAGCTGCGCCGCTGGAGCTGGTTCACCTTTCTCCTCGCCCTTTTCATCTCGCTCGGCTTCGCCATTTATCACTATGTCACCCGTGCCCCCCTCGCCCAGGCCTATGAATATTCGGGCTTTATCGGGGTGCTGCTGGCAACCCTGCTGCGCAAGCTGATCGGGATCTACGGGGCGGTCATCGTCCTGGTCGTGCTGACGGTGATCAATATCGTCACCTTCACCTCGATCTCCTTGCGCGAGATCCATGCCAATCTCTCCGCCGGCATCGCCCGGCTCGGGGTGCGCATCGGCCAGAACATCCGCGAGATGCGCGGGGTCAAGAGCAAGCCGGAGGCGGCGGTGAAGCGCTTCCGCGCCGCCGATTCCAAAGGCCCGATCGTCGCACGGCCTCTGCCCATCGATCTCGCCGAGGAGGAGGAGATTGCGCCACCGCCGGTCAAGGTAGCGCTGCCCCCGCGGCCGGCGCCGGTGCGCCCGGCAGCCCAAGAGTGGGAGGGGGAGGAGGAGCTGACAGAGGAGGAAGAGGGCGAGCTGGTGCCTTCCCTCAAGCCGAGCGGTCCCTATACCTTTCCGCCCCTGAGCCTGCTCCAACTGCCCGAGGAGGCGATTGAACCGGCCTCCGAGGAGGAGCTGCGCGCCAACGCCAGAATGCTCGAGGAAAAGCTCGCCGATTTCGACATCCAGGCACGGGTCACCGAGATCCATCCCGGCCCGATCATCACCCGCTATGAGATGGAACTGGCGCCCGGCATCAAGGTCAGCCGCATCACCGGACTGGCCGATGACCTCGCCATGGCGATGCGCGCCAAACGCATCCGCATCGTCGCCCCCATCCCCGGCAAGAACGCCATCGGCGTCGAGATCCCCAATGAAAAGCCGCAGATGGTCTATCTGCGCGAGATCCTTGCCTCCAGCGAGTTCCAGTCCGCCAGATCGGTGCTTAGCATCGGCCTGGGCAAGACCATCTCCGGCGCCCCCTACGTCACCGATCTGGCCTCGATGCCCCATCTCCTCGTCGCCGGCTCGACCGGCTCCGGCAAGAGCGTCTGCCTGAATACCATCATCGCCAGCTTTCTCTACAAGGCCCACCCGGCCCAGGTCCAGCTCGTCCTCATCGACCCCAAGCGCCTCGAGCTCTCCACCTACAGCCGCCTCCATCCCTACCACCTCTCCTATGTGGAGGGGGTGCGCGAGAAGGTGGCTACCAGCGCCAAGAGCGCCATCGCGGTGCTCAAGTCGGCCGAGCAGGAGATGGAGCGGCGCTACGACATGCTCGCCACCGCCGGAGTGCGCAATATCGAGGAGTACAACGCGCGCGCGGCCGAGGGGCGCATCCATACCGAGAGCGGCGCTGTCGCCTCGGCCCTGCACTATCTGGTCATCGTCGTCGACGAACTCGCCGACCTCATGCTCACCTCCAGCGCCTCCAAGGATGTGGAGGAGCCGATCGCCCGCCTCACCCAGATGTCCCGCGCCGTCGGCATCCATCTCATCGTCGCCACCCAGCGTCCCTCGGTGGACGTCATCACCGGGGTGATCAAGGCCAATTTCCCGGCGCGCATGGCTTTCCAGGTGGCCAGCAAGGTCGACTCCCGCACCATCCTTGACATGAACGGGGCGGAAAAGCTCCTCGGCAAGGGCGATATGCTTTTCCTGCCGCCCGGCAGCGCCGAGCCCATCCGCATCCACAACGCCTATATCGGACTGGAAGAGATCGAGAGCGTCATCGCCCATATCCATACTCAGCCCCCCATCGTCAAGTCGCCCCTGCCGGCCTGCATCGACGACGAGATGGGCGGAGGCAGCGATGAGCGCGGCCCGGGCAACGGCCGGCGCGATCCCCTCTTCAGCGAGGCGATGCGCATCGTCGTCCGCACCGGCCAGGGCTCGGTCTCCATTCTGCAGCGCCGCCTCAAGGTCGGCTACTCGCGCGCGGCCCGGCTCATCGACGAACTCGAAATGGCCGGTGTGGTCGGCCCCTTCGAGGGCAGCAAGGCCCGCGAGGTCCTGCTGCGGCCGGAGGACCTCGAAAACCTGCCCGGCGACAGCGAAAATGACGATGAGGAAGAGTATTGACCACCGGGCGGGAACACCGCGCCCTCTCTGACGTTCAAGATGGGGATGTAACGTCACATTTATAAAGGATTCGCCATGAAACGACTTTTCACCCTCCTGATCATCTTCGGCCTGGCCGCTTCTCTCTCCGCCCAGGAGGCCGCCGACCTCCTCGGCAAAATCCAGAAGCGCTATGAGGCCATGAAGAGCGTCTGCGCCGATTTCACCCAGACCTTCAACTGGGAGCTGGCCGGCGAGCGCCAGGTTTTCGAGGGCAAGATCTGTACCCGCAACGGCGTCCAGTTCAGGATCGAGACCGGCGACCAGCTCATCGTCACCGACGGCAAGACCGTCTGGACCATGCCGCACGGCAACAAGCAGGTGATCATCGATGACGCCTCCGAGAACGGCGATACCAACCCCTTTCTCAAATCCTTTCTGAAGAATTTCGTCGACAACTATACCAGCGAACTCCTCGGCAGTGAGAGCATAGCCGGCGCGCCCTGCCATCACATCCGCCTCAAGGCCAAGAGCGGCGACGAGTTCACCCAGGAGGTCGAGATCTGGGCTGATCAGAAGAGTTTGCTCATGAACCGGATCAGGCAGGTTGATCTCAACGGCAACAGCTCCACCTATGAGGTGCGCAACATCGATCTCAACGCCCGGTTGACCGACGCCACTTTCCGGCCGGAGATCCCCGCCGGATACGAAGTCGTGGACATGCGCTGATGCCTCGATCCCTGACGCGGACACTCCTGCTGGCCGTGCTCCTGGCACCGGCAGCCTTTGCCCAGCAGCCCGCCCAGTCCGAAACCCCGCGCGCAGCGCAGTATTTTCTCGGCAGTCAGGATCAGGTGCTGATGGCGGTCAACGTCTGGGGCTTTGTGCACAAGCCGGGACAGTACATGGTCCCCTATGAGACCGATTTGATCTCCCTGCTCTCCTTCGCCGGCGGGCCGCGCGAGGAGGCGCGCATCAAAAGCATCAAACTGGTGCGTCCGGCCGCCGGCGAGAGCAAGACGGAGGTCATCGAAATCGACGTCAAGGCCTATCTGGACAAGGGACGGATCGAGGAGATTCCCATCCTGCGCCCGGGCGATACGGTGGTGGTCTCGGGCACCTCGTTCCACTTTATCAACCAGTTTTTCGATTTTGCGGTCCGCATCGCCGCCCTGGTGCAGGTTTGGGCCCTGATCGATTTTTACAGGGATAACTAGTACAGGCATCCATGAATTCTCCATCAGCCCCTGCAACCTACCCTGGCGGCAGCCCACTGCGGCTTTTTCCGCCCCCCCGTCAGGAGCGCCAGCTGACTGTCCACGACTATCTGCGCGTCCTTTACCGCGGCCGCTGGGTGATTCTCGTCTCCTTTCTCTCCGTTCTGGCGGCCACCCTCTACTACACCTTCACCACCGAACCCGAATACCAGGCCTCCGCCAAGCTCATGCTCGAGCAGCAGTCCGGCGTCAGTCAGTCCCTCTTCGATTTCTCCACCATGATGAAAAAAGAGACCATGATCAACAATCAGGTGGAGATCCTCAAAAGCCGCAGCCTGGCGGAGAATGTGCTCGAAGATTTGCGCAGCACCCCGGAAGCCGGCCGGCTGCGCCTGCTCGGCAGCGAGGCAGGCGGGGGACGCAACCGGCTGAAGGAGTGGTTCGGCCGGACCGGCCGCCCGGCCTCGCTGGACGATCCCCTCTTTTTCGACCTCGTTGTCGAGAATCTGCGCAGTCAGCTCAGCGTCGCCCCGATCCGCAATACCGATATGATCGAGATCAAGGTCACCGCCCCCTCGCCCTTTGAAGCGGCCTATGTGACCAACGCCGTCGCGCAGGCCTATCAGGAGATGAACAAGGCCCAGAGCCAGGCCGAGGTGCGTCAGGTCAAGAATTTCATCGAAGACCAGATGAGCAAGATGCACACCGAACTGGCTACCTCCGAGGAGAAGCTCAAGACCTATCAGCAGCAGGCCAAGGTGGTCGCGCTCGACCGCGAGACCGAGGAGCTGGTTCGCAAGATCGCCGAGTTTGAGACCATCTACAACGAAGCCGCAACAGACCTTGCGGCGCAGCGGCAGCGGTTGAACTATATCAATCAGCAGCTCGCGGAGCGCAACGTTGATTTCGACGTCGAAACCATCTCGACTGCGCCCTATCTGGCGGAGCTGAAAAAGCAGATCGCCGAGAAGGAGGCGGCCCTCGCCTCCTACATGGCCTCGATGATCGAGATCGGCGCCTATGAGCGCAATCGCAACGAAGTGCAGATCCGCGAGCGCCAGGTCGAAGCCCTCAAGAAAAAGTTCAAGGAGGAGATCGCCAAGATCGCCGCGGCCGAGTTCGTCGATCCGGCCCAGCTCGCCTCAACCCTCTTTGCCAGCAAGATCGAGGTCGAAACTGAAATCCAGTCGCTCATCCCCCGCGTCGAAGCCCTCAAGGGGATCGTCGCCACTTACAATCGCGAACTCGAATCACTGCCCCAGAAGAGCCTCACCCTGGCTCGGCTGATGCGCACCGCCCAGGTGGATGAAAAAATCTACCTCATGCTCCAGGAAAAATACCAGGAATCCCGCATCACCGAGGTGGGGCAGATCGGCAACGTCCGCATCATCGATTCGGCCAAGGAGCCCAAAAAGCCGGTCTCGCCGCGCAAAAAGCTCAATATCCTGCTCGGCCTCATCGCCGGCCTCGGCCTTGGCGTCGGCATTGCCTTCATGCTCGAATACCTCGACAACTCGGTGCGCACCATGGAGGACATCGAGCGCCTCGGCATGACCGTGATGGCCACTATCCCCTTCATCAAGGGGGAGCAGACCAACGGGGTCTTCGCCCGCGCCGGCGAGGGCAAAAACGACGCCGAGGTGCGCTCCATCAACGAACGGCTGGTGACCCAGCTCAAGCCGCGCTCGCCGGTCTCGGAGGCCTACCGCGCCCTGCGCACCAACATCATGTTTTCCAGCCCGGGGCAGCCGAAAAAGCTCTTCATGGTCACCAGCAGCGGCCCGCAGGAGGGCAAATCGACCACGGTCGCCAATCTGGCCATCACCTTCGCCCAGATGGGCAACCGCACCCTGCTCATTGACGCCGACCTGCGCAAGCCCATCCAGCACCGCCTCTTCGGGCTGGATAAAAGCAGCGGCTTGACCAACATCCTGGTCGGCCGCGCCCTGCTCAAGGATTCGGTGCGCTCCATCGAGGTCCTGCCCGAACTGCATGTGCTCGGCTGCGGGGTGATTCCGCCCAATCCGGCCGAGCTGCTCGGCTCCGAGGCGATGAAAAAACTGCTCGAGGAGGCCCGCAAGCATTACAGCATCGTCCTCATCGATTCGCCTCCCGCCCTGGCCGTGACCGATGCCTCGATTCTCTCGCCCATGGTCGACGGGGTGCTGCTCGTCATCCACTCCGGCGATACCGCCCGCGAGGCGGCTGTGCGCGCCCACGAGCAGCTCAAGCGCGTCGGCGCCCCGGTGCTCGGCGCCATCCTCAACGGCATCGCCGCCGAGCAGGTCTACGGCTCCTACTATCAGCACTACTATTACAGCGACTATTACCGCGACAAGGATAAAAGCGGCAAGGGCGGCTCCGACAAAGCAAAGCCGCCAAAAGAGGGTGGAAAACAGTCCTGATCATGGCCATACACTGCTCGTCCCCGAGCGTAATGGAATGGACCGGACTGAATATCACCTGCGGATTAAACTGAGAAGGAACTGCGGCAGTGTCCGAGCACAGAATCAGCGAATCCCAACCCCTCTGGTACGCCTTTGTCACGCGGCCCCGTCATGAGAAAAAGGCCAGGCTCAGCCTCGACGGAGCCGGAATCGAGAACTATCTGCCCATCCGGTCGGTCCTACGTCAGTGGAAGGACCGCCGCCGCTGGATCGAGGAGCCTCTCTTTTCCTGCTATATCTTTGCCCGCATCGCCTACAACCGCCGCTGGGATGTCCTCACCTCCCCGAGTATAGTCCGTATCGTCAGCTTTAACCACACCCCGGCCCCGGTGCGCGAGGAGGAGATCGAGACCATCCGCCGCATCCTCACCACCGGTGTGGAAGTCGAGGTGCAGCCGGGGCTGCTGCCGGGCACGCAGGTGCGCATCAGTTCGGGCCCTCTGGCCGGGCTGGAGGGGATGCTCATGGGTCAGCGCGGCGAGAAATTCTTCGTCGTTCACATCCCCGCCATCGGCAAGTCGGTGCTGGTGAGCATGGGCGACAATATCGTGGAGGCGGTCTGACCCCTCACGCCCACCCGCGCCTCTCGTCCCCACCCGCGCCTCTCGTCCCCACCTGACCCCTCACGCCC
>JAKPUX010000294.1 GCA_029554865.1 bacterium | reverse complement strand
TTATGCCCTGGCCGCCGCACCGCGCAAGGCCGACGGCTCCCTGCCGGATATCCCCTTCATGCATCTCGCTCTCGGCAGCGATCTGATTGACGGCGGCGTCGGTCTCGGGCTACCCTTTCTCGGCGCCGCTCCCGATCTTGGGGCCTTTGAGTCCGATTACCGATCCATGGTAACCAGCCTCGAAGCAGCGCCCGAAGGATTCCGGCTGGAGCAGAATTATCCCAATCCCTTCAATCCGGCGACGACAATCGCTTACGCCCTGCCGCAGCCGGAGCGGGTGAACCTGCGCATTTACAATCTGCAGGGGCAGGAGGTCGCCAGCCTCGTCGAGTGCCAGCAGGCGGCGGGCGAACACAGGGTAGTCTGGCGGCCGCAGGGCCTGGCCGCCGGAATCTATATCGCCCGGCTGCAGGCGGGCGGAGTGTACGAGACCCGGCGGCTGGTGCTGGCCAAATGAGCCCGACGCCACCACCGGCCGGAAAGGCCGCGGGGAGAACGTCGCGAAGGAATTTGAGGATGTGTGGATTGAAAAAATGAACCAGCAAGAAACGACCATGAGCAGAGAATCAGGCCTGAAAACAGAACAGGTTTCGCCTGTTTATAAAGCTGGAAAATCACTAAAACACAGGAGTAGATGCCATGACCTTACTCTATCTAAATTCTGACCAGATGGGCAGCGGCGATCCGGCCCTGGGCAGAAAGTTGCTCAGGATTTTTTTGGAAAAACTGGCCGCCTCCGACGTCCAGGTCGATCTGGTGGGGTGTGTTAATTCGGGAATCTATCTGACCTCGGACGGAAGCGAGGTGCTGGAGAGCCTGAAAAAACTGGCGGAGAAAGGGGCGCGCCTCGCCACCTGCGGCACCTGCCTGGATCACCTCAATCTGAGGGAAAAACTGCAGATCGGCGAGGTCGGTACCATGGACCAGACCGTGCAGGTCATGGCGATAGCAGAGAGGATCATCCGGCCTTGAGGTCTGTTGATACAGCTTGCGCCGGAAATGGAAAAGCCCGGAATACCACTGGTATCCCGGGCCTTTTTATAAGCGGTGATGAGTAACTACTTCTTTTTCTTCAGGATGGTGCTCAGCACCAGCTCCTTGGCCAGCTTTTTGGTGCAGAAGAACCAGTCGTAACAGGTCATATCTTTTTTGTTCTCCATGCGCTCCTTGGCAACGCCGCAGGAGCCGGCGGTCGGGACGATGACATCG
>JAKPUX010000281.1 GCA_029554865.1 bacterium | reverse complement strand
TATCTCTCCGCCGGGGCGGGCATATCTCTGCAATGGAGGGAGTTGGCCATGTTCTTTCTGAACTACGACATCCAGTTCGGCCAGCACGAATTCTGGGCCCAGGGTGTCAACGCCGGGGTGAGGTTGGCTTTTTGACCCCCTATTCAGAGCCGCGCACGACCGGGCGCCATCCGCAGCCAATGACGGAGATTCAGGTATTCAAGACATTCCTCACCACCCTCAAGTCAATGCATTGACCGGACAAAAGATATTGCGAAAGATGAAATCTTCCGTCATCTCCAGATAGGCCCGCTCCCAGTCGAACTTGTATTCGTTGTATTTATCCAGTTTGTGAAACGTGGCGAAGTTTATGGAGCCGGCATTCAGGGTCGCCAGTTCCGGCTTGAACACCCGGACGGGGCGGACGCGTTGCTCCACCGTCATGCCGATGCCGCCGCCAGTGGAGATGCAGACGATGGCCCGGCAGCGATTCTTGATCTTTGCCCTGACTTCCTCGATGAGGCTGATGTCGGGTGACGGCTGTCCCGTCTCCGGATTTCGGACATGGATATGGCAGATTGCCGCACCGGCCTCGCAGGCCCGCACCGATTCATCGACTATCTGCTGGGGGGTAATGGGCAGATAGGGCGACATGGCCGGCGTGTGGACGCCGCCGGTAATGGCGGCGGTAACGATCGCTTTCCCTTCCATTTGTATAAACTCCTCTGATTATTTTCTCACTGGAATCAGATCCGGATCCGGTGATATCCCTATTTTATTCCCATGCGACCTGCCGTTTTCGGGATAACCCGTCGTCACGGCAGCCGGCCCTCCCGGCGTAATTTTTCCATTGCCTGCCGGAGGGCCGGCATGGCTGCCACCGCCGCCTTTTCTCCTTCGAGGATCGCCTCGTGACGGCGGGATAGATCTGTTCCGGCGATGGAACCCACATTCGGCCTGATTATCACGTCCGCCCCGCGGAGGTGGCTGGCGGCGATGCGATTGTACATGATATCGATGGACTTGAGAATGGTATCGATAGTCCCCTGAGGGGCCGACGTGCTCACTCCGCCGGAGATATCGACGGCGATCACCAGATCGGCGCCATAGCGCCGCGCTGTTTCCACGGCCACGGGCGCCACCACCCCGCCATCGACATAGACGGCGCCCCCAAAACGCGG
>JAKPUX010000271.1 GCA_029554865.1 bacterium | reverse complement strand
CGGTGCTTTCCATCAGGGCGCTGCGGCGGATGCCCAGAGCTGCATCCACGATGGGCGGGTTGAGGATCATGAACACCCTCCTGCCATGCGGAGAGCAGTCCCTATCCACCAGGGAGACAGGGCTTTCCAACAAGTCCTGGGCGAGTTCGCGGGCATTGGCGACGGTGGCGGAGGTGCAGATGAACTGGGGCTGGCTGCCGTAGAGGGCGCAAATCCGCTTGAGGCGGCGCAGCACGTTGGCGAAATGGGAGCCGAAGACGCCGCGGTAGATGTGCACCTCGTCGATCACCACCCACTTGAGGTTGGCAAAGAACTGCGCCCAGAGCGTGTGATTGGGCAGAATCCCCAGATGCAGCATGTCCGGATTGGAAAAGATCAGGTTGGCCTGCAGGCGGATTTGCCGCCGCGCGGAGCTTTGGGTGTCGCCGTCGTAGATGCCGCAGTTGTGTTTTGTTCCGCTCAGGCCGGAGAGGCGGGAAAGCAAGTGGCTGAACTTTTGCTGCTGATCCTGGGCCAGCGCTTTGGTGGGGAAAATCAATAGGGAACGGCCGCGGGGATTGCTAAGCAGGTGCTGAAGGATGGGAAACTGGTAGCAGAGGCTCTTGCCGCTTGCCACTCCGGTGCTTAGCACCAGATTCCGCCCGCTCAGGATGGCGTCGATGGCCTCGCGTTGGTGCTGATAGAGGCGGCCGATGCCCAGTTCGCGCAGCAGGGATGCCAGTTCAGGCCTGGTCTGGGGTGGAAAATCTGCCCAGACGGCCTCCACTGGCTCCAATTCCTGCAAGCCGGCGATGTTGGCGCTGAAATGCCGGTCACGCAGCAGGCTTTCGATAAAAGCCTCCACATCGGGCAGGGCGAGGTGGTCTCTCATTTGCTGATCGCCAGGCGGCGGATGCGGCTGCCAGTGGAGTCGCTCAGGCGCAGGAAATAGACCCCGGAGGAGAGGGCGGGCCCGGCTTTGCGACTGTCGAAGCTGCTGATATCCCGGGCGGAAAAGACGCGGCGGCCGCGCAGGTCAAAGATTTCCAGGCTGAAACTGGTCTTGGCGGGGTTTTCCACGCGGAAGGCGCCCCGGCTGGGATTGGGGTAAACCCTGAAGCCGGAGGCGGCCTGCAAATCCTCCTCCAGAGGCAGGTATCCCCCCTCACCGGTGATCAGGATGTCGTCCAG
>JAKPUX010000270.1 GCA_029554865.1 bacterium | reverse complement strand
AGCTGCACCGCATGCTTGCCAGGGCGGTAAGAGGACGAGAGTCCAAGTGGAGAGACCATGATGCCGGTGCTGCCGAAAGGACGAAGGGGTGAGAATCCAGGCATAATTATTCTTTTCTCCAGGGACAGATTGTGGGGTTATCTGACCAGCACCATCTTGCCGGAGGAGATTCCCGTCTCGCTCACGAGATGATAGGGATAGAGGCTCGCCGGCAGCGCACCGGCGTCAAAGCGGATCTGGTGGCTGCCTGCGTCCTGCACCTCATCCACCGGGGCCTCAATAACCCGGCCGCGCAGGTCGTATATGGTCAACGTGACATGCCCCCTGCGCAGCAGATGGTAATGAATAACCGTCGCCGCGTTGAAGGGATTGGGATAGTTTTGCAACAGCTCCGCGTGCACCGGCCCTGCTGCGGAGATGTGGACCCCGAGCGGGTCCACGCCGAAGGTGGTCATGACCCCGGCATGGTCGGAAGGATAATTGCCGCGGAAAGAATCCTTCATGACCACGGCGGAAGCCAGGGGCTTGATCTTGCTGCTTTTGTAAAAGACGTAATCGATCCGGGCGTTGGGTGCATCGCAAGGGACCGTATATCCCGGCAGGGAGCCGTTCACCTTTCTCCAGCTGTCGACGAGTGCCGCCGAGAGAGTGGTGATGGATTCCGATTCGGGGACATTGTTCAAATCACCGGTCAGAACGACCGCTGCAGATGGAAAAGCATAAAAGCGTTCGGTAACATAGGCGAGCATCTTCTGCGCCTGACCGAGAGTGGCGCCGGTCGATTCCCCGTCGAGATGGGTATTGAAGAAATTGACTCTCCCGAGCGGAGTGACAATATGATTCCAGACCACTTTGCGGGAAAAGGTCCCCTTGGGCAGATCCGCAAATCCCTGCTGTTCCACAGGATGTTTGGTGATGATGCCGATCATTTCACGGAACTGGCCGTCCCAGGCCATGTGCGTCCCCGAGTAATAACTCGTGTAAGGGATGCCGAAGAAGGCGGTGAGGGAGTCGGCGATAATGCGCGCCTGGTTATCGCTCCCCCCGCTGCTGGGCGATTCGTTGATCTCCTGCAAGCCGATGATATCCGGATCGAGCTGCTTGAGGTTCTGAATGATGATCTTGAGACGGGTCTCGGGATAGGAGCCCGGTTTCATCCCCATGATGTTGTAGGAGACGATCTTGAGTTCCTGCTGTCCGAAAACCATAGAGGATACTGCCAACAGCATCAGGATGCGCTTTAACATGGTTTTCCTCCCCTGTCGCACTTTGCACCGGTCTGCAACCCTGCGGGATTTCTCATGGCGATTAACTGAAAATACCCAATCGGAAGGCCAAAATCAAGCAATTCCTGCAGCACTTAAAGCCGGGAAACGGCGGTATCCTCCCGGATGGCTATCACCCTTTCGATAAATGACTTGCTCGCCAGACGATAAAAAGCTATATTTGAGCATAATTGCGCCCGATTGCCGGGGAGTCGAGTAAATCCGGCCTCTTGATCGGGCCCATCGACTACCCGCGGGATTTAACCAGCAAACCTGGCAAAACGGAGCCGTGGGGATGTCGATAAACATGCGCGGGTCGGATGTGCAAACGCGGCACCGGCGCACGAACCGGCGGACCGTACGGGAGCTGCTGCATGAGAAGAGAGGGATTCCTCAGCGAGGCCCAACTCAGGGCCGAGCTGAACCGGTGCGAATACTGCGAAGAAAAGCCCTGCCGTGAGGCCTGTCCGGCCCACTGCTCGCCGGCCGATTTCATCATGGCAGCGCGCACCGGCGAGCTAGCTGATTACCGCCGCGCCGCCGCCCTTATCCTCGGGGCCAATCCCCTGGGCGGGGTCTGCGGCCTGGTCTGCCCGGACAGCTTTTGCATGGCGGCCTGCGTCCATGCCGGCTTTTCGACGCCCATCGAGATCCCGGCCGTGCAGGCGACCCTGATCCACAAGACGCATGAGTGCGGCCTCCCCCCGTTCGACAAGCCCCTCCCCAACGGAAAACGCATCGCCGTCATCGGCGCCGGACCGGCGGGGATCGGGGCGGCAGCGGTGCTGGCGCAGCTGGGCTACGCCATCGACCTCTACGAACAAAAGCAAGTCCTTGGCGGCATGGCCCGGCTGATTCCAGACTTTCGTCTTAACAAGAAGGTCCTGCAGGCGGACATCGATTTTTTCCTCTCCCTCGGGGAGATCGCCCTCCATCGCAAACATATAGACGACCCGGCCACACTCCTGGTTTCCTGCGCAGCGGTGATCGTCTGCTGCGGACTCGAGCGCCCGATCGCTCTCGAGGTCCCGGGGGGTGAGGCCGCCCTCAGCTGGCAGAGGTTTCTCGAGAGCCGCACCCGCCTGCAGGGCGAGCGGGTGGCTGTGATCGGCGGGGGGGCCGTGGCTGTCGATGTCGCCGTCAGCGCCCGCCGCCGCGGCGCCGGCCACGTCGAACTCATCTACCGCCGCAAGGCCGAGAACATGCCGCTCACCGCCTACGAGCGCGAGCTGATCCTGCGCGAGGGCATCGAACTAACCACCTGCGCGCGGGTCCTGGAGGTGGTGCTGCACGACGTTCGGGTCGCCGGCCTGCGCATCGAAAAGCTCCTTCTCCCGCCGGGCGCCTCCCCCGAGCCGCGCAACTTCATCCCCGACCCGCAAGAGCCCTCCCACTTCCGCCGCTTCGATCGGGTCATCGCCGCTATCGGCAGCCGCAGCGCGGCGCCATTGCGTGAATTCCCCGGCCTCTTTTATGCCGGCGATCTCGTCCTGGGCTCCTCGACTGTGGTCGAGTCGGTGGCCTCGGGCAAGAACGCCGCCCTCGCAGCGGATGCCTTTGTCCGCGGCCAAAAGCCCCCGGTGATTAACAAGCCTGCCAAAAGCCGCGCCATCCTGTCCGGAAGGAACCTGCGGCCGGTGGCGCTCGACTGCGACTTTTTCGGCCGCCGCATCCTCTCCCCCTTTCTCATCTCCGCGGCTCCGCACTCGGACGGACTGCTGCAGATGCGCACTGCCTATGAAAAGGGCTGGGCCGGGGCGGTGGTCAAGACCGCCTTCGACAACGTTCCGGTCCACATCCCCGGCGGCTACATGTTCGTGCTCGGGCCCTCGACCTATGGCAACTGCGACAACGTCTCCGGCCATCCCCTCGACCGGGTCTGCCGCGAGGTCGAAGCCCTGGTCCGGGAGTTTCCAGACCGCCTCACCCTGGCCTCAACCGGCGGACCGGTGACCGGCGGCGACGACGCCGACCGGGCGGCATGGCAGTCCAACACCCGCAAGCTCGAATCGGCCGGGGCGATGGGCATCGAATACAGCCTCTCCTGCCCCCAGGGCGGCGACGGCACCCGCGGCGATATGGTCTCACAGGACGCAGAGCTGACCGCCAAAATCATCGGCTGGGTTCTGGAGGCGGGCGATGCCGAGATCCCCAAGCTCTTCAAGCTCACCGCCGCCGTCACCGCCATCGGCCCGATCGCTGCCGCCATCGAGGCGGTTTTCCGCCGCCATCCCGGCAAGAAGGCAGGCATCACCCTGGCCAACAGTTTTCCGGCCATGGCCTTCCGCAAGGCCCCGGGCCGGCGCTGGGAGGAGGGCGTCGTCATCGGCCTCTCCGGTGAAGGCGTCCTGCCGATCAGCAATTACACCCTCGCCCGCGTCGCCGGCATGGGCCTGGCGGTCTCGGGTAACGGCGGCCCGATGAACTACAAGGCGGCGGCCAACTTTCTCGCCCTCGGCGCCCGCAGCGTGCAGTTCTGCACCATCGTGATGAAATACGGCTATGGGATCGTCGGCGAACTCCATTCCGGGCTCAGCTTTCTCCTACAGGAGCGCGGCTTGCGCTCGGTGGCGGAGCTGATCGGCTCCGCCCTGCCCGATCCCATCACTCCTTTCGAGGCCCTGAGCAGCCGCAAGTTGATTCCGCAGGTCGATGCCGGCCTCTGTGAGCACTGCGGCAACTGCACG
>JAKPUX010000255.1 GCA_029554865.1 bacterium | reverse complement strand
GCTCTCCCTGTTCTGGACCTTTCTGCTCTCATTCCGCTGGCCTTTCATCGCCGCCATCGCCATCATGGGCGTCAGCTACGGGGTCACCCACCAGGGCATCAGCGATCCCGAGCGGGTGCTGCCGATTGTCATCAGCCAGATGGTGCCCATGGGCATCAAGGGACTGCTTGTCGCCGGGCTCATGGCCGCGGCGATGTCGACCTTTGATTCGACGGTTAACGCCGGCGCCGCCTACTGGGTCAAGGATATCTATCAGGCCTATCTCAAACCCAAGGCCACGCCCCGCCAACTGGTCGTGCAGAGCCGTATCTCCTCAATTCTCATCGTTCTGATCGGTCTCTTCTTCGCTCTTTTTGTCAAGCACATCAACGAGATCTGGGGCTGGATCACCATGAGCATCGGCGCGGGCATGCTCATCCCGATGCTGGCGCGCTGGTACTGGTGGCGCATGAACGGCTACGGTTTTGCCTGGGGCATCGTTGCCGGAATGGTAGCCGCCGTCATTCAGAAGCTCTTCTTCCCGGAGTGGCCGGAGTATTTCTCCTTCAGCTTTGCAGCCGGGATTTCCCTGGCCGGAGTCATCCTTGGCACCTATCTGACCAAACCGACCGAGAAGAAGTATCTGGAGAATTTCTACAAAAAGACCCGCCCCTTCGGCTTCTGGGGCCCCATCCGCACCATCCTGCCCGCGCAGGTGCTGGCCAAGGTCAATACCGAGAACCGCCGCGACATCATCGCCACCTTTTTTGCCGTGCCCTGGCAGATCGTCCTTTTTCTCACCATGATGATGATCGTCATGCAGCGTTGGGACAATTTCGCCTGGCTGGTGGTGGCGCTGGCAGGCCTTTCGGTGGGGCTCTATTTCACCTGGTATCGCCATCTCTCCACTGAAGTGAAAGTGGATGAGAAATGAGTCCGATTGTGCATAAAAGAGGGCGGTTGGCTGCGGCCGCCCTGCTGCTCCTGCTGGTGCTGGGGCTGCTTGCCGGCTGCGCTCCAGA
>JAKPUX010000234.1 GCA_029554865.1 bacterium | reverse complement strand
GCCGCCGGCGTGGACCAGGAGGGTGTCGAAATAGACGGGATTGCTCTGATCATAGCCCAGTTCGGCGAGGGCAGCGGCGAGGGCACGGGTGAGGAGGTGGATACGGCCGGCGATGGCCTTGATCCCTTCGGGGCCGTGCCAGATCCCGTACATGCCAGCCATGATCGCCAACAGGGCCTGGGCGGTGCAGATGTTGGAGGTCGCCTTTTCTCGGCGGATGTGCTGCTCGCGGGTCTGCAGGGTCATGCGGTAGGCGCGTTTGCCATGGCGGTCGATCGAGACCCCGATGATGCGGCCCGGCATCTGGCGCATGAACTCGTTACGGGTGGCGAAATAGGCGGCGTGGGGGCCGCCGAAGCCCATGGGCACGCCAAAACGCTGGCTCGAGCCGAGGACGATATCGGCTCCCATCTCCCCCGGGGGTGTGAGGAGGGCGAGGGCGAGCAGGTCGGCCGCCACGGCGACCATGGCGCCGGCGGTGTGGGCCTTTTCGATAAAGCCGCTCCACTCCTCGGCCTTGCCGTCGACGTCGGGGTACTGGATGAGCAGGCCGTAGACGCGCTCGTCTAGGGCTGTGGCATGGAGATCGGCGATGCGGAGTTCGATGCCCAGGGGGGCGGAGCGGGTTTTGAGAACATCGATGGTCTGCGGCAGGCACTTGTCCGAGACCAGGAAGACGTTGTTATGGGGGTCGCGGCTCTTTTTGCTGTTGACGCGGTGGAGCATGCTCATCGCCTCGGCTGCGGCGGTCGCCTCGTCAAGCAGGGAGGCGTTGGCGATCTCCATGCCGGTGAGGTCGCTGACCATGTTCTGGAAGATGAGCAGGGCTTCCAGACGCCCCTGCGAGATCTCGGCCTGATAGGGGGTGTACTGGGTGTACCAGCCCGGATTTTCAAAGATGTTGCGCTGGATCACCGGGGGGGTGATGGTATCATTGAAACCGAGGCCGATGTAGGAGCGCAAGAGCTGGTTTTTAGCTGCGGTTCTGGCCAGATCCTGGAGGAGTTGATATTCGCTCACCGGCTGCTGGGTGTCGAAGGGCTTGTCGAGGCGGATGTTCGCCGGCA
>JAKPUX010000224.1 GCA_029554865.1 bacterium | reverse complement strand
CAGCCAGACGACGCCCATGCCTCCGCTGCCCAGCTCGCGGAGGAGCTCGTAGCGTCCGTTGAACACCTTGGTCCCACTGTTGAGGTGGCGCTTGGTTTCCTGGAGAAGGTCGAATTTTTGGGTTTCGTCGGACATGGGGGGCTGGAAGGGGACGCTGAAGGCTAGTGGCGTCAGATGAATCCATGCCAGTCATAACTTACTGAGATTTTACCTGGATTGAATAGGCTTTTTACCAGGTCAGTTGGCAGCGCGCATACCAGAGCGAAGGAGCCTGAGGCAGGGAGGATATAACGGTACGGCCGAATTTTAGCGAAACATGGAGGTCGGCGCGGTTGCGCAGGGTGATGCCTTGATCTGCCAGCGTCACCAGATACCTCGCTGGACGGACCATCCGAGCTAATGGGATGGCTGCCGGGGTGGCTGCTTCGGCCGACTCGAAAAGGGATGTCGGTAGTGTCCGAAGAGTTCAGCAAAAAGACGGATCATGGTAGGAAGTTTGGTACTTAACCCAAAACCACCGATGAAGGAACCGACCATGACCCGTCCACCGAAGGACATGACGAAAACGATGATCACGCGCGAGCATTTGCTGGCGCTATTACAGAGCGACGACGCGCTGCGCGTGTTGCTGGAGACGACCGTGCAAGAGGTATTGGAAGCCGAGATGGAGGAGGCGCTGGGTGCGGGCAAAGGCGAACGCACGGACGCCCGCCGGGGCTATCGCAGCGGCTACTACGGGCGGAAGCTGACCACGCGGGTAGGCACGCTGGAGTTGCGCGTGCCGCAGGACCGCGGCGGGCTGTTCCGCACGGAAGTGTTCGCACGCTATCAGCGCAGCGAGAAGGCGTTGCTGCTGGCGCTGGCGGAGATGTACGTGCAGGGCGTGTCCACGCGCAAGGTGCGCGCCATCACCGAGGAGCTCTGCGGGCACGGGTTCAGCGCGAGCAGCGTGTCGGCGATCACCGTGCAACTCGACGAGCAGCTCGCGCAGTTCATGCGCCGGCCGCTGACCGAGGAGTACGCCTATCTCATCCTGGACGCGCGTTACGAGCGGGTGCGCGAGGCCGGGGTCATCCGCAGTCGCGCCGTGCAGGTGGCCCTCGGCGTCGACTGGGAGGGGCGCCGGCAGGTGCTGGCGGTGGAACTGGCCGACCGCGAGAGCACCACCAGCTGGCGCGACTTCCTGATTGGGCTTAAACAACGCGGTCTGAGCGGCGTGCATCTGGTGGTCACCGACGATCATGAAGGGCTCAAAAAGGCGGTCGCCGAAGTGCTGCCCACCGCGCTGTGGCAGCGCTGCTACGTGCACTTCCTGCGTAACGCGCTCGACCATCTGCCGCGCTCGGCCGACCGGGCCTGCCTGCAGGAACTGCGCTGGCTGTACGACCGGCGCAACGCGCTCGAAGCCCGCGCCGATCTCACCGCTTGGCTGGCCCGCTGGCAGGACCAACACCCGAAACTATGCGCGTGGGTCGAAACCAACATCGAGGAAACCTTCGCGTACTACCGGCTGCCGGCCGCCCATCACAAACACCTCAAGTCGACCAACCTGCTCGAACGCCTCAACCAGGAGTTCAAACGCCGCACGCACATCGTGCGCCTCTTCCCCGACGAGCCGAGCTGCCTGCGCCTGATCCGCGCCCTCGCCGTCGAGATCCACGAGGAGTGGATCGACGCCAACCGTTACCTCAACATGGAGCCCCTGCGCGA
Organism: bacterium; assembly: GCA_029554865.1. Lineage (GTDB taxonomy): Bacteria > Zhuqueibacterota > Zhuqueibacteria > Residuimicrobiales > Residuimicrobiaceae > JAKPUX01. The sequence goes on along the minus strand of JAKPUX010000224.1, from coordinate 676 downwards.
GCTGCTCAAAAAGCCCGCCCCCGAAAGGAACGCCGCCTGAAGGCGGGGAGGCTGACCGCCTCCCCGGCCACCCCTCCGCTCAATCCGTGAAAGGGAGGGGGCGGCGCCCCCTCCCTTAAACCCTCCCCATAAATCTTTTTATCTCACCAAACCCTCAAACCACCGATCCCCTTTTGCTGAACTTGACGGACACAACTGGGATTCGGCGGCTATGCCGTTGAAATTGCTAAATAAAGGGTCTGTCGGAGCTACGGTTTGGGCAAGCTCGACTGCCCGGGCCGCTGTTTTTTCGAATTTTCTGGGGGATGGAGTCAGCGGCATGGCCATTGAATGCCGGGCGGCTTTCGCCGGTAAAACTCCGGGGGCTACGCGGGCCAGGGGGGAATGGGGGCGGAGCCGGGATTGTTCCGGTTCAGCCGGGCACGATGGCGCCGACTTCGGGCAGGACGTGATGTGGCCGGTAGGCGTATTTGCCCAGGTCTTCCCGGGCGGTGACTCCGCTCAAGACCAGCACGGTCTCGATTTCGGATTCGATGCCGGCGATGATGTCGGTGTCCATGCGGTCGCCGATGATGGCGGTTTCCTCGCGCTGGCAGCCGAGGACTTTCAGGGCGTGGCGCATGATCAGGGGGTTGGGTTTGCCGATGTAATAGGCTTTGGCCCCGGTGCAGAGTTC
>JAKPUX010000212.1 GCA_029554865.1 bacterium | reverse complement strand
AGGAAGAGGAGCAGGATGACGATCGCCAGCAGGCCGCCGAAGAGAGTGCTGTTGGCGACCGAGTTGATCGACTGCTTGATAAAGACCGACGAGTCAAAATTGGGGGTGATCTTGATCTGCGGCAGATCGAGGTTGATGCGTTCAATCTCCTTGTTGACAGCATCCGCAACCTCAACCGTATTGGAGCCCGACTGTTTGTTGATGGCCATGCGCAGGCCCGCCTTGCCGTTGAGGCGGTTGAGGGAGCGCACCTCCTGCCAGGAATCCTCGACGTTCGCCACATCGCTGATCCGGATCGGTGTGCCCTGGCGGGTGGTGATGACGGTGTTGCGGATTTCCTCGAGGTTGACGTATTCCCCCTGGGTGCGGATCTGGATCTCGAGGTTGCCCTTCTTGAAGAGACCGGCCGGAATGGTCCGGTTCTCGCTGCGCAGGGCATTGATGATCGCATTGGTCGACAGCCCGAGGGCCTTGAGCTGATCCGCCCTGAGGTCAACGTGGATCTCGCGGTAGAGGCCGCCCCAGATGTTGACGGCGGCCACACCCGGGACGCGCTCGACACGGTACTTGACCTGGTTTTCCACCAGCTGGCGCAGCTCGAGGGGATGCATGTCGCTGGTGACGCCCATGAACATGATCGGAGTAGCGGAGATATCAAACTTGCGGATCATCGGCCGTTCCATATCCTCGGGCAGCCGCCCGAGGGTGCGGTCGAGACGGTCGCGGATGTCGTTGGAGGCGACATCCAGGTCGGTGCCCCAGGCGAAAGAGCAGCGCACGACACTGCGCCCCTCGCTCGAGGTTGAGGTGATCTCCTCCACCCCCTGCACGGCTGCCAGGGTTTCCTCCAGGGGACGGGTGATCAGTTCCTCCATCTCCTGGGGGCCGACATTGCCGTAATCGCTCACCACCGAGATGGTCGGATAGGTGATCTCGGGCATGAGATCAATACTGAGGCGCGAAAAGGAGACCACTCCAAGGACGATGATGACCAGAAAGATGACGCTGGTGAGAATGGGCCGGTTGATGGGACCGTTGACGAAAGCCATGCGTGCTGCTCCTGCCAGGTTGGTTTAGTTGCCTGCCGGTGAGGTTCCGGGCGCTCCGTTTCCCGCTCCGGGCAGAATGATCAGGCTGCCCTCCTGCAGCAGGTGCTGCCCGAGGGTGATCACCCGCCCCTCCAGCCTGGGGGAGAGGATCTCGGTGCGTTCGCCGCTGACGATGCCGATCTCGACGGGAACATACCGCGCGCTTTTCTTGTCGGCGGAGACGAGGAAGAGCCCGCTCGCCCCCTCGCGGTTGACGATCGCCTTGCTCGGCACGGTCTGGGCCCGGGCGCTGCTCCTCAGGGTGACCATGGCGCGGGCGAACATCCCCGGTTTGAGCAGGCGTTCGCCGTTTTCCACCTCCACCTCCATTTTGGCCACGCGCGCGGCCTCGTCCAGAACCGGTGCGATGCGCGCCACTGTGCCCTCCAGTCCGCGTCCAGGCCAGGTGTCGACATAGACCCTGGCGGCCTGGCCGACCTGAATGTGGCCATAGTCGCG
>JAKPUX010000197.1 GCA_029554865.1 bacterium | reverse complement strand
TATGCGGTGTGCCATCACTCAAGCCCCGTAAGCAAGCAGCAACAGAGCCCAGTGGGCTCTGAGTGGTAAAAAATAGAGGACGCCAAAAAACATTTTTCGCAAAACTCATCAGCAAAGTGGTCTTATTTTTAAAAAACTGTGGAAAATGAAAAACTACAACTGAAGACTCAATTTTTCAGATGTCTCTAATAACAAATGAGAAACAAGGTTTCCGGAATACTGATTCTGTTTCTTTGACAGTGTCATTCCAAAATAACCAAAAGCCAACTATCCCCCATCCATCGGAACACAACAAATACATCATTTTCTTTCCAAACAAGATTTGTTTTCTTGTGCTTTAGTAAAACTCAAAGCCAGTCCACACAGAAGAGACAGATAAAACCTGTAGGCTCCGGCAATAAAAGTAAGTGCGATGGCGAATAAAAATGTTGCAAATAACAGGTATAATCCCTCTTGATAGCATTTTTCAATTTTCAGCCCACGTCCAGGAGATTGAAATTTTAATGCGAAATGAACTGAAATAAAAACCATCATTAATGCAATAAAACCAAAGAGGCCCAATTCACAGAGTATTTCCAGAAAAAAATTATGTGGTGTTAATGTTTCCAGCACTTCCGAACGTAGAATATAGAGATCACCCGTGTTTAGTAGATACGTGGAGAAATTCAAGGCCCCTATTCCAAAAAGAGGATTGGATAGAAACGCCTTCAAGGCGATTCTTATCATACCTGCTCTCTCGATATTGCTAGCCATCTCCGGGTCAAATGATGAATGCCAACGCCAATTTACAAGAGCAGTGAGATAGTCTGAGCTTATAGCTACCACAAACAATATCATCGCTGCTATTGAAATTATTGTTAGCCTCTTGTTTTGTTTATAAAAATGCAAGGCAAGATAGAAAGTGAGAGCCGCCAGCGCAAGCCATGCCCCTCTCGAGAAAGATAAAAAGACCATGATTGTTAAAAAAATCCCAAGGAGTAAAAAGCTAAGGGACCTTCGTTTAATGAAGGGTATAATCAGGCAGAGTGCGAATAGAGCATCATACGGATTGGGGAGGCGAAAACCGGTATCTGCCAGTCTTCCCGAAACAAGGAAATAGAAAGAAATTATCGGATAGCCCAGCGCCGAGATGAATAACAACCAATACACGAATCGAAATGAAATATGATTGCGAATATAGAAAAAAATCAATAGGGAGAGTACCAGCACTTCAGCCCATTTAATAAAGGCTTTGATGGATTGAGCAGGCACGTAGGCAAAGAGAGAGGAAGTTAAGATAGCTGTGAGAAATAATATAAATCCTAATACGAATTGTCCAAGGGGTTTCGTGTTGAGCAAAGAGATTTTCATTCCCCGAGCCATTATTATACTCAAACAACTCAGCAGCATAAAAATGAGCAGGGGCAATTCAAACAGGTGAAACTCAATATTTGAAAGAGTTATGCTCATCTCAGGTCACATAAATTTGTGGAGATAGGTTAGAAATTAATTTAAGCAGCTAGAGATGGTCGCCTGATCAAGAAATGGTTCATCAGCGCTTTCGAAGCCGTCCAAAAGGTTAGGCTCGATATCTATGCCCTACATTTATCAATTTGTAGTAGATCCAAAAAGTAACATAATAAAGGGACCTGATCACATAGGGGTAATCATAATAAGCATGTTTGGTTAGGACTCGCCGCCTCTCCTGGTCAAGTTTACCGCTTGCAGTGATACTATGTTCATGTAATCGGAACCTGGTAACATATACCCCCAGATGCCGTCCTTTAACACCTGGCCGTGACAAGGCCCTGAGTATATAGTCGTAATCAGAGGCATAACGATATGTGATATCATATCCGTTTAATTTTCTGTTGAGTTCGGCACTAATAAAAAAGCAAGGGTGAGGAACGAACGAACCATGAGTGGAAAGGAGCAGCTTTCTGAAATTAACATTGAAAAGCCTTACTTTTTTATGGAAACCATTCTTCACCTTAATAATATCCCCATAACAATAATCCAACCCATGAGTCTTTATAAAATCTGCCACACGGCTTATCACATCTGACTCGGCAAGTGTATCATCCGAATTTAAAATCAGAATATAATCACCTGTTGCAATTAAAAGTCCTTTGTTGATGGCATTATACATTCCCTCGTCAGCTTCGGAAATCCATCTCGAGATACAACGCTCGTTGCGTTTGATAATTTCTACAGTGGAATCGGTAGAAGCACCATCTATAACAATATACTCGATATTGGAGAATGTTTGCGCATCAACACTATCAATGGTTTCCTGGAGATATTTTTCACTGTTAAAACAGACTGTAATAATAGTAATTTTCATTTGAAAATCCGCTGAAATCGGGTTTTTCAGGTCCTGATAGGTTGCGCTAACTAGCTGGGGTGGCTATCCATTGTTCAATATCGTACTGCTCCAATTCATATCCTAACTCATTTAGAAAAATGAGCGCTTGATAGGTTTTGTATGAAAACCGCCGCACCCATTTCTCGGATAATTCAAAAAGTATAACTGGTTTATGCTTCCTGATAGTATCCATTGCACCTCTCAGTACCAGCAGTTCAGCGCCCTCTACATCGATCTTGATATAATCCAACTTTTCGAGCCTAACGATCTCTTCGATGTCATCCAATTTTACAGCCTGTGCAATTAGGTCTTGCTTATTGACTTCGTCTGGATCCAGCTTGGTAATGTATTTAAATGAATCGCCATCGGTCAATCTAAGATTTTGTGGATTGTACCCACAGATCCGCACTGGTCCAGATTCATCGGAGAGAGCTAAATTAAAAAACTGTACGTTTTTACAGTCATTCAAGGCGATATTATTTAGAAAAAGTTGTCCGGTCGCAGCATCAGGTTCAAAAGCGAAGACTCTACCGTTTTTTCCAACCAGTTTAGAAAAGAATAGTGAATAAATGCCAATATTGGCACCTACATCGATGACCACATCGCCTGCTGTTATTCTTTCCCTAAATTTTTTTAAAGTGGTGTATTCAAATGATTTCTCGTGCCTCAATAACACTTGATCTTTAAATGCAATCTCAGCAATATCACCTTTGCTATACAATTCGACCTGCATATCCGGGAATAGCTTTATAGCTATTTTATCTTTGACAAAAAGTCGGTAATAAATTCCTCGCGCTTCCCGAAGATACAAATAAGCAAGCTTGCCAGTTTGTTCATAAAGTAACCTGCAATTCATCATCATGATGGCAACAAATCCTTTATAATCTGTGTATATCACGGAGGAATACAATATCAGCCTGCAGAAGCATGCCGTTTGTCTCATCAATGAACTCACATTCCACAGAAGAAACATAAAAACCCAGATCTTCTATTTTGCGCTTCATTTCATCAAATAGGATTTCGCCTCGATAAAGTCGCACAAAGGATGTCTCCAATTGAAGGGCGAAAATGTGTTCGAAATAGCTAGAAGCCCCATCAAGTATCTTTGCCTCATAGCCCTGAGTATCAATCTTGAGAAATACTCTTTCACTGACACCCTTTGCCTTCATGAAGCTGTCGAGGCGAAAAACCTTAATTTCCTCGTTTGCGATATAGGAAGCTTCAGCAACATGTAGGGTCGTTCTTTCTTCCATGGGCAAGATGGAACTGCTGACGGAGTTTGCTGAAATATTTAGTATGGCTGAAGTATCTTTATCTCCAAGTCCAGCATTTACGGTTGCCCATTTTCCATCCCTCTGCGCTTTCCGGCTGAGTTTATCGAAAGCAGCTTTTTGTGGCTCAAACGATATGATGGCGCCGTGAAAACCCGAGCTTCTCAGACCTGAGGCAAACTGACCGGTATTTGCTCCTGCGTCTATACAACAGTGAACCTGATTTTCAGCCAAGTATTTAATGAGAGCACGCCGCGAACGTGAGGGGTAGCGGCGTAGATCCAGCCCGGCATAATTCAAAATACAATTGAATGAATGGTAAATCTTTTCTTTAATCTTCACCTTGCGTAGTTCCGTCAATAATGCTTAAGACCTGTTAATAATGGATTTATAAATTGCAACGAACCTGTCATGGTACAAAGTATATATCATGACGGAGAATAAACTCATGAATAGCGCACTATGAAGCCAGTTATTCTGCACACAAAGCTGCAAAATAAATACAACGAAGGAAGCCAACAGAGTCAGCTGACCCATTATTTTAATGACGCTCGTGTCCCTGTAATCCCGGCAGAAATCAACCGCTGATATTATTAGCAGGAAAATGCTGCTCGCAATGGCTACCGAGGCCGCCCCAACATAGCCGAATGGAGGGATAAGGATCAAGTTTAAAACGATACTCAGACCTGCCTGGATTGCCAGGAATAACAAGTACTTCTTCTGTTTTCCAGAAAAAAGCAATGGTCCCAGGAAGACTGCGGATAGAAAGGTCAAAAACAAAGAAATCGCCAGAAGCAACAAAGGGATTTTAGCATTCAAATAGAGAGATCCATAGATCATAAAAATCAGTTTTTTATGTAGCAAAATCAATGGAATGCTGGTAACACTTCCAATGTAAATCAATAGTATAGCATAATTTTTAATAACACGAATCATGGATTCCGGATCACGCCAATATCTTGAGAAATAAGGTGCAAATACCATCAATGCCAGTGAAACTGTGCTGCTAAAAGGCAGAATAATCTTATAAGCTGCCTGGTATATTCCTACGTCTGATGGTGTATGAATGATCCCTAAAATGATTGTGTCAAATGTATAGTATATCTTGATGACCACCACAGAGGCAGCCATTGCAAGGCTTTCCCTCAAATAGCCATGCCAGACAACCGGGCGCCAGACGAACGTGGGCATGTGCGTATGCTTTTTAAGCAAAAAGACTGCAATCAAAATAAGTGTTATGGCCTCGGCTGCAAATCGCAGCAGCGGTACGACCCAGAGCTCACCACGATCAGTAACGATCACACCAATCAGCGTGAGGTAAAAAAGATGGACCAAGACACGCCAAATAGCAATTCCACTCATCCTTTCTGAACCCTGAAATGCAAATTCCGGATTCAGTGCCTGCGTAAAAATTCCCAATGCACTGCCCCAGCAGAGCCAGCGCATCTCAGCAGGCATCGGCCATACTGCCACAATCACCGCGAATGGGAGAGCCACAGCCGCGCCAAGCAGCAACCGCAGTGAGAAAATTGCGCTAGAATATTCCGCCAGGCTTTCCGGCCTTCTGGCAATTTCCCTGGCGCCGAATGTTCCTAGCCCCATATCCATGACCAGAGCCAGGTAAACCATGATTGATTGCACAAAAGCCAGACGCCCGAATCCTTCGTCAGTCAACCTGCGCGCCAGCAGAATGGTTATCACAAACGCCAATATACTGGAGACGGCCTCCCCGCTAAAAAGGGAGACGAGATTCCCGGCCACACGTCTGGTATTTTTCACCGCCGGCCCCGCCTATTCATTCAAGCTCAACCCAATTCCCATTTCGCTGCGTCCGCCAGGGAATTTCTGGCCTTCGACTCCCGCCCACTCCGCATCAGAATGTTGAAAGTAAAGCTGTACAGAACCATTTCGAATAAACTCATAATTGGTTAAAAATAGGAGTGAGTTGGCCTTCTGTAAATCCCCAGCAAGAAAATCAACATATTCTGGATCAGTCAAATAATAGTGCGACCTGTAGAGATTTCCACCCATATTAATCCCTGCTGGATTAGCACCGTGTCGGGTGTGTTCCCACACTGCCCGAAACAGCAGCGGGCGACTGTAACGATACTCCAACTGGATGAAAAGATCTTCGGAGTTGGGACCGAGACGATGCCCGAGGTTAGTGCTGTAATGCTGAAAATTGGTTACACCGTCATGGGTATATGTATATGGCCTGATGCGCGTATACTCCCCGCGCAGATCGAAGCCGTCAAGGCCAAAAAGATCGACATGATGACCGCCAACGAGTACTGCATATTTATTGCCGTAGAATCCAGTGCCAATCTTACTGCTGGTAATATCATCCAGCAGCAGTTCCACATAGAGCTTGGTTTTTGGCAGGAGCTTTAACTGCAGATCCAGCCCCATCGCGGCATTGTCGCGGTCGCCGAGATAATGTTCAGCCGATCGAAAGAAGTTCAGGGGATTTAAATAGGAGGGTTCGAATGAACGGCCACCGTACAAAATCATCTCATGCAGTCCAAAATCCAGAAACGGCCATGGCGAAAATTCAATCCGATGCGCAGCAAGATATTTTTCCTGATGATTGCCGATGAAAAAGTCGGAATTGTAATGCTGCAGCACCGCCCAGAGCATGGTAAAACGAAGATGGCTGGCGGCAACTTCCATCTTGATCTGATCGTATGAAGTCGGATGATCGGAGATCATGAGCTGGCCCGCATAGCCTGGCCCCCAGCTGTTGCGGTCTTTGCCAACCTGCAGGGTCAGCCAATTGCGCGTGAAAACCACTCCGGTGACGGTCTCGTCATAATCCATTCTCTTGCCACTGCCACTGCCCCTGACGAAGCCCAGTCCTTCGCGGGTAAAATTGACTATACCCGGATACTGCCGGGTCCCCCACTCCTGGTTGTCGCGGGCATCAGAATAAAATCCGATGTGTTTGCCCAAAGTGCCACGCAGGGCGATGCCGCGTTCAAGATGGTTGACGTGCTCGGTGGCGGAGAGCGTATCCGCGTTCGCTGCCAAACCATCAAAGCTCACCACCGGATCGACCCAGATCCGCAGCGGCGGGGTCGACTCCCCAGGCAGGTCAAGCGAAAAATCAAGCATGTTGCGGCCGTTGGCGTAGAGCAGATCCGGCGCCCAGGGATCCACCCACTTGTGGCGCGTCAGCCTGGTCCAGCCGGTGGATTGGCCAGTAATTTCCATACCAAGCTGCTCGAACTCCTCACGCAGCTCATTTTCGAGAAACTCAATCTGCTCCCGCTCGGCACGGCTGAGTTCCTCCTTGCGGGAGAGGAGCGGCAGCAGCTCGCGGGCGATCGCCAGTCGGGTCATGGGACGGGTGTCCCCCAACAGACGGGGAAGCAGACCGCGGGTTTCGAGGCGGTCGAGATAGTCATAAATCCAATGGGATGTCGGCATGAAAGTGGACTGGGAGCAGGCTTGCGAGGGTAAAAGGACCCATCCGATACAGAGAATCGAAAGACCCAGCAACAGGCAGATGCGATTGACAGGATGGATCACGGTGCAGTTCTCCAAAGGCTAAACCGTCCCATCGAGGAGGTGGACAATGGCTTCACTGGCGTGCCCATCGCCATAGTGCGCTGTTTGCTGCGCCGGCGGTGAAAAAGTGCGAATGGCGCCGAGAATACGGTCATAATCTGAACCGGCCAACAGGTTCCAGCCGTCCTCGACGGTCTCGACCCACTCGGTCTCCTCGCGCAGGGTGATGCAGGGGACCCGATAGAAATAGGCCTCCTTCTGCACCCCCCCTGAATCGGTGACGATCATGCGCGCGTGGCGCTCGAGCTGGATCATCTCCAGATAGCCGACCGGCTCGATAACGCTGATCCGCCCGGCCCCTTCGAGACCCTCGAGCAGGCCGTCCCGCCGCAGAAAGCCGGTGGTGCGGGGATGCACCGGAAAGATCACCCGCTCCCCACTGTCGGCCAGGGCGCGGACGATGGCGGCCAGGGCGGCCGGATCATCGGTGTTCTGCGGCCGGTGACAGGTGGCGAGAAGGTAGCCGCCGGGCGCGACATCCAGCCGCTCGAGAATCCCGCTCCTCTCCCCCGCCAACCTGGCAAAATGGAGGGCAGCGTCGTACATCACATCCCCGGTATTGTGCACCCCTTGCGTGATGCCCTCGCGCCGGAGATGGGCCACGGCCGCTGCCGTCGGACAAAAAAGCTGATCCGAGATGCGGTCGGTGAGGATGCGGTTGACTTCCTCGGGCATGGTCATGTTGAAACTGCGCAGACCGGCCTCGATGTGGTCGACCGGAATGTTGAGCTTGGCGGCGGCCAGGGCCCCCGCCAGGGTCGAGTTGGTATCGCCATAAACCAGCACCCGGTCGGGTTTCTGCTCCTGCAGCACCCGCTCGATCCCGACCAGCATCTGGGCGGTCTGCTCGCCGTGGGGGCCGGAACCGATCTCGAGATTGAGGTCGGGCGCGGGGATCTCCAGCTCCTCGAAAAAAAGCTGCGACATGTTGCGGTCATAGTGCTGACCGGTGTGCAGTAAAAATTCGTTATGCTCCCTGCGCAGGGCGCGGGAGACCGGTGCGGCCTTGATGAACTGGGGACGCGCCCCGACGACAGTAAGGATTTTCAGGGACATGGCCGGATGCTACTCCCAGCCCTGCTGGTCGAGCAGTTGCTCATCGGGCACCGCGCGCAGGGGTCGGGCTGGATTGCCGACCACGATCGTCCGCGCCGGAACATCCTTGCTGACCACCGCGCCGGCCGCGACCACGGCATCCTCGCCAATGACCTTGCCGGGGAGGATCACCGCGTGGCCGCCGATGCGTCCGCCGCGCCGCACCGTCACCCCCTTGAAATGCTTGAAGCGCTCCTCGGTGCGGCCGAGGTAATTATCATTGGTCGTGCAGACCCCCGGAGCGATGAAGCAGTAATCCCCGACCTCGGAGTAGGCGGTGATATAGCAGTTGGTCTCCAGCTTGCACTTTTTGCCGATCTTGCAGAAATTCTCCACTGTCGCGTTGCGGCCGACGATAGTGTACTCACCGACGACGACGTTCTCGCGCACCGCCGCGCCGTCGGCCACCAGCACGTGCGTCCCGAGCTCGCAGCCGGCGTAGATGACCACCTGGGCGCCGAACATGCACTCCGCGCCGATCCGGGCCGGCGGCAGCCCCTTTTCGTCCTTGAATATGCTGCGTTTGGAGCGCAGGGGCTGCTTGCCGATCACCGTGCAGGCATCCACCCGCACATTGTCTCCGATGACCGAGCCCGCATGGATGACCACATTATGGCCGATCCGGCAGTTGCGGCCGATGACGACCTCCTCCTCGATGACGGAAAAATGGCCGACCTCCGTCCCCTCGCCGATCTGCGCGGAAGGTGCAATGAAGTGCATATTCTGCTCCCTTGTTTGTCTGTAAAATCCAAAGGTTCTCCGGGATGGGATCCGGTCCGGGATTGTTCGCTTGCAGGGCCCCCTTGTGATCCGGCCTCAGCGCCGGCGCTTGCGCAGCCAGGTGGAAATGTTTTCCCGATCGCTGCGCAGTGCGCCGAAGAACTCCTGCCACCTGGCCTTTTCGGCGGGCCGTTGGTCGAGGCGTCCGGCATATTCCTGCACAAAGGCGTAAAAAATGGTGGCGATGCCGGCCAAAAGGCCCAGCACCACGGCCAGCATCTTGCGCTTGGGTGAGCTTTTAAAGAGTGGAGGCACAGCGGCATCGAGGACCTGCACGGTGGGGGTGTCGCGCGCCTCCTCGATCCGGGTCTGATAATACTGCGAGTTGAGCAGCTGCCAGACCGTCTCCTGCACCTTGGCCTCACGCATCAGCTCCGCCATCTGGATGCCCACCTCCGGCACCCTGGCCACGGGCATGAATATCTCCTCCTGCTGGCGGTCGCCCGAGCCGATCTGCAGGTCGTCATACTTGCGGCGCAGCTCGGTCAGCTCCTGGCGGGCGCGCACCACCAGGGGATTTTCCGGCTTCATGCTTTGCAGCATGACGTTGAGTTCGATCTCTTTGGCGATGATCTGCCCCTTGACCTCGCCGCTCTGCAGGATCGAGGCCTTGACCTGCTCCTCGAGCGAGACGGCGCGATGGCCGCGTTGGTATTCGGCCAGCAACCGGGTGGCATCGCCGAGTCGCGCCTGGGTCTCGGCCAGCTGCGACTCGATGTAGAGGCGGGAATTCTTGGCACGCGAGACGCTCTTCTCCCGGTTGACGCGGTCGAGCTCCTCGACGTAGGCGTTGGCGACTGCGGCGGCCAGCTGCGGCTCGCCCATCTCGACGCTGATGGTCATGACCATCTTTTTCGAGAGCACAAATGAGGCGCGCTTGCTCATTTTGATCAGGCCGCCCTCGATGGTCTTGCAGTCGAGGATCTCGAGCAGGGTCGTGCTGTCACCCCGGGAGAGAAAACGGCGCTGCAGCACCCGTTCCCCCACCGAGCGGCTGCGCAGCATTTCGAGAAAGATATCCGCCGAGGTGACCTTGCCGGGCAGGGCGACGCCGGGCACCTTGACTTCGGAGAGCAGGCTGGCCATGGCGCTCCCCTCCTGCTCGGGCGGCGGCAGCAGAGTGGTCACCGCGATATATTTTTTCGGCATGAGAAAGGAGAGCAAAAAGATGCCCACAGCGGCGACGAGGATGTTGCGCAGGATGCGCCAGCGCCAGCGGGTGATCACCAGCAGGTAATCGAGGAGATGGATCTCTATCACTTTGTCTTGGTTATCGGCCATGGCTTACTCTGTGGCGTTCTGGATCACGAGGAAAACAGTGGCGATCTGTCCGGCGACAAGGATGGTGTCGCGGAAGATCTGCCAGTAATTGCGGTCGGGTTTGCGCGGCACCCAGATGCGGTCGCCCGGAGCGAGATCATCGACATCCTCATCGTCCTTGATCTCGCCGGAGGCCTTGATCACCTTGGCGCGGCGGCCGTCGGCGTCCCAGCTCAATCCACCGGCCTGGGCGATGTAGTACTTGTAGTCGGCTTCCGGTTTGTAGAGCACGCCCCCGGGCCGGGCGACGCAGCCGCTGATCTGCACCACGCGCGGGGTTTTGGGGACGAGAATCTGGTCGCCGTCGCGCAGGGCGACGTCCTGGCTGCGGTCGTTGAGCTGCAGGAGCCGGCGGAAATCGACGACAATACGGTCGGCGTCGCTGCTGTTCTGCTTCATGACCAGATACTCATATTCGCCGTCGCTCATCTGGTCGCGGGGCATCGCCCGCAGCCGTTCATATTCGCGGTCTTCGGGCATGGGCTGGCGCCTGCGGATGAGCTTGGCGTCGCTGATGAGGGCGTCGGGGCTGAATCCGCCGCAATTCTTCATGATCTCGCTGAGGCGTGTGGAGTCGTCGACAATGGGATAATAGCCGGGGAAGGTCACCTCGCCTCGCACCTCGACCAGGGGGCCGACCTGCCAGTCGGGGATGCGGCGGATGAAAAGCTGGTCGTCGGCGCCGAGCACGAGGTCAAGCGAATCCCCGCGCCCCTGCATCAGCCGTTCGAGCGGGATCTCCCGGAGGCGCGGCGGCCGGTTGGGATCGACCTCAGCCACCTCGGCCTTGAGCAGCCAGGCGCTGCGCGTGAGGCTGCCGGCCTTGAGGATGAGGTCGCTGACGCGCATGCCGGCCTCCCACTCATAGCTGCCGGGGCGGTTCACCTCCCCGTTGATGGTGACAGTCTGGCGCGGGGTCTGCTCCTTGACCGAATAGACGCAAATCCGGTCCCCGTCGGCGAGTTCGGGTCCGGCAGCGGAGTCAGCCGCGAGATTGTAATAGCTGATCCGGCGCGAGCCGTCCGGCAGCATGCGGCTGTGTTCGATCTTGCCGCGAAAGGCGAGGCCGGTAAAACCGCCGGCGAGCGCGATCAGGCCGCCGAGGTCCTCCGGTCTGCCGGGCGCCAGTTCATAGATGGCGGGACGGAAGACTTCACCGGTGATCTCGACGCGCAGCCGGCCTGGTGGGACGAAGATCTTGTCGCCGCTCTGGAGGAGCACATCGGCGGATTGGCCGGGCTTGAGGAGATGGCTGTAGAGGTCGATGCTGGCGGCCAGATTCTCGCCGCGGTAGACCTGGATATCGCGCAGGGAGCCGTGTTCGGTCGGGCCCTGGGCGATCGAGACCGCATCGAGGACGCTGTTGAGGGCGGAGAGGGTATAGTTGCCGGGCTGCTTGACATCGCCGGTCACGGCCACGCGCACCATCTTGGGGGCGAGCAGCACCAGGTCGAGGGTATAGCCGCTGTAGAGGCGGCGCAGACGGAGGTCGAGCAGCTGGCGCGCCTGGGCCATGGTCATGCCCTGGACGCTGAGCACGCCGGCGGTGGGAAGATAGATCTTGCCGTCGGCGGTGACGATGGTCTCAAAATGCTCCTGGGCCTTGCCGCCGAGATGGATGGCGAGACGGTCGCCGGCGCCGAGGGTGTAATCATCCCCCGCGCTGCCGGCTCCGGCCGGCTCCTGGGCGGCGGCGAAAAAATGGCGGCCGAAGAGGGCCAGCTCCCCCTGAGGCGCGGGGCTGACTGCTCCGGGGGCCTCCGGAGCGCTGCCGGGCGCCATGCCCGGGGCAGCACCGCCAACGACTTGCGCGGCCTGGCCCGATCCCTGCGTGAGGGCCGGGGCGGAGGCTTGCTCGGCCTGGATGCCGGCGGACTGGGCCGCTGCGCCTCCCGCCATAATGATCAAGGCCATGGCCACTGCTGCTACCCAACAGGCTGTATGCGTTTTCACCGGGTTGCTCCCCATTCTTTCAGTCTGTATGACCACACCCACGCCCCGCGCAGTGGACATCCCGCGCCGATGGTGTCAAATTTTTGGACAGAATATGTAAAATATAGTCAAAATTAGCCCTCAAGTCAACAATAATCACTACTTTCAAAGTAACACCGCTGCGGAGAGCACCCTGTGATGAGGATCGCTTTTTGAATGAATAACCGGGTCGGAGCGAGGGGGGAATAGTAACACCGCTGCGGAGAGCAGCCTGTGATGAGGATCGCTTTTTGAATGAATAACCGGGTCGGAGCGAGGGGCAAAAAAAAAGCGCCGTGTGCTCCCTCCCGATGCACCCGGCGCTTCCGTGCTGGCAAGCTGGTCTTTGCTTTATTTCAGATAGGTCATCTTTCGCGTGATGGTGACGTAGTTATTGCGATAGGTGACGCCGTTGCGCTGCGCATTCTCCCAAACTTCCAGCCGATAGATATAGACCCCTGCCGCAACCGGGATCTGGTCGTCATTTACCCCGTCCCAGATCAGGGCGTGGACCCCGGCCGAGGCGGTGGACTCGTAGAGGGTGCGGACATGGCGGCCGAGAATGTCGTAGACCACCAGGCGCACCTCCTTGTCATAGGGCAGCTCGAAACGGATCGAGGTGCGCGGATTGAAGGGATTGGGATAGTTGGGCAGCAGGGTGATGGTGGTCGGCCGCTGCGTGCTCATCTCCTTCAATCCCTCCAGTTCGCCGCTGCTGAGAGTGCGGGCAAAGGCCGGCTCCTGCAGCAGCACCACATACATACATTTGGCCCCGCGCGCGCCGGCGGCGTTGTTGCCGCCCAGGGTGATGTTGCCGGCGGTGAAATAGGCTGCCCAGAGGTTGAGTTTTTCGCCGCTCTCGGAGACACCCAGGCTGAGCCCGGTTTTGGTATAGCGCGAGGAGAGCCAGGCCGGCACCGACTGGGCGCTGGCATCATAGGCGACATAGACCACCGTGGCCTGGCTCACCGTCACCTGCATGAACCCGGTGGAGCTGCTGCCCTTGTCGCTGTTGGCGGTCATGATCATCCTGGCGTGGATGAGATCCTCGGGGGCCGAGGTGATGACATAGTTGCGGTCGACGTAGTATGGGGAGCCCACCGCGACGAAGGAGAGATTCGCCTCCGCACTGCCGGCCAGCGCGACCTGCAGCGAAGGGACGAAGGTGTAGGCCAGCACCGTCCCGCTCATCACCGCGCCGCTCTCCGCACCGCTGACCCCGGAGACGGTCAGGGTGTAGGCCTGCCCGGCGCGATGGCGCGAGGTGGTGAGGGTGACCTTGTTGAGGCCGGCATCGAGTTCGGCCCCGAGCACCGCCACATCATCGGAGATATGATAGCTGCGGCGGGCTTCGGCGCTGTAGCGCTCCACCGGCTGATTGAACCAGACCTCGACCAGCATCTCGCCGGCCGCGACAATGCGCAGCACTCCGGGGGCGGCAGCCGCGGATTTCGACACCATGTAGAAACAGGGGCTGTTGGCCTCGACGATCAGGTCGGGCCGGTCGCTGCGGCCGATGTTGCTGAACAAGACCACATAGATGCGGTTGAGGGCATGGGGGGAGGTGGTCAGCCAGACCTTGTTTTTGGCGGCGTCGAGCTTGGCCGAGAGCACCGTCACCCCCTGGATCTGATAGTTGGCCGTCCTTTCCGCCGAGACCTTGTCGAGCGGCACGCTGAAGGTGGCCTGGAGCTGGGTCTCGCTCAGGGCCGTCACTCCGGTCACCACCGGCACAGGCTCGGCGGCGATCTGGCCGAAGCTGAAGGCATAGGAGCTGTTGGCGGCGATGGTGTTGCCCGCCCCGTCGCGCACCCCGTTGACCATGAGCAGCAGGATGCGTCCGCTCGTCAGAGGTTCGACCTCGAGGATGTACTGATGGCCTGAACCGCCCGCCTTGACGCTGAGAACCTTGCCGCTGCTCAGGGCGTAGCTGGAAAGGCTGCCCGCCGTGGCCGCCTCGACCTCCTCACTGAAGCTGACCTCGAGATGCTGGAGGTCGACCACCCGCACCATGGCGATGGTGGGCGGGAGGGCGTCCGCCGGCTCGTAGAGATAGGAGTAGCTGGTGTTGGGGGCGATCGGATTGGCCTCCGCGCTGGCATCCCGGATCGCGCTGATGCGCAGCACATAGAGCTTTTGCGGCTCATGGGCGGTGGTGGTGAGATGGACGATGCGCTGGGAGCCGTCCAGCCGGGCTGCAAGCACCGTGACATTGCCGCTGATCGTATAGTTGGCGAGGTTCTCCGCTCCGCTCTTCTCCACCTGCTCGTTGAACATGACATCGAGGCTGGTGGTGCTGTTGACCTGAACCAGCGAGACCACCGGGCCGACCGTGTCGCTGCCCTCGTAGAGGTAGCTGTAGGCGCTGTTCGCCGGCACGGTGCGCCGGTAGACGGTGGCGTCGCTGACATCATTGACCGTAAGGATATAGACCTTGCCCGCCTCATGGGGAGTGGTAGTCAGGGTCACAGAAGTGTTGTCCGCATTGAGAAGGGCGGCGGTGACGGCCGCGCCGCGGTTGAGCTGGTAATTGGCCGTCTTTTCGGCGCTGTTCTTTTCGAGGGGCTTGCTGAACTCGATCACCAGCTGGGTGGCGCTGCGGGCAGCGGCGCGCACAATGGTCGGGCCGGCGGCGAGATCATCGTTGCCGTGAACGTAGGCATAGGAGCTGTTGGGCAGGATCTCGTTGGCGACCGTCGAACCATCCGTCACCCGGTTGATGACCAAGATGTAGACGCGGCCGGAGAGATGGGGGGTCGTCTCCAGCTCCACGCTTTTGCCCTCCAGGTCGAGGGCTGCGTTCATCACCACCACGCCGTCGCTGATGCGATAGTTGTCGCGGTTCTCCGCGCTCGTGCGCTCCAGCTCCTCGCTGAAAATGACCTGGAGATGGGTGGCGTCCTTGACCACCACCCGGCTGATCATCGGGCCGATGTGGTCGACCGGCTTGAAGACGTAGCCGAAGGCGGTGCCGCCGGCGACCGGATTTTTGTGCGCGCTGGCGTCGCAGACATTGCGGACATTGAGCAGGTAGAGGCGGTCGGGGCTGTGCAGGCTCGTGCGCAGATAGACGATCTGGCCGGAAGGATCGAGTTCGGCGGCGAGGACCTGGATGTCGCCCTGGATCGTATAGTTGGCGACGGTCTCGGCGCTGGCCTCGTCGAGCGGCTCATTGAAGAGGATCTCGAGCTGGTCCGCATCTTTGGCATTGACCAGGGTGATCATCGGGCCGATCTGGTCGCCCGGGTCATAGGCATAGGCGTAATAGCTGTTGGGGAGGAGGGGATTTTTGCGCGCCGAACGGTCGCAGACGTTGTTGACGGTGAGGATATAGTTCTGGCCGGCGCTGTGGGGGCTGGTGGTGAGCTGGACGACATTGCCCGCCGCGGTGAGGGCGGCCGACTTGACGGTGACCGAATTGCTGATGAAATAGTTGCCGAGAGCGACGGCCGAGGCCTCATCGAGAGGCTCGCTGAAATAGACCGAGAGGCTGGTCGCCGAGGTGAGCCGCGCCAGGGTGATGGTGGGCGGCTCGGCATCGCTGTCGGCGGCCCCGCCGGGGGCGGTGTAGGTGAGGGTGCTGCCGGCGGCCAGGCTGTTGCGGGGGATGCCCAGATCCTTGACCCCCTTGACGGTGAGGGTGTAGGCCGCGCCGGCGGCATGGGCGGCGGTGGTCAGGAGCACGCTCTTGCCGTCGCTCTGGAGGAGGGCGCCGGTGACATTCACCGCCGGGGAGATGGTATAGTTGGCGGGGGTCTCGGCGCTCTTTTTCTCGAGGGCTTCGCTAAAGGCGACGCGCAGCTCGGTGGGGCTGACTGCGGCCGCCGCCACCAGGGTCGGGGCCTGGGCATCACCCGCCACGCCGTAGATCTCGGAGGTGTGCCCGCTTGCATTGCTGCTGGCATCGTAGGCCGAGAGCGCGAAATAGTAGCCCCGGTTCGCCTCCAGGCCGGTGACAGTATAGGCGGTTACATTTCCGGCATCGATGGTCTGATTCAGGGAGGAGCTGGCGGTCCCGTAATGGATACGGTATCCGGCCAGATCGCCCTCGGTATTGGCCTGCCATTTCAATTTGACGTCGACGGCCCAACTTGCATTGTTAATTAGAGTTAGCAACAGCAGCGCTGTCCCGGTCCACACATTCACAACACGCTTCATTCCGATCTTCTCCCTGGTAGCATATTCGAGGTTGCCATGATTGTCGAAAAGAAGCTATTCAAAGGACGTGCCAAAGAAAACAGGGGCCGGGGGTATTGTTTTTATTTCCGTTAGATATGACTAATCCCGGGGCGGGGGAGATAACATTTCGAGAATGTGGGAGAGAATTACAGGTTGGAAATCAGGGAGGCCGGACAGCCGTCCGGCCCTGGATTAGCGGAAAATGGTGATCGGGGTGGTGAGGATCTTGACGCCGGTCTGGAAGCGGATGTAGTAGACCCCGGCGGCGAGGGGAAGGCCGGTCTGGTCGCGGCCGTCCCATGTGCGTATATGGTAGCCGGCAGCGGCCGGGCCAGAGGAGATAGTGCGTACCCGCTGGCCGAGGGTGTTGTAGACGGCCAGGGTGACCTCCTCGCGCGCTTCGGGCAGGGCGAAGCGCAGGGTGGCGGCGCTGCCGTGGCGGAGGGGATTGGGGTAGGCGCTCTCGAGTTCGAACCGGCGCGGCACGGCCGGGTTGCCGCCCCCTCCTCCGCCGCCTTCGGGGGCGGCCTCGACCTCATTGGAATAGCCGCTCTCGTTGCCCCAGTGATCGAGGGCGGTGAGGGCGATATAGTAGGTGGTATCGGCGGCCAGTCCGGTGAGGGTGTAGGTGGTGACGTCGCCTAGATCCCGGGAAGCCGTGTAGGCGCCGGGGCGGGTGCCGAAATGGAGGCGGTAGCCGAGCAGGTCCGGCTCGGTGTTGCGGGACCAGGTGATCGAGATCGAGTTGTCCCCTGCAGCGGCCAGCGCGGCGCCCAGAAGGGTGACAAAAACAAGGAATTTCCAGTTCATAGGGATGGTCATGCCGTTATGATACAAGGATGAGAGCGGAGCAGCGGGGGCTCCGCCGGATTGGCGTTGAGCGGGCGGGGTAAAAGCCGGCAGGGTCAGGCCGAATTCTTGCGCCAGCTCGCGTGCGATATTTTGTACTGGGTTATTTTGTAGTTCAGGGCGCGCGGCGAGATGCCGAGCAGTGCGGCGGCCTCCTTCTGCACCCAGCGGCTGCGCTGCAGAGCGATAGTGATGGCCGTGCGTTCCAGCTCCTCAAGGTTGAGGGTGAAGAGGCTGGGGCCGCGCTTCTCGTCGCGGCGCCGGTCGCGTCCGCCGGCGGCGAAATAATCCTTGCCGGTCATCGCCAGATCCTTGGCCGTGACGGTGTGGTTGGGATTGACCACCAGCACGGCCCGCTCGATCAGGTTGCGCAGTTCGCGGATATTCCCCGGCCAGGAGTGGTTGGCCAGAAGCAGCCGGGTTTCATCGTCGAAATCGCCCACCTGTTTCTTGATCTCCGCTGCGAATTTGTGACGGAAATAGTCGGCCAGGATGAGGATATCCTCGCTGCGTTCCCGCAGCGGGGGCACGTGCAGAGTGACCACATTGAGGCGGTAATAGAGGTCGGTGCGAAACCTTCCTGATTCCATCTCCTCCCACAGATCCCTGTTGGTGGCGGCAATGATACGGACATCAACATTGATCGTGCGCTGTCCTCCCACCCGGACAAAGGCCTGTTCCTGTAGAACCCGCAGGATCTTCGCCTGGGTGGAGGGATGCATGTCTCCGATTTCATCCAGAAAAAGGGTGCCGCCGTCGGCCTGTTCGAACTTGCCGACATGGCTGGAAACCGCCCCGGTGAAGGCCCCGCGTTCATGGCCGAAGAGCTCGCTCTCGAGCAGATGCTCCGGCAGGGCGGCGCAGTTCACCGTCACATAGGGCTCACGGCTGCGCAGACTCTGGGCCTGAATCGCACCCGCAATCAGCTCCTTGCCCGTTCCGGTCTCACCCTGGATCAGCACCGTGGCGTTGCTGCGGGCGATCTTGTCGATGAGACTGTAGATTTTCTGGATTTCCGGACTGCGGCTCAGCTTGGGGTAGTAGGTCTCAAAGAAGGAAAGGTCGGGTCTTTGCTGCTCTACTTCCTGCTGCAAGTCTGACAACTGAAGCTCGTCCAGATAATTCATGATGCTACCTCCCGGCACATTTCTCCCCACTCCTGGACAGCACCTGCAAATACTACGCCATGACCTCCCCATGGCGATTGACTCAGGTCACAACCACGGCATAATTTAGGATTTATTAAATACTTTTCTGACAAAGACTTAGGCGGATCGGCCGTAATGGCGGAGGCCCTCCCCCGCGGCCATACGGGATGCAGGGGTGTTGGACACCGCGGCGGTTGTTCAGATTCAAGCCGGTTGTATTATTTTCGCACAATCCTGAGCAGGGCGCGCAGGCTGCCGGCCTGGCGGAAATGAGCCGGCCAGTGCGCGCCGCGGGCCGCCCGCTCCCGGAGAAAGAGGGGCTCCTCCAGACTCCCCGCCTGCAGCAGGGTCGGTTCGGCGAAGAGCGCCGCCGGGGGGCCGTCATAAGCGATGCGACCGCTGATCATCAACAGGACCCGCCTGGCCAGGTCGTTGACGAAATCCATGTTGTGGGTGATGAGCACCACCGCGGTGCCCTGATCGATGAGCCCCTCGATCAGTTCCTCGACGCTGCGCAGGCCGCGGGGATCGAGCCCGGCCGTGGGCTCATCCAGCACAACCATCTCGGGTTCCATGGCGAGCACCCCGGCAATGGCCACCCGCCGCTTCTCACCCTCGCTGAGATTGAAGGGGGAGCGATCCCGGAAGCGCACCGGATCGAGGCGGACCTGCCGCAGCGCCTTTTCGACCGCGGCATCTATACGCTCTTCGCTCCAGCCCAGGTTGAGCGGGCCGAAGGCGACGTCGCGGGCGACGCTCTCCTCGAAAAGCTGTCCCTCGGGGAACTGGAAAACCAGGCCGATGCGGCGGCGCAGCAGGGTGTGGTCATAGCCCCTGGCCCAGATATCCTCTCCCTCCACCCGCACCGTGCCGGAGGACGGCCGCAGCAGCCCGGTGAAATGCTGGATGAGGGTGGTCTTGCCCGATCCGCTCGGCCCGACGATGGCGGTGCAGCCGGGCGCGCCGCCGAGATTGAGGGTGATGTGGTCGAGGATCATGCGGTCAGAGGCGCCGATGCCGGTGTAGCGGAAGCAGATATCCTGCAGCTGGAGGTCAACGCTCATGGCGGGCCTCGCTGATGCGCCGGTTCTCCAGTTCGGCGTAATTGTCGGTCATGCCGGCGATATGGTCGGCGATGGCGCGCAGGAAGGAACTGTCTTTACGCAGTTCCTTGCCCTCCCCCGTGAGCACCGGGGCGAGGCGATAGTCAGGGAGGAGACCGGGCTGAAGAAAGTAGCTTCTGAAGAGGGTGCGGATGACTTCGCGCGCCTGGTCATCGCTGCGCTCCTCCGAGGCGATGCGGATGATCTCGCTGGCAATGAAGCGGTCGAGTTCCTCCTGCAGGGGATTGACCCGGTCGCTGAACCAGACCAGCAGGGTATCGAAATGGCTGCTCCGCCCGGTGAGGCCCATAAAAGTGTCGATGCGTCCGAGGGTGGCTTCCATCACGTCGGTGACGAGAAAATTGACCAGGCTGCGGATGAGAGTGTTGCGGTAGATGAAGCGATCGTCCAGCTTCAGGCCGGCGCGGCGGTCGATTTCGCGAATGATCGGCAGTTCGCGGACACGTTCGAGGCTGACGAATCCGGCGCGGATACCGTCCTCGAGATCGTGGGTGCGCTGGGCGATCTCGTCGCAGACCGCGACGATCTGCCCCTCGATGGTGGTGGCATTGTCGAGTTCGTAATGCAGCCCTTCGAGGTTGAAACCGGGATAGTTGATCGCCTGGCGGCGCAGGCGGGTGTGTTTGAGAATGCCCTCGCGTACAGCGGCGGTGAGGTTGAGGCCGTCCCAGGCATATTTTTTTTCAAGGACCTCGACAACGCGGAGGCTCTGATAGTTGTGCTTGAATCCCCCGCCATCCCGGGCCGGAAGGGTTCCATCGAGGGTGTCGGTCCCGCTGAGAATGTCGTGGAGGACCACCTCGCCGATATGGCCGAAGGGGGTGTGGCCGAGATCATGGCCGAGGGCGATCGCCTCCGCAAGTTCCTCGTTGACCCCCAGGGTCCGCGCCATGGTGCGCGAGAGCTGTGAGACCTCCAGGGTGTGGGTGATGCGGGTGCGGTAATGGTCGCCCGACTGGGTGAGGAAGACCTGACGCTTGTGCTTGAGGCGCCGGAAGGCCCTGGAGTGAATGATGCGGTCGCGGTCACGCTGAAAGGCGGTGCGATAGGCGTGTTCCGGCTCCGCATGGAGGCGGGTCGGAGCGAAGCGGGTGCTCCGGGCCGCCCAGGGGGCGAGAATGGTCTCTTCGATCTTTTCCAGATCGCTTCGTTTGCGCAGGTTTAAGGGCATGGCGTCATTCGTCGGGATGATTGAGCAGTTTGCGGAGCTGTTCACTTTGTAACAGCGTCAGCCGGCCCTCTTGTTCCGCCAATTTCACCAGGCGGAGGGAGAGGGTGCGGTAGAGTTCGAGGAGGCCGGGCCGCTCCGCCGCCAGGGCGCGGAGGTGGGCAGTGATGGTGCCGGTGTCGCCGCGCGAGACCGGTCCGGTCAGGGCCGCACCCGGGCCGGAGGCGATGACGTTGGCGATGGTATTCCGCAGCAGGGGTTCGGTCATCGCCCGCTTCTCTTCCGCCGGCAGCTCCACCCCTGCGAGTAGTTCGTCGGCTGCATCATAGAGTCCGACCAGGCAGTTGGAGAGCAGGACGCAGGCGATGTGATAGTCTATTTTGGCCCCGGCGGTGAGGCGAAAAGGGCGGCTCTGCAGCCGCCGCGCGATCTCCTCGAGAAGCACCACGGTCTCCTCCTCGCCCTCGAGGGCGATATGGATGCCGCGCCAGCGCCGCCACTCCTGCTTGCGGCCGGCGAAGCTCTGCAGGGGGTGCATGGAGGCGAGCCGGCGGGTGTGAGGCCGCAGGGGCGCCAGGATGGCGGCCGGGAGCGAGCCCGAGCAGTGGACGACCGCGGTCCCGGGCCCTGCTTTCGCGGCTGCGGCCAGCTCGGCTGCGGCCGCGGCGATGGCGTCGTCCGGGACGGTGAGGAAAATGAGCGCAGGCCCGCCCTCCGGCAGGGCGGCCAGGGTGACGGCCGGGACCGCTCCGCACAGCGCTGCGGCCGCTCGCGCCGCCGCGGCGTCGCGGTCGACGATGAATTCCACCTCCAGACCGGCATGATGGAGGGCGCCGGCGAGGCTGCTGCCGACCCTGCCCGCTCCGATCAGGGCAATGCGCTCCCTCATGACCGCGGCCACTCCACCGCAGCGGCGGCATAGCCCACCACGTAGCCGCTCGATTCGCCGGTCACCTCTTCCGAATTGGTGCGGGCGAGGAGGCGGA
>JAKPUX010000193.1 GCA_029554865.1 bacterium | reverse complement strand
TGGCTCCAGCCCGAGCGGGCGGCGTCGAAACGCACGACCAGGGTGCCGGTGTCGGCGATGCCGAAATCGGCGGTCACCAGCGCGGTCGGCACCGGCGGCAGGCGCTTGCGGCGCTCCTCCGGCGGGAGGGCGGCGGCATCGAAATGGGTCGTCCCCTTGAGCTTGGCCGCCACCGCGGCGCTGAGGGGATCGCCATCCAGAGCCAGTTTGGCGGCCGGGGCGAGCTCGAGCAGTTCGATCAGCTTGTCGGCCGCCGCATCCGCGCTGGTCAGGATATAACACTCGCCCGAGACGGTCTCGACCTCCTTCTTGAACTGGTTGGCCAGCCCCCTGCGGTCCGCCGGGGTCGCGGCCGCCATCTGCGCCGCGATGCGGGCGGCGGTGTCCGCCGGAGCTTCGGGCAGGTGGGAGGGATGCTCGAGGGCGGCGCGCACCCGCGCCAGGATCGCTTCACGTGCCTGGGTCATGACCGGGCCTCCTTTTCCTGGGATGAGCTTGGTTGCGGCCGTTTTCTGAGCCAGGAGTTATAGCGGTTGCGGAATCCCCGGCCGTCAAAGCGCCCGAGGGCGCGCTTCTGGCTATAGCCGGGCACCGGGAAGGCACGCTCCCCGGGCAGCAGCTGCTGGAACTTGCCCGGGAACCAGGTGGCGATGCGATAGATGCGGGGATGGCTGGCGAGCCAGCCGAAGCCGCGGAAGGCGAGCCGCTCCATCCAGCCGGAGTTTCCGGTTTCGACCACCCGGCTGCGCAGCTTGAGGAGGTGGTGGGGGATGTTGATGCGCACCGGACAGATCTCGAAGCAGGCGCCGCAGAGGCTGGATAGGTAGGGGGCGTAACGTCCCTCGGCCTCGCCGAGATACTGGGGGATAAGGGTGATGCCGATCGGCCCCATATAGACCCAGCCGTAAGCATGGCCGCCCACCTGCTGGTAGATCGGGCAGACGTTGAGGCAGGCTCCGCAGCGGATGCAGCAGAGGGTCTCGCGCAGCTGGCCGTCGGCGAGAATGCGGGAGCGGCCGTTGTCGAGCAGAAGGAGGTGGACCTCCTCGGGCCCCTCGCCGGTCGATGCCCTGCGCGGTCCGCCGATGATATGCAGGTAGCTGGTCGCCTTTTGCCCGGTGGCGCTGACCGGCAGCAGCTTGAGAAAGGGGGGCAGGCTGGCCAGATCGGGAATGAGCTTTTCGATGCCCATCACGGCCAGATGGATGCGCGGGAGGCCGACGGTGAGAAAGCCGTTGGCTTCGTTTTCGACCACGCAAAAGCTCCCTTCGCGGGCCATGGCGAAATTGACCCCGGAGATCCCCATGTCGGCGTTGAGGAATTTCTCGCGCAGGCGGGCGCGGGCGATCTGGAGCAGGGCATCGGGATCCTCGGTATAGGGCACGCCGAGTTTTTCATGAAAGATCCTGCCGACGTCGACGCGGGTGAGATGGAGGGCCGGCGCGGTGAGGTGGGAGGGGATCTGATCGAGGAGCTGGACGATATACTCGCCGAGGTCGGTCTCCAGGGACTCGATGTGGTTGGCACTGAGGAAGTGGTTGAGATCGAGCTCCTCGGTGGTCAGGGACTTGGACTTGACCACGCTCTGCACCTGCTTTTCGCGCATGAGCTCGAGGATGATGGTGCGCGCCTCCTCCGCATCCCGCGCCCAGTGGACCACGATGCCGTTCTTCTGGCAGTTCTCCTCAAAGAGCTCGAGATAGCGGTCGAGGTGGTCGAGGGTCTCCTTTTTGGTCTGGTGGGCCTGGTGGCGGAGCTCCTCCCACCAGGGGAGCTGTTCCACCTTGTCGGCGCGCTTTTTGAGGGCGGTCTGGGTCGCCTTGTCGACCGCCTCGCGCAGCCGGCTATCCGCCAGGGCTTCGTGGAGATAGGTTTTGGTGTGGATGGGGGAGGTGTGCATCACTCACTCCAAATTTAACAATATCAAACGGCGGAACGGACACAAAGCAAATTTCACACGGGGGCACGGAGGACACAGAGATAAAAAGTCAGGCATTGCCAGCTCTTTTTGCCATATTACCATAAAAGTTGACTGGTTTTTACTTTCTTTCTTTGCGCCTCTGTGCCTCAGTGAGAGATTATTTTTCAAATTCTTTGTGCGTTTGTATCTTTGAGAATAATCTTTATGCCAATCCCAGGCTGCGGGCGAGGAGATCGGCGATATGCAGCCCGCGGGCGTGCATGTTGTGTTTGCGCAGCCAGCCGTCGATATTCATCAGACAGCTCGAATCCGCGCCGACCACATAGTCGGCGCCGCTGGCCTCGATGTAGCGGCATTTGCGCTCCACCATCGCCAGCGAGATCTCGGCCATCTTGTAGGAAAAAGTGCCGCCAAAGCCGCAGCAGGTGTCGGGCTTTTCCATCTCGACAAAATCGATGTCGCTGATGGCGCGGATCAGCCGGCGCGGCTGCTCCCGCACCCCGAGCTCGCGCAGGAGGTGGCAGGAGTCGTGATAGGTGACG
The DNA here is from genome assembly GCA_029554865.1 of bacterium. Lineage (GTDB taxonomy): Bacteria > Zhuqueibacterota > Zhuqueibacteria > Residuimicrobiales > Residuimicrobiaceae > JAKPUX01. The sequence continues at coordinate 10,863 of JAKPUX010000193.1, read as the reverse complement.
CGGTGGGGAAAGGAGCCGTCGACTGTGGCCACCTTGGCGACATCGACGAGGAATTCAGTGAACTCGAAGATGCGGTGGCTGAGGCTCTCGAGCTCCGGCTTGAGGGCCGGGTCGATCTCCAGCTCCCTGTAAAAGACCCGCACCATGGCGGTGCAGGAGCCGGAGGGCGCCACCACATATTCATGCCCTTCAAAGAGGCGGATGAGGCGCTCCGCCACCGGGACGATCTCCTTGCGGTAGCCGGAGTTGAAGGCCGGCTGGCCGCAGCAGGTCTGATCCTCCACATAGTCGATGCGGATGCCGAAATGGTCGAGCACCTTGACCATGGAGAGGGCCGATTCGGCAAACATGTGTTCGGACAGGCAGGGTATGAAAAGGGCGACGTTCATAGTGCTCCTCGTGTGAAAAGGGGCGCTCCCGCCTGCTCAGCAGGCGGGAGCTGTGGACCGGATCAGCGGGCCTGGGCCTGCCAGCGTTTCTTCAGGTAGGGATCCTTGACGGTCTCGAGCAGATAGTCGCAGAAGGCGCGGCCGGTAGCCCCGTCCTCGCGGCCGGTGATCACCACCTCTTTCTCGAACTGGCTGCAGATGTCGAGGGCCATCTCGAGCTGTTCGGCCTTGTCGCTGATGCCGATGTGGCGCAGCATCATGGCGGCGGCGCGGATGAGGCTGGAGGGATCGGCGTACTCGCCGCGCCCCTCGTCGATCATGCGCGGGGCCGAGCCGTGGATGGCCTCGAACATGGCGTAGCGGGTGCCGATGTTGGCGCTGCCGGCCGTGCCGACCCCGCCCTGGAACTCGGCCGCCTCATCGGTGATGATGTCGCCATAAAGGTTGGGCAGAACCACAACGCGGAACTGGGTGCGGCGCTTGGGATCGATCAGCTTGGCGGTCATGATGTCGATGTACCAGGCGTCCCATTTGACCGCCGGATACTCCTTGGCGATGCGTTCGGCGGTTTCGAGAAAGAGGCCGTCGGTGGTCTTGATCACATTGGCCTTGGTCACCACCGTCACCTTGTTGATGTTGTTTCTGGCGGCATAGTCGAAGGCCATGCGGATAATGCGCTCCGAGCCCTGCAGGGTGGTGGCGGTGAAATCGATGGCCAGATCCGGGGTGACCTGGATGCCTTTGCTGCCGAGGATATAGGCCCCCTCGGTGTTTTCGCGGTAAAAGATCCAGTCGATATTGTCCTTCGGCACCTTGACCGGCCGCACATTGGCGAAAAGATCCAGTTCGCGGCGCATGGCCACATTGGCGCTCTCGATATTGGGATAGGGCCCGCCTTTCTCCGGCGTCGTGGTCGGCGCCTTGAGAATGACATGGCAGGCCTTGAGTTCGGCCAGCACATCATCAGGGATGGCCTTGAGGTGTTTGACCCGGTTTTCAATGGTCAGCCCCTCGATAACGCGAAAGTCCACTTTGCCCTTCTCGATCTCCTCCTTGAGGAGGTATTCCAGCACGCGCTGGGTTTCGCGGGAGATGATCGGGCCGATGCCGTCGCCCCAGCAAAAGCCGATGATGATTGGCTTAAGGGAGGCGAAATCGGCGGGCTCCTGCCCCTGCTTCATGCGTTCGACGCGGGCGAGCTGGTCGGTGACGATCCTGGCAAAGTGTTCTTTGGCGCGTTCGATGACCTCGGTCTGCATAATTGCTCCTCTTTGTAATACGGTTCATGGGTCCCCGCTGCCGGCGTGTGGCGGCGGCCGGGCTGTCAGGTAATGCCCTGCACCGGTTCGGGCCGGCGCAGGCGCTGGTGGTAATCATGGATACGTTGGTTGCGGCGCTGCAGCTGGGCCGCTATCGCCTCCAGATGGCTGTGGACGTAGCGGGTATAGCGCTCGCCGGCGGCGGCAGCCTCTTCTTCGAGTCCGGCGCGGACGATTTCGAGAAAATCGTCGCAGCAGCGCTGCGAAATCGGGCTCGGGAAGGCGGCCCACTGCTTGAGGGCGGTCTCCAGATCCTGGTGCCGCTCCTGTTCGGGGCACCCGGTGCAGCCCTTGAAGGGCCAGGGATTAGCCCGGCGCTGAAAGCCCTTGAGGGCGAGGATGAGCGGCTGATAGTCGTATTCGTAATGGAGCCGGGCGAACTGGTACTCGACCACCGGGAGGGTGCTCTCCTCACCGGGCCGCTGGTGGTGGCGGTTGAGGCGGGAGAGATGGAGGCCGGTCTCGGGATGGAGGATCTCCCCATGGAAAATGCGCATCTCGCGCAGGCGGCCGCTGCTGTCCTCGCGCAGATCGCCGCCGAGCAAGAGCAGGCAGATGAAGTATTCGGGATTCTCGAGCCGTTTGAAGGGGATGTTTTCATCGGCCTGGATGCTGAGGTGGAGGCTGTGGGGTTTGACGTCGATATAGCGGGCGGCCAGGTCAATGAGCTGGGCCAGCACCCAGGGATCCCGGGTGGCGGGTTTGGAGACATCGCCGTAGAGGCGGTAGCGGCCGAAGGCGAGTTCGAGAAAGCCGCGGGCGCGCTGGCCGCGGGCGGCGGCGAAGCCGTGGTCGTCGATGTGGGCGCCGAGCTTCCAGCCGCGGCGGGCGAGGTCAAAGTCGTGGAAATAGTAAAAGCCGTCGAAGAGGGGGTCCGCGTTTTCCCGGGCGCCGATGGCGCGCACTCCGAGCTGGGAGAATTCGAGTTCAGCGCCGAGGGGGGTGTCGCCGGGCTGGCGGTGGTCATCGACCCAGGCGGCTGTGGCGCGGGCGCGCTCCTCCTGCCAAAGCTCCTCGGCGATGAAGAGAGCGGCGACGGCGTAATCGGGATAGGTGAAATCGGGGCGGAAGGTGTCGACCCCCTGCCGGGCAATCAACTCCTTCAGGGCCGGGCCCTGGTCGACGAGGAGCTTGAGGGCCATGAGGGCGGAGAGGCTGCGTTCGTAGAGCTCTTCACCGGTGCGGGTCAGTCCGCGGAAATTGTGCCTGAACCTGGTTTCGATCTGGTTGAAAATCATCAACCTGAGCGCCAGGCTCATGTAGGCCCCGGCGAAGGGGCGGGCCTTGCGGTCGCCCTCGAGCCATTCCAGGCCGGGGAGGTCGGCCTTTTCGATTTCGTGTTTGATCAGCCAGGGGGCGAGCTGTTCATCCTCGAGGGCCTGGCTGAGCAGCCCCTGAATCTCCTCGGAGAGCAGCTCACCGGTGACGGCCAGGGCGAGGGCCCTGCGGCCGCCGAGGGGGCAGCGGTCCGCTTTGGTCTCGAGATAGCGGTGTACGCTCTGCTCGACAAAGGCCTCGATGCGGTCGCGCTCGGCGAAGCCGCGTTCCAGCCAGGGGCGGATGGCCTCTGGATCGGCGATGTAGATCCAGGCCTGCTGCTTGCGGCCGCCGGCCTCGACCTCGACGATGAGGCGCTCGTAGAGTGAGCCGGCTGATTCGTATTCATCGAGTTTGGCGAGCAGGGCGGGGGTGACCCCGGAGAGGAGCCGTCCCTCGATGTGGCCGCCGCTCCAGGGGACAGCAAAAGCGAACGCGTTTTTGGGGTGGATGCGCCGGAAGTTGGCGAGCCTGGCCGGGATCCCCTCCAGGCTCATTCCGGTTAACAGGCGGAAGTGATGGTCGTCATTGAGGGAGCCGTAAACAAACAATGCAGCGATCTCCCCCTGAGTCCGGTCCGGGGACCCAAGGGGAGCCGTTTTTGCCGATGTTGCGGGTGCCGGAGAATTCCGGGCATTCACGACCATGATGAAGGCCGCGCGGCGTTCGGCGCCGCGCGCTCATGCGGGTGATGGAGTGGCCTGACCTCCGTGCGATCAGGCGGTCTGATTAAAATGGAGCTGGAACTGCTGCTGCATCTCCTCCTGGGAGATGGCCGTGACCCGTCCGTCGGCGTACTGCGCCTCGATCCACTCGAAGATTTTGGCCACGCGCGGGTCGCGCTTGTCCACCGGCGGCTTGCCCTGCTGCTGAAGCTGCTGGCTGACCCAGAAGCCGACCCCGGCGATGCCGGAGCGGTCGGTGATGTGGACGCCGAGCGGGCGGTTGAGGATCTTGCCGGTGTCGAAAATGTTATAAATCTCTTCATTCTTGATCACCCCGTCGGCGTGGATCCCGGCCATGGTGACGTTAAAATTGGAGCCGACGAAGGGGTAATTGGGGGCGATGACCGTGCCGATGCTGCGCATATAGTCGGCGATCCCGGTGATGGCGGCGAGATCCATGCCGTTGGTCGAGCCGGTGAGCGAGGCGTATTCGACCGCCAGGGCCTCGAGCGGGGAGTTGCCGGTGCGTTCGCCGAAGCCGAGGATGGTGCCGTTGACCGAGGAGGCCCCGGAGAGCCAGGCGGCGACGCCGTTGATATGGACCTTGTGAAAATCGTTGTGGCCGTGCCATTCAAGGTCGCGGGAGGGGATGCCGAATTCGCGCTGCAGGTAGTAGATGAGCTTGGGCACCGAGCGCGGCAGGGCGGCGTCGGCATAGGGCAGTCCGTAGCCCATAGTGTCGCAGAGGCGGATCTTGATGCGCAGGCCGCTGTGGGCGGAGAAATCCATCAGCTCCTCGGTGAAGGGGACGACGGCGCCCCAAAAGTCGGCGCGGGTGACATCCTCGTAGTGGCAGCGGATGGCCTCAAGGCCGGCCTCGGCAGCGGCGCGCACCACTTTCATAAAGTCGTCGAGCACCTGGCGGCGGCTCTTTTTGAACTTGAGAAAGATGTGATAGTCGGAGATCGAGGTCAGCAGCCCGGTCTCCTTGAGTCCGGCCCGGCGCACGAGCTCGAAATCGGCGGGATTGGCGCGGATCCAGGCGGTCACCTCGGGGAAGCGATAGCCCTTGCTGCGCACCTCCTCGAGGATTTCGCGGTCGCGGTCGGAATAGATGAAGAACTCGGACTGGCGGATGACGCCGTTGGGGCCGGAGAGGCGGTGGATGAGATCGAAAAGGGTGGAGGCCTGCTCGACGGTGAAGGGGGTGCGCGCCTGCTGGCCGTCGCGGAAGGTGGTGTCGGTCATCCAGATCTCCGCGGCCGGCCGGGCGTCGACCGTAATGCCGTCGAATACCGTGCGCGGGATCTGATCGTAGGGAAAGACATCGCGCATGAGATTGGGCTCCTCGACATCGATCAGGGGATGCCGGGGGGACTTGGCCATCGTCTGCCATGGGGCTTTTAAGGTCGACATACAAACCTCCGTCTGCGCTGGTAAAGGGTTCAGTCTGCTCTCTTTCCGGTTGGATGGAACAGGCCGTGCAAAGGATTCGCTCCCTTGACGGAAGATTCTGTGCGATCAAGCATAATACGGCAGTGGCGGTCCGGTGCCTTGGCCGTCCTCCTCATCAGGGCTCCTGGACCTCGGTGAGGTGTTCCAGGGCGTCGCGCAGGAGACGGTTGTCCGGATGGATTGCGAGCCCCTCCTGATAGGCGGCGATGGCCTCGCGGGTGCGATTGAGCCGGAAATAGACGTTGCCGAGGTAGAGCATGACGTGGGGGTCGCGATGGCCGGCCATGGCCAGACGCTGCAGATGCTCGAGGGCGCATTCATAGGCCTGGTCTGCCATGCAGGCGAGGGCGGCATGATAGTGGCCGATGACCGATTCACGGTTGCTCTCGAGCAGGGTCTCGAAGGCGGTGCGGGCCTTGAAATAGAGCCCCTTGTGGTAATAGGCCATCCCCAGCCAGTAGTGGGCCATGATCATGGTCGGGGAGGAGGCGATCGACTGCTCGAGGGCCGCGATGGCTTCATCGAGCTGCATCGCGCGGTAGTAGGAGACCCCCAAATAGTAATAGGCATAGGGGAGGCGCGGGTTGACGCTCACCGCCTTCTGGAAAGTCTGGATGGCGGCGCCGATCTTTCCGCGCAGATAGTAGCCGTTCCCGAGCATGAGCAGGGAACGGAGATCGGTGGGGTCCTCGACGATATGTTTCTCCAGATCGCGGGTCAGGTCATCGAGCTGGTCCGCCTCGAGAAGCTCCATGTCATCCATCAATCCTGACGATGTATCGCTCATCTTGATCTCCTTATGATGCTGCCAGGGGTAGTAGGTATTATAAGCTCTTTGTTCCTGATAGTCAAGGGATATTTTCGTTGATTTTGTGCGCTATTATTGATAAATTCCGCGTACATTGAATAACGCGACAAGTTGAGCGAGAATTCCATGAAAAAATGTTGGTATGGCCTGCTTTTTATCGTCATCGCGCTCGCCGGCGGAGCCGTCTCCGCCCAGGAGCGCACCTCCACGCCGCCCGTCGCCCCGCTGCCGGGCGCGGCCGCCCCTGATTCCGCCCTGGAGCAGGAGGAGGAGTGGGATGCCGCCGGACTGGGCTCCTTCCTCTCGGATTTCACCACCAGCCGCGGCGAAGCGATCAGCGGCGGCGAGCTGCTCAGCCGGATCAAGAGCAAGGCCGAGGTTGACAGCAGCCGCATGGTCGAGGGTTTCCGCGTCCAGCTCATGGCCACCCGGGACGAGAGCGAGGCCCGGCGCGCCCGCGACGACGCCCGCACCTATTTCCCTGAAAACAGCTACCTGCTCTTCGACAACCCCTACTACAAGCTTCGTCTCGGCGACTGCCTGACGCGCACTTCCGCCGATTCCCTGCAACAGCGCGCCGTCAACAAGGGCTTCAACGGGGCCTGGATCGTCCGCTCCCTCGTGCACGAATTCACCCCCCAGTTGAACATCTTTTATCTCCCCCCGCCGGATTCCGGCAGTGCAGACTGGGAAAACCCCTAAAATATTTATTGATTTTAAGCCATTTTTTTATTATATTTAACGCCATTTTAATCCCGTTTGAACGTCATCTGCTGCGGATACTGATCGCATGAAATAACCGCCGGTTCAAGGTATTGCCCGTTATCCCATGAGGGGGTGGCGGGTTTATTTTTAGGAGGCATTATGTCAGGCCACTCCAAGTGGGCAACCATCAAACGCAAGAAGGAAAAGACGGACGCCGCCCGCGGGCGCGCGTTCACCCGGTTGATCAAGGAAATAACCATCGCGGCGCGCCACGGCGGCGGCGATGAGACCTCCAATCCACGCCTCCGCACCGCGGTGCTGGCCGCCAAGGCCGCCAACATGCCGGCCGCCAACATCGACCGCGCCGTCAAGCGCGGCACCGGCGAACTGCCGGGGGTCAACTATGAAGAGATCACCTACGAAGGCTACGGACCCGGCGGCGTCGCGGTCTATATGGAGGTGCTCACCGACAACAAGAACCGCACCGTAGCCGAGATCCGCCACCTCCTTTCCAAGTACAACGGCGCCCTCGGCGAATCAGGCAGCGTGGCCTGGATGTTCTCCAAAAAAGGCGTCATCATGGTCCCGAGCAAGAATACCACCGAGGACGATCTCATGATGGCCACCCTCGACGCTGGCGCCGATGACATCGCCGCCGAGGAGGAGTATTTCCGCGTCACCACCGAGGTGAACAAGCTCGAGGCGGTCAAGAAGGCCCTCGAGGCGGCCAAGATCGGCTACGAATCGGCCGAAATCACCATGGAACCGGCCAACCAGGTCAAGGTCGAGGGCAAGGCTGCCGAATCGGTGATCAAGCTGATGGATGCCCTTGAGGAACACGAAGATATCCAGAACGTCTATGCCAACTTTGACATCGACGAAAAAACCCTGGAAGAGATGGAAGATTAGGCCGAGATGGTGGTGATGGGGATCGACCCGGGCAGCCAGATCACCGGCTATGGAATCGTCGCCATCTCTGCCGGCGAGGCGCCCCGTCATGTCGCCTGCGGGGCCATCCGCACCCGCAGCTGCGACGACTTCAGCGCGCGGCTCAAACTGATCTACGATGAGGTCGCGCAGCTCATCGCCCTGCACCGGCCGGACCAGGTTGCACTCGAGGATATCTTTTACGCCCGTAACGCCCGATCCTCGCTGCTGCTGGGGCAGGCGCGCGCCGCCGCCGTCCTGGCAGCCTTGAATGGGGGGGTGCCTGTCTCCGCCTATTCACCCTCGGAAGTGAAAATGGCCGTCACCGGCCGAGGCAGCGCGGCCAAGGAACAGGTGCGTTATATGGTTATGCAGCTGCTCGGGATCACCCTCAGCGGTGAATCCCTCGATGTCTCCGATGCCCTGGCCATCGCCCTCTGCCACGCCCTGCGCGGGCAGAGCAGCATGCGCAGGACCCGATCCTGAGAGGCGGTGCTCCGGTTATGATCTCATTCGTCCGCGCCATATTGACCGACAAGCAGCCGACCCATGTCGTCGTCGACCGCGAGGGGCTGGGGCTCGAAATCCTCATCCCCCTCTCCACCTATGCCGCCCTGCCCGGGGTGGGCGAGAGCGTCCTCCTCCACACCTATCTCCACGTCCGCGAGGATGCCCTCATCCTGATCGGCTTCGCCACCCCCGCCGAGAAGGAGCTCTTCCAGCTCCTGCTCTCGGTCTCGGGCATCGGGGTGCGCTCGGCCCTGGCCATTCTCTCCGGCTGCCGGGCCGAGGAGCTCTACAGCTGGATCGCCCGCGGCGACGAAGCCGCCCTCACCCGCATCCCCGGCCTCGGAAAAAAGACCGCCCAGCGCATGATCCTCGACCTCAAGGAAAAGGCGGCCCAGCAGCTGCAAAAGGGCGGTATCACGGCCGCCCCGGCTCCCGCTCTGGCCTCCGGGCTCTCCGAACAGGCTCTTCAGGCCTTGACCGGGCTCGGTTTCAGCAGGCTCGAGGCGCAAAAGGCCCTGGAAAAAGCCGCGGCCCGGCTGGGAGAGGGTGCGGAACTGGAAGAGTTGCTGCGTTCAGCCCTGCAGGGCTGAGCTGAAGGAGCATGGTGAATCAAAGCGACCGCCCCACATATCCGGAAGCCCTGAACGGCGAACGGGAATTCGACGCGACCCTGCGCCCGGAGCGGTTCGGCGAATTCATCGGCCAGGACAAGCTCAAGGAGAACCTCCATATCTTCATTCAGGCGGCCCGGGCGCGCCAGGAGGCCCTCGACCACGTCCTCTTTTACGGCCCGCCCGGCCTCGGCAAGACCACCCTGGCCCATATCATCGCCAGGGAGATGGGCAGCCAGATCCGCCTGACCTCCGGCCCGACCCTCGAGCGCGCCGGCGACCTCGCCGGCCTGCTCACCAATCTCGGGGAGCACGACGTCCTCTTCATCGACGAAATCCACCGCCTCAACCGCGTCGTCGAGGAGTATCTCTACCCGGCGATGGAGGATTTCAAGCTCGATATTATCCTCGACAAGGGGGCCAACGCCCGCTCGATCCAGCTCAAACTGCCCCATTTCACCCTTGTCGGGGCCACCACCCGCGCCGGCCTGCTCACCTCACCCCTGCGCGCCCGCTTCGGGGTCTCGTTTCGCCTCGATTTCTATGAGCCCGAACGGCTCTGCGAGATCGTCCTGCGCTCGGCCAGGATCCTCGGCAAAAAGATCGATCCGGCCGCCGCGCTCGAAATCGCCCGGCGCTCCCGCGGCACCCCGCGCGTGGCCAACCGCCTGCTGCGCCGCATCCGCGACTTTGCGCAAATCCTCGGCGAGGAGGAGATCACCCTTGAACGCGCCGCCTCGGCTCTGCAGCGCCTCGACGTCGATGAGAGCGGCCTGGATGAGATGGACAAACGCATCCTCCTGACCGTGATCGATAAATTCAGCGGCGGGCCGGTCGGACTCAACACCCTGGCCGTCGCCATCGGGGAAGAGCCCGATACCATCGAGGAGCTCTACGAACCTTATCTGATCCAGTCCGGCTTTCTCAACCGGACGCCGCGCGGACGCACCGCCACCGACGCGGCCTATACCCATTTCCACCGCCGTCACGGCGGCGCCCGTCAGCAGCAGCTGTTCGACTAGCAGCCGCAGCCCCTGCGGGCTTTTTCTTGAAATGAGCCTTTGCTCTATCTCGAGGAATCCGGTGCGATCCGGATTCTGCACTCTACAGAGGAGGAATCGCCGCGATGAAATTGTCCGATTTCAAGTATAATCTGCCCGACAAACTGATCGCCCAGTACCCCAGCGACGAGCGTGACCAGTGCCGCCTGATGATCCTCAACCGCGAGAGCGGCACCATGGAGGAGGGCATTTTCGCCGATGTCATCGATTACATGGAGAAGGGCGACAGCCTGGTCATCAACCAGACCAAGGTCTTCCCAGCCCGCCTCGAAGGGAGCAAGGACAAGACCGACGCCCGCGTCGAGGTCTTTCTCTTGCGCGAGCTCGAACAGGGACTCTGGGAAGTGCTGGTCAAACCGGCGCGCAAGGTGCGCGTCGGCAATCGCCTCACCATCGGCAACGAACTCGCCTGCGACGTCATCGACAACACCGTCTCGGGCGGGCGCGTGGTCCGCTTCAATTACAGCGGCGACTTTTACGAGATCGTCGACCGCATCGGCAAGTCGCCCCTGCCGCCCTATATTCGCCGCGAGCCGGAACCGAGCGACAAGCTGCGCTATCAGACCGTCTACGCCAGGGAACGCGGTGCGGTCGCCGCGCCGACCGCCGGCCTCCACTTCACCGAGCCCCTGCTTAAAAAGATCAAGGCCAAGGGGATCAAGATCGTGCCCCTCACCCTCCACCTCGGGTTGGGCAGCTTCCGCGCCGTGGTGGTAGAGGATCTCAGCCGCCACAAGATGGATTCCGAATTCTTCGAAATCTCGGAGGAGGCGGCCGAGGCGATCAATGAGACCATGCGCAGCAAGCACAAGGTCGTCGCGGTCGGTACCAGTGTGGTACGCGCCCTTGAGGCCAACGTCACCTCCGAAGGCTGGGCCAAGGCCGGGCACGGCTGGACCGACAAGTTCATCTATCCGCCCTATGAATTCAGGATTGTGGACCGGATGATCACCAATTTCCACCTGCCCCAGTCCACCCTGCTCATGCTGGTCTCCGCCTTCGCCGGCCGCGACCTCGTTTTCAAGGCCTATCGCAAGGCGATCCGCGACAAGTTCATGTTCTTCAGCTACGGCGACAGCATGCTCATCCTCTAGCC
>JAKPUX010000192.1 GCA_029554865.1 bacterium | reverse complement strand
AAAAAATAGCCAGAAGAAGTTTGGGTTGTTAGGACAAAGCACGAGAGGACTTGTCCCCTCTTCTGGCGTAAAGGAGGTCAGAACAACACTTGTTGTGATTGTCTTAATGACATACCTATCAATAAAAGTAAACCTCAAAAGTGCTGATGGTTGAGTGCCGCATTTTCTCGTTCTCACACCACGGCGTTGCGGAGCCTCATGGCATTGGTGATGACGGATACCGAGCTGAAGCTCATGGCCGCTGCCGCAATCATGGGAGAGAGCACGATCCCGAAGAACGGGAAGAGGATCCCCGCTGCCACCGGCACACACAGCAGGTTGTAGAAGAAGGCAAAGAAGAGGTTCTGCTTGATGTTGCGCATGGTGGCCCTGCTGAGAAGTCGGGCCCTGGCGATGGCTCGCAGGTCCCCCTTGACCAGTGTCACGTGGGCGCTTGCGATGGCGATTTCGGTCCCCCCTCCCATGGCGATTCCCACGTGGGCCCTGGCCAGTGCAGGGGCATCATTGATGCCGTCACCAGCCATGGCCACCACCCGCCCCTGTTTCTGGAGCTCCTCGATAACGGTTGCCTTCTCGGCCGGGAGCACCTGCGCCCTCAGGTCACTGATTCCAAGCCGCTGGGCGATGGCCTCTGCAGCATCCCTGCGATCGCCCGTGAGCATGACCAGGTGGAGGCCCTCGCGGTGGAGCATCCGCACTGCCTCCGGAGTAGTGTCCTTGACGGCGTCCGCAACGGCGAGAACGCCTGAAACACGGCCATCCACCGCCAGGTATACCACCGTCGCCCCCTGGCTCGAGAGCCGCTCCGCCCGGGACCTGAGCGTGCCCGGCTCGATCTTCAGGTCTGCGAGCAGCCGCTCGTTTCCGATGGCGACCCTGTGGCCTTCCACGATACCGGTGATGCCCTTGCCGGTGTACGTGGCGAATTCACTGTGGGATGGCGGTCTGGTTCCCCGGGACAGCGCGGCCCGCACGATGGCGCCCGACAGCGGGTGCTCGCTGCCCTTCTCCAGGCCGGCAGCCAGCATGAGAAGCCTG
>JAKPUX010000180.1 GCA_029554865.1 bacterium | reverse complement strand
GCCGCCTGCGCTCTGTCCGCACAACAACTACTGGCTGTGGGGGCGGAGCCGCCTCAATCAGCCCATGACCGTGGCCATCATCATGGGCGCCCACCGCACGACAGAGGAAAATCTGGCCGATCTGCAGGGGCCGGGCCGCTTCACGCAGGTTGAGCTGGCGGCGACCACGCACCATTCTTATGCCATGCCCCATGAGAACGGCCGCCAGTTCTTCATCTGCCGCGGGCCGCAGTTCTCCCTTGCCCAGATCTGGCCGGGTGAGAAAGAATTCATTTGATCACCGGCCCGGACCTTGCACCGTTGGCAGGCTGCCCTCGTAGACCATTGGATCGATCAGGCCTCTCTGCCGGGATGCTTGGCCGCGTAATTGCTGCTGTGGGGATGGCAGCTGCTTAAGGAACGCATCAGCCTCTGCATTATCTCCATCAGCCTTTGCCTTTGACGATGGCTCCATTTTCTTGAGTACTCCCCGCTCCTTGTCCGAATACCAGCCTAAGTAGTGAATCAGGCGCTTTCCCCTATCCGGTATGTGCGCTGTCACCTCCACCAGGAATTCCAGCGCATCAAACACCTGAAAATTGCGCGACACCCCTCCGGAACCGATCATCCCCAGGCCGCGGAACCCGCTCGCATTCACTTTTCCCGGCCCGGCGGATCACCTGCCCATCTTCGGTAACCTTGGTCATCCGCGCCAGCGAAAAGGAACAGCATGAAATATACGAATTCAGACACTGCATGCCTGCATCATCTGACGCAGTCTGCACAGAGCTGTTGATGCTGAATCCCGAGTGCGGCAGCACCGCATCGAACGCACTACCTCCTCATCAATCTTTTCCTCGCGCAGTAAAAAATCAAAGCCCCAATCCCTCCAACTCTCTGTACATCGCTCCATATCCACCCTGGTGATCCGGGAAAAAATCCGTCCCGCTTGAACAATCCATCGCTTTATAAATTATGCTGATTGGCTGTGCCAACCCATCAGATCGCCAAACTCCTTTCTTTGCCTGACGATCTCGATGCCATGTGATACTTAGTTGATGACCACCATCTTTTTGGTCAGAATCTCCTTCGGCGTCCTCATGCGGTAAAAGTAGAGCCCGGGCGGATGGCCGGCTGTATGCCAGGTAACCCGATGCAATCCAGGCTGGTTCATTTCATTGATGAGTGTGGCGACTTTTTGCCCGAGTAGATTAAAGACAGCGATCTCCACAGGCATAGCGCCGTCCAACTGGTATTGAATGGTTGTGCGGCTGCGGACGGGATTTCCCGCGGCATTGAAGAGCATGGTCCGGGAACTGCTCAGCTCCCTGGCTTCGATCGTGGTCGTGAGGGGCAGGGAGGCGTAATAGTGATAGGCATGAATGGCGATGCCGGTGAAGGCCGGATAATCTCCATAGGCCGCCATCACCCTGCTCAATTCTTGCTCCATATACAAGACACCCTCTTCATGAAAGCTCACCGTTTCCGGCTCGGGAGAGACATTTTTGGTCTCCACGCCTATCCAGACGCTCTTGTTCAGCATCAGGGCGTTCTTGATCTCGTTCTCCGCATCCCGAATGATAACCGACGAGTTCTCATTATAATCCATGATCGCCACATAATCCACCAGGGATTGCAGGATGTACAACTGTGCATTGCCCACATGGTTCTCGTACCAGCGGGGGATGGCGATCCCGAAACGAAGCGTGGAATCCGAGCGGTCGATGAACTTTTGGCAGCTGTCCATGGCCGTGACGTAAAGGGCCCAAACGGAGTCTTTTTGTGTGTCCCAATAAGGAGGCAGATATCCCTTGCCGGCTTTAAGCAGATAGGGTTCCACATCGAACTGAACGCCGCTGATTTTTTCATTTTCCGATCCAGCGCCGGCATTAAAATCCATCACCAGCTGCAGGCGGGCCAGTCCGACGTGCTGATTGTAGGTGGCCCAGCTGGGATCGCCGTCGAGATATTCGATCTCCATGCCGTTCTTCTGCGCCTCCACGATAAAGTCTCGCAGAGCATCCCGGTTGCTCTGGAGGGCATCCCGGCAGCTGAAGAACAATCTGTTGATCCGGTGATCCGGATTGCCATGCGGGCTGCGGCAGAAATCGAACAGGACCGCTCTGTACTCCCCCACGTTGTTGATAATGTTGTTGACGGTATTGGCGGTATTCCACACCCACATCGCCCGGCCCTTCGCCAGGGCTGCGCCGCCGGTCTCCTGTTCGCGGCCCCCGGCATCGCCGAGGGCGCAAAGCAGCAGCAAGGCCAGCAGGAACCGCAGTTTCGCAAGGCTGGTTCTATTATTCATTTGCAGCAATTCTCACTGTTTCCACCGCTCTCCCCTTGCCGGTGCGATACTGAACGACAATCTCTCCGCAGGAGGCCAATCCCTCGCCGGCCAGCCCAGCCTTGTCTGCGGAGGGCAGCAGCGCCACGACGCTCTCGTCGCCCAGACCGACCTTGAGCACATACCCGCCATCGCGTTCGCTCAGCTCCGCCTTCGGCGCACTCTGTACGCCGCGATGTGGCCGGTAGAGGGTGATGAACTCTTTTTTCAGGCTTTTCGTGTCGGTGACCGCGGTCAGATGCCAGTCGCGAATGGTGATCTGCGGCCATGGGTTGGGATCATACTGGTCGGTCTGTGACAGAATGAGGTTTTGCGGGGCCAGCATGAGGATATCACAGCTCACATCGCCGCTCACGCAGCGGATCTTCTGCTGTCCGGCCATCTGGAACTGGTTCAGGGCATGCAGGTGATAAGCAAAGGTCGAGGGCTCGCGCGCCTCCAGGCGGTCGTACACGATGATCAATTCCGGCTTGACGAAGAGGATGGCGCGGGTGAAACGGTCGAGCAGACGGTGCTCTGCGTCCCCCCCCCCGATCCGGTAGGCCTCTCCGGCTTCGCCAACGACTGCATCGATGCGCGGGGCCGTCTTGAACGCGGCGATTTTTCCTTTCGAGAAAGGGGAATGCTTGACCTGCCCATGACCATTCACCGTGATATTGTTCTGCGATTTGGTCTCCCATACCCAGTCGGCGTGATGCGGCGCACCATACATGTAATAATGGCCGGTGCGGATGAGCAGGCGTTCGCCATAAGCCCACAAGGCGAAGGAATTGCTGGACTCGATGCCATGGGACTGTGTGCCCATCTGACTCGCTTTGAAAAGCACCTGCACATCCTCCCTGGCGTCCCGCAACGTGGTGTTCAGGCAGGCCAGACCCGTGCCGCGGAACAGCCGTGAGGTGGGCAGATCATCGGGTTCAACGGCCTTGACATTCCGGGGCAGGGGGTAGGCGAAACCGATGTACCCGGGTTCCTCCACCGGCCCGCCCATCTGCTCCACATACCACTGCCAGTACCCGTTTCCTGTTTCGGCGGCGAGCCGGCTCATGAGGGGGACGGCATTGACGGCTTGTTCGCGCAGGAAGGAACCCTCCCCAAAGAGGGGAACGAGATTGGTCTCCTTGATGCGCACGGAACCATCGCCGAACTCCGCAGCATCTCTGCCAGGCGGCATGTGGTACATGGCAAAATAGCCCGCCTGGTAAAAGTAGGGTTTGGCGAAAACATTAAGATCCATGGCCGAACGGACGGCCAGTCCCCACCACTTGAAGCGGCCAATATAACTGTGCCAGTAGCTGAAACCCTCATGCCAGCCGCCGTCCTCATCGGACCAGATGGGATAGACGTTGTAGGTGAGATTCATGGCAAACCAGACCCACTCATCCGCCCCTTCCACCTCGCCTGCAAACGCGATGCCCAGTTCGCCGAGGAAGTGCCAGGCGCGGGCATTGTGGCTGACAAAAGCGTCCCAGAGTTGCCGGGGGTAGAGATGTTCGTACATCTGCTTGCCCCGCACCGCGGCGACATTCCGGCAGACCGCGCGCTCCTCCTCCGAGAGCAGCTCATGGATATAGGTATAGGCACGGGCAAAATAACAGGTATAGGGCATGCCGGCTTCATCATTGTAGCGATAGCCCGAAGCGCCAAACGGATCCCACCGGGCGCACTCCAGGAGTAGCTTTTTAGCGAGATCGCCATATTCCCGTTTGCCGCTCAGCTGGTATGTGAAACCCAGCATCGCCGCGCCGTCCAGGGCCTTGATGACGTGGAGCCGGTTGCCCCACCATTGCAGCGTCCACTCATAGCCATACCGCTGCATTGTTTCAGGATAAAGAAAGGGCTCCGCGGTCGAAGGCGGATTCGCCAGCAGTTGATCGCATGTGGCGATCAACTGGTCGTACTGCGGTTTTCGATCACCTTTCGCCAGCTCCCGAAGCTCGGGCAATTCCTCGGGCCGTACGAAAAGACGCGGGTGCGCGGAGGGAATCCGCGCCAGCAAATCCTGGCGCGATGGCAGGGGCATGTGCGTGGCGTCGTCGGGAAGAGTAAAATCCCGCGTCTGGCTCCATGAGGTGAACTGGCCCGCCTGATCCTGGCCGCGATAGCGCCAGAAGTAACGGCCAGCCGGAAGAATACGCGGCGGGCAATGAACGTTCATTGCAATACCCGAGCTGCGATATTCGATTGTGCTGAAATCGGGGGTTATGGCGCACTCGAGTTCCCAGTATATGATATCCTTCTGGGGGCGCCAGCAAAAAGAAGGCGGATTCACCGCAGAGATCATTCCTTCCGAGGGGCGATAGCCCCATTCCCTTTCGGTTGCAGGCGACTCGTCGAGCAGGAGCCCAGTTGTATAGCCACCTGCGAAGAGCAGTGAGACCAATAAAAACGTGAGCAGGCAAACTTGTTTTTTCATTTTGATTCTCTTCCGGGTTAGCATTCTAGCAAACAAAATGGGATTCGAAAGCGCAGAGGATTCAGGCGGAATCCGGCAAACGGCCACCACGCTGCCGGACCAGTATTACCGGCAAAAATTTGAGTCCATCAGGCTTGCAACGGCGCTTCACCGCAATAGCACGAAACTTTTGGCCACAGAATATCCACCGGCATTCATCCGGTAAAAGTAGCAGCCGCTGCTCATCTCGCTGGCATCGAAACGATAGCTGAACTGGCCGGGTTGCTTCATTTCAGAGATACACGTGCGGATTTCTCTGCCGAGCAGGTCGTACACCTTCAGGGTCACAAAGGCCTTCTCTGGGAGAGAAAACCGGATCGTCGTGTCCGAATTGAAGGGATTAGGATAGTTCTGCTCGAGGTTGTATCCGGCAGGCTTTGACGATTCTATCGGATCGGCCGCGACACCGGTCAGGACCGTCTGGATCCCCTCAAAATAGCAGTCCGAGATTTTCTGAAAGCCCTGACTATTGGGATGGACGACATCGCTCGACAGATCGAGGAGGGTCATTCTGCTGTTGACGTCGACGAACGATACCTTTTTCCCCTGCGCATGCAGGGAATTGACGATCTGTTGGGCCGCGGTATTGTAGGATCTGATTTTGAGGTTGGTCATCTCCAGATAGGTCGGCGGAATTGAGGACACAATCAGATGGGCATTTGTATTGTTGACGATCTTTGTAATAAGGGTATCCAGTCTGATCCAGGCGGTATTGACCTGATAGTAAAAATAGAGATCGTTGGTGCCGATCATCAGCAGGATGAAATCCGAAGGGTAGTTTTTCAACAGCTCTTCAATGGTGAAGTTTGGATACCCCTGCGTATTGCCGGTGGAGTTGATGATCTCGTGAATTTTCAGGCCGCCCCAGCCGTCGTGTTCGAGATCGTTGTCGAGGCTGTCGGCCATGGCGGGATAATCGCCCCAACCGGCATTCGAGTCCGGCGCATGGGGGCATGATCCGACAAAATCCACCGCCACCCCCATCTCCTGCATGATTCGCTTGCGCAGATAGTGACGATAGGTATCCCCTGATTTGCCCCGGGTGATGGAATCACCGATCGGATGCAAACGGAGCGTATCCATTTTGACCTTTTGCAGGGCTTTGGTAGCACCAGAACCCTGGGCAACGGCCAGCGCCGGCAACAGCCAGCAGAGAGTCAACCATTTCTTTATCATTGTAGTCACCCTCAGTGTAAGAGATTATCATTCAAGACTATTTTCATCCGATCGCTCAGTAAAAAAGCCACTCTCCCTCTCTTATTTACGCGGCGGAGAATCCGGCCGGGCCATGCTTTTAACCAGTTTTTCGAGGGAGTGGGCTATCAACAGTTCGGCTTCCCCGCTGGGAACCTGCGCCTTTTTGAGCAGAGCCAGCCGGATTTCAATCCAGGCGGAGGCGGGTTTTTGCTGTTTTTTAACCAGTTCCAGCGCCTCCAGACCAATGGTGGTGCATACTGCCAAACCCTCTGCCAGGGGTCTGACCTCCCACAAGACCGGTGAGCCGTTTATCGTCTCCATCAGGCGGGGATAGTCCGCCTGCAAGGTCTCGAGCCGAATGGTCAATGATTTGAGGCACTCTTCCTGTTCTTTCCCACCGGCGATCAGTCCCTCCACCAGGAGGTCGAATTCCCGCGCAGCCGGGGGATCAGGCAGGGCGGCATCGACCACCCGAGTCAAGGGATAGTGCGACTTGAAGACATGCGGCCGGTCACGAGAATAGGTATACATCGGCTCGATGACATCCACAAACCTTTTCAGCTCATCGACGGGATGGCGTTCGGCCAGCCGCCGCAGCATCATGTCAAAATTCTTGATATGGGTCAGGCCCAGTTCCTCCAGTTGGACACTCACCACCGCGAGACGGCGGAACATCTCAGCTACATCTTTCACTTCGCTTTGGGACCAGAGACGTTCGGCGATGGCCGCCGTGCGGGGCCAGATGCGCGAGTCGATGGTTTCCGGCCCGACGAACTCGGCCCACATGGTGGCCTCGCCGCCCAGGATCATCGCCTTCTCCCGTTCGGTCAGAACAGAGTCCACCGGTATCGGATCGTTGGCATAGTGATATTCCGTCGGCTGGATCAGATCGATATAGAAGCCGTACGCCAGCAGGCTGCGATAGCCTCTGCGCACCATGTCATACATCGCCTCCCGGCCTTTCCATACCTCGATGATATACTTTTTATTCAACTCCGGAGGGGCATCGGTGTACCAGCCCACCATGGTCTTGCCAAGTTTATCGAGGATTTTCTCCAGCCGCATATTAAAATGGTTTTGCAGGGCATGGTTATCGGCAAGCCCGTTTTTCCGCATGAAGGCCTGGATTTCGGGATTGGCATCCCATTGATGGCCCTTGTTTTCATCGCCGCCGATATGCCAGCAGGGATCGGGGAAAAGAGTCGCCATCTCGGCAAAAAAGGTTGTGAGGAATTGATAGATTTCTTCGCGGGTCGGATCGAAGGTCGGATCAAAGATTCCCCATTTCCGCTCGATGGTATAGGGGCCCGGAGCGCTCGCCAGTTCCGGATAGCCGACAAACCAGCTGGTGGCATGGCCGGGGAGGTCGAATTCGGGCATTACCCGAATGCCCCGGTCACCGGCATAGGCGACGATACCGGCGATCTCCGCCTGGGTGTAATAAAGACCGTCAGATCCGAGCTGGTGCAGCTTTGGAAAGGCCTTGCTTTCGATCCGGAATCCCTGATCCTCCGTAAGATGCCAGTGCAGCACATTCATCTTGACCGCCGCCATGGCGTCCAGATTGCGTCTGATGATGTCCGCCGGAATGAAATGACGGCCGGCATCGATGAGCAGGCCGCGCCAGGGAAACCTGGGTTTGTCGTGGACCCGCACGGCCGGAAAGAAATAGCCGTTTTCATCAGCGTCAAGCAGCTGCAGAACGGTTTCCAGCCCCCGGATGATGCCAATATCCGTCTCCGCGGTCATCTTGATGCCGTCCGGGGTGATGACCAGATCATACGATTCATCTTGCAGCGGGGCAAGTTCACCTTGCCGCCCGGCCGTAAGGAGCATGCCGGCAGCCGGTGCACTCGCATCAAGCAAGGAAGTGGGGTTCGCGAGGAACAACCCGGTCCGTCCGGTCAGCCGGTCGAGGATCCGGGATGCCCCTTTTACCAGCCGCCCGCTCTGTGCACCGGCAATCCGGACCGTGAAACCGGCATCCAGCCGGTACTTGCCCGCAAGGAGCTCGACCTTTTCCGGGACCGGCATGAGATTGAGTTGACTGGCTGGAGGCTGACCGGCCGCCAGATGGACGAACATAAGGGTCAGGAGAGTGGATAAAAGCTTTACAGTATTGTTTCGCATGGTTGTTCCTCGTCGTTTCATAGAGTAAAACAACTCGATCAGGCCAGTGCGGCAGCGGAGTCTGCATCCAGGTAGAGTTCCGCGTCGGGATGATTTCGCAGGATCGAGGCCGGACAATGGGTGCCGATTTCGCCGAGCAGGGTGTCATGCACGGCCTTGCTCTTGGTTTTTCCCGGTACGATGATGAACAGGCTTTTGCCCGCGGCCAGCGCCGGGACTGTGAGGGTTATGGCTTGTTTGGGCACCTCATTCAAGGAAGCAAAGCAGCCATCATTGACCTGCTGCTGGCGGCAGACCGGGTCCAGATCGACCACCTTGACTATCCGGGGATCATTGAAATCGGCCACCGGGGGGTCGTTAAAGGCAATGTGGCCATTTTCGCCGATGCCCATGCAGATGATGTCAATGGGTGCAGCGGTAAAAAGTGCAGTATACCGCTCGCACTCTTGCGCGACCCTTTCCGTGGATGGGTTCAGGTAGTGAATACGGCCGAATGGCACGCGGTCGAACAGTCTGGCCCTGAGGAACTGGCCGAAACGCTGCGGGGCAGCGGGATCGAGTCCGATATATTCATCCATGTGAAAGGCGGTGATTTTTGCCCAGGGGAGGCCCTCGGTCTTGATCAGGGCATCCAGGAACTCATTCTGGGATGGCGCTGCCGCAAAGACCATCCGGATGGCATCCTGCCGGGCAGCCAGCGCGCGGATCTTGTCAGCCACCCCGGCGGCGGCCGCCTGCCCCATCGCACTTCTCTCCGGGAAAATGGTGATTCTCAAACGGTCGATCTGATATTTTCGCACTTCCGGATTCGGAGTCACTCTGCAAACCTCACAGTCAATAAGCGCCGTTATGGATCTGGCTAGGCCAGCACGGCCACTGGTTCCGTGATACCCTGGCCGGTGAACTCGTCTATGGTCATGCCGTTCACCATCACCTGATTGATGTTGAAACGGTATTTTTCTCCCACCCGGGCGATCTCGCCGATGAGAAGGTCGGCCCGCTTGCCGATCTCGATGCTGCCGGTATTATCCTGGGAATTGTAAATTCCGAGGACCCTGGCGGGATTGTCGCTGCACATCGAAGAGACCTTGACCAGTGCCTGATTAAAATCGAGCGGCTCATGCAGAACATTCCAGATGCCGCCGGTGGGGGCCGTAAGCCAGTTGAGCAGATTATTGAAAGCCTCGACCATCACCAGCTTGCTGCCGAACAGGGCATCCTCCCGGTCGGCAATCTGGAGGTATTCACCGTTCTCGGCGACTTTGCCGGTGATGTTGAAGATCTTGAACTGTTTCAATCCCGGCAGTTCCGCAGCGAACATGCTGTCCGTGATGGCGATGACCCGGTCATAGTTCTTGCGTTTGATCGTATCCAGCACATAGGCCTTGTCGACATGGTATCCATCGACGATCAGTTCCACGAACATGCTGTCCGAACGCAGGACCGTCTCTACGGCTCCGCCGCCATCGAGTGACTTGCTGGAAGAACCGGTGGGTCCGTTTAAAAAGTGGACCGCCAGCCGCAGACCGTTCTGAATGGCCAATTCATATTGCCGGCCGGTGGCGCCGGTATGGCCTGCGGCGCAGATGACATTCCGGGCGGCCAGATAGCGGATCAGCTGCAGGGCCGATTGATCCCACTCCGGGACAACATTGACCACCTTGATCATCCCTCCGCTCATTTTCTGCAGGTCATCGAATAGCTCGACAGAGGGTTTTTTAAAGTACCCCGGATTATGGGCGCCGCGAAAACTGACAAGCTTCATGAATGTGCCTTCGACGAACAGACCGCCCAGGATGTCCTTCCAGGGTGTTTGCGCTCCCTCGCTCTTGTATTTGTTCACATAGCTGAAAATTCTCTTCAATTGCCCGAGAGGCGCCGCGAGGCTGGTCAATATGGCGCGGGTGACGCCGGTCTTGGCATAGCGGTACAATGCCCACTCGAGGCCTTTGATATAGGTCGCTTCATCATTGCGAAAACGTCCTGATTCGAGATCATAGACGCCGTTGGTCAAATCAAAGCCGGCAATGCCGTTGGTATGGATGTCGATAAAACCCGGCAGGATGTATCGCCCTATCGCATTGATCTGACAATCCGGATTAGTCATGCGGCAGCCGGGCCCGATATAGGTGATGCGGCCCTCCTCTATTTCCAGATTGCCGCTGAAAACCGCCGCAGGCAATATGATGTTACCGTTGATGATCTGAATCTTTTTTGGATTAGACTTTTTGTTCATTGACCGCCCCGTTATCAGAAAGACCAATCATCCCAGCGATATGAACCCGAATCCCCGGTGAGAGCCCGGCGTGAATAGATTCGGCCTCGCTTATTTCCGGCTTTTTTATATTTCTCTCCCCCGGCTATTTTTTCAGACGCGCAAAGAGTCCGTCGATGCGCTTTTTTTCTTCCGGGGTATGCTTGCTGATAAAGCCTTCGCCGTAAAAGACGATGAACGAGGCCAGCAGTTCGAGTCCTGTATAGAGGGCGAAGGGAGTCGCTTGTCCGGCCAAAGCTGCATAGCCATACTTGACGGCGATAAAGGTCGTGAATCCCGCTCCCCAGGAGGCCAGGGCGCCCCGCCAGGTCGCTTTCTTGTACAGCATCCCGAACAGCAAGGGTATTGATATCGGCCCCAGAATAGCTGCATACCATTCAACCATGGCTGAGAAGGCATTCTCCATTCGAATCGTGATCAGGGCGGCGACGATGGTCAGAAGACCCAGGATGATGGTCGAGATCATACCCACACGCAGCAAAGCGCCATCTGTGGAGTTGGGCTTGATGACTCGTTGATAAATATCCTTGGTGAAGACGGCCGCCAGAGAATTCAGATCGGCGCTGATCATGGACATTGTTGAGGCAAAAATGGCACTGACGAACAATCCGATCATGCCGGGTGATACCTGGCTGAGAAATTTTTGCGCCACCAGGACGTAGGCCTGCTCGGGATCTGTGACCGGCCCCAGCACCAGCCGGGCGGACCAGATCGGGATATAGATGGCCAGCGGGTAGACGAGGTAGAGGGCGGCGGAGAGGAGCGCTGCTTTTTGCGCGTCACGCGGCTTGCCGATCGAATAAAAACGCTGCGCCAGGCCCCAGGTGCCGCCGTTGTAACTGAGAATGATCACGAACAGATAGACAAAGACGAACCAAGGCGAGATGGTATCACTGAAAAGAGCATGGTGCCCGGGCGGCAGCTGCTCCCACATTGAATGCCAGCCCCCCACCGCGTTCAGGACCAGCGGCACCAGCAGGAGCGTCACCGAAAACTGGATTATGAACTGCGCGAAATCGGTCAGCATGGTGGCCCACAAGCCGCCAAACAACAGATAGAACATGGTGACTAGTCCACAGGCGACGATCACCAGCTCAAGAGAAAAGCCTGTGACGACGTGTACGATCACAGAGAGCGAATACAGCTTTACTCCTTCATCGACAAATTTGATTCCGATGCCGCTCCAGGCGAAGAGCTGCCGCGTGCCCAGATTAAACCGCTCCTCGAGGTATTCAACGGGTGTAATGACCTTCAGGCGGACCCATTTCGGCGCCCACACTCTGGCGCCGATGATCATCGCGATAAAAATAGGCACGGCAAAAAAGGTCCAGATTGAAAATCCGCTCATATAGGCGATCGTCGCATGCCCGACGAAGGCAAAGGCACTGTAGCCGGACATGTGGTGAGAGATGGCCGCCATCCACCAGGGTACTTTACGGCCGCCGGCAAAATAGTCTTCGACATTTTGTACGCGCCTTTTGGCATAATATCCCAAGTACCCCATGAACAGGGCATAGATCAGGATAACCACAATGTCCGCTGTCTGAATGAGCATCGAATAGCCCTTTAGTTAGAGTGCGACGAAACGAACCGGCGAAGCGGAACTAGTTCCCGCCACCGGCCGTGAAAAAGTCAATGATGGCATCGTAGATCAGCCCTGCATTCTGATCGGCGGAGGCCGGCGTCATCCACTCTTCCGCCCATGCTCTGTATTCCCGCCGCAGCGAGCCCGCCAATTCGGCCATCTCGTGGTTCGACTGCAAAGGAGCACCTTCGGCATGCCGGACCAGTTCATCGGCAAGGTACAGCTGCCATAATTGGAAATAGCCCGCCCTGGACCAGGCATTCATTATGGACGATCCCCCTTGTGTGGACAGTATCATCCGGTTCAGGAGATCCAGCCCCGTCTGGATATTTTCTCCAGCCATGGCAATATCTCCTTTCGTTTGCTGCCATCGGGCCCCGTCACCAGCCGATCGCCAGGCGCGGACGAGTTCCCGAAGGTGTCCCGGCGGAGCCGGACGGCCGTCCTTCATACCGGTCCACATGATACCGGTCGTCTTTTCAGAGCCAAAGGGAAAGGGCTGCCCGATGCCGGTGATCGCTGTGAAAAAAGCACTGCTGTCCGCCCCGAACAGCGCCTGCCCGGTAAGACGCAGGAGTTCGCGAAGCGGTAGGTGCGGATTTTTGCAGGTCAGGGGTGCAAGATGAAACCAGGGCTGCTGGGTTTCGTAATTGGAGATGCGCACCGCCCAGCTGGTGATACAGGTGCCCAGCAGATCCGCCTGGACACATTTTCGCGCCGCTGCCACGATGTTGGGGGCATGCACCGCATGCCTCCCGGCAAAAACGCCATCCCCGTGGGAACGCGAGGAACTGCAGAGGATAACCTCGTATCCGAGACTCTTCAGCCTGTCAGAGGTGTAAAAAGCCCGCAGGGCGCCTGTACTGTCGATGATGCCCGGGAACTCCCGGCTCACCTCCGCGGTAATTTCCTTTCCGGACACCCTGCGCCCCATGCTCCAGACCATGACCTCTTCGGGGGAGCCTTCGCCGTCCCAGTAATTCCAGTCCCAGAAGATGAAATCTTTCGGAATCAGCGATAAAGTGGCGGGATGTTTCAGGACCATATCGCTCCAGACCCCCGGCCGGATGCCGTTCCGGATCAGGGATTCCGCAATATCCCTGATGTATTCGCTATAGAGCCCATTCGCGCCTTGCCGGGTAACCGCAAGGGAGCAGAGGGGACAGCTGCCGAAGGCATAGGCTTCATCGCCGCCGAGATGGAAATAGCGCACAGGACCGAACAATTCGAGATATTCCCGGATCCAGCTCTTTAAAAAATGCCGGACGCGCGGATTGCTCGTGCAGTAGCAGTCGTACCGTCCTGGATTTTCCCGCATGGTTTGGTACGGAACATGTCGCAGGACATATTCGGCATGTCCGATGGTCTGCAAGAGCGGGATGGGTTCCAGCCCCAGTCCGCGCGAATATGCCAGGAGTTCCCTAAACTGCTCCTTTGAAAATGCGTCCGGACTGGCACACTCCGGGCAGATCTGCCACTTGACCTCATCCTCGATCTCCCACAGCACGGCATTGTAGCCCATCTCCGCCGCATTCTTGAGCCAATGCCGGATATATTCTTCGCGCAGGGAAACGGAATTGAAATCGAGATGAAAAATGATCAGGGGATCGCGACCGCTCCGGTCCGAAGCCCGTCCGGACGCACTGCACAACAGGAGGATAATAACTAATCGAAGGAGATATTTATACATGTTTTCTCTATCCGCAAATTCATTCGTCTCTTCCAGGAAGTACTGAACCGCATCACCAGGCTCTCCCGCACACCTTGCGAGATAGAGAGGCCCTGATCGTGGGCCGCTACCGGGTCATCTCAGCGACGCGCTTCGGCAAGATGGAAAAATAATATTCGATCACCGGCACGGTAGCGCCGATGATGCCGGCATGGCCGCCCAGTCGCGAAAACACGATCTGGGCCACCTTTCTCGGGATCTCCAGCGCGCGCTTCTGGACGACATTCAAGATCGGCTGCAGGATCAGCTCCTCGGCTTGACAGACCTCCCCGCCAATGAGGATCATGCCCGGATTGAAGAGATTGATCAGGGTGACAATTCCCTCCCCCAGATTTCTGCCCATCTCATCGAGGAGAGAATAGGCGAGTTTGTCGCCCTGCAGGGCCGCCTCGCTGATCGATTTGAAATCGAGGCGATCCGGATCGCCATCGCAGCAGCTGGTCAGGCGCGATACAACCTGTCTGGCGATCATCTCTTTGGCTTTTGCGACGACCGCGCTGGTGCTGGCAAGGGTTTCAAGGCAGCCGACGTTGCCACACTTGCACAGCGGACCATTCTCATCCACCGTAATATGGCCGAATTCGCCCGCACTCCCGGTAACCCCTTTGTACAATTGCCCGTCGAGAATGATGCCCATACCTAATCCACTGCCGACATTCAAGGCGAGGATGTTGTCGATCTTGCGGTTGAAGCCATAGTTTAATTCGGCGAGCGCCGCGGCATTTGCGACGTTTTCAACATAGCAGTAGAGATCGAATTCCTTCTCGATGATCTCCTTGAGGGCAATATTGCCCCAGTCGGCGAGATGGGGAAAGGGGGTCGAGGTGCCATCCTGCGGATTCACCAGGCCGGCCACCGCGATGCCGATGCCGATAAATTTCTCGCGCGGGAATCCCGATTTTTCCAGCTCCAGTTCGATGCCCGCCAGAATCTTGGCGATCAACGCCTCTTTCCCCTCCTTGATCTCAAAACTCGCAGAGTGGCGCGAAATGATCTTGCCGGTCAGATCAACGACGATGGTACTCACCTTTTTGTGCGACAATTCGCAGCCGATGGCAAACGCAAAGTCGGGATAGATCTGATAGAGCGCGGAGGGCCTTCCGCCGTTGGAATCAGTTTTACCGGTTTCGGAGATCAGCCCGATGGACTGCAGTTCCATGGTGATCGAGTTGACTTTGGCGAAACTCAATGCGGTGGTTGCGGCAATCTCCTTTTTCGTGATCGGTGCATCCCGCATCAATTTCCGGATGACGATATCGATATTGTGCTCTCGCAACCGGGTTTGACTGCCACCGTTTGCTTTGTCTTTCAACATTTTCATAGACGCAAATACTCTCCATTTTCGATGCAAACTGCGGCAAGGGCCCTAAACCGGTTCCGGTATCATCATCCTAGGGAGGGTGCCGATGAATACTTATTGCAAAAGCAACTTGAAAAAAAAGTGGCTTTACCGGGCAACCTGCTCATCTCTCCCCATCCGGGACTAAAGTCCGCCTGCGTTCAGTGACTCTGCACGCATCGATCCCCCATCAGAAACTCAAACCAGCGGTGATCTGCATGGGCCAGTCGAACCGGCCCGATGCCATCGTCAAATAGCTCATATCCAGCCTGAGTTGGGTATCATCGGACATGGAATAGCGGACGCCTCCGCCGAAGGCAAGTTCGCCCTCATCATAGTTCATTCGGTAACCGCTGCGCAGCTGAAGGATGCCCAGAAGGTCATATTCCATCCCGACATTGATCCTCTCGGTGTAGTCGCGGGGATGTATGGCATCGATGGCGAAGAGCAAGCGGCTGCGGGACTTGTCATTGAAAAAGTCAAGCAGATCCATGGAAACGCCCATCTTGAAGGTCAGGGGAGGACTGAAGGACTCGTACTCATATCTGATGTCTGGCGAAAAGTTCTGAATCGTCATCGACAGCGCCAGACTCTTGAAACCCGTCTGATACCAGGTGCCCAGGCTGAAGCTGAGCGTGCCGATCGTATTCTGCACCGTCTCATTTTCGCCGCTGGTGGTGACGATGACATTGCTGCCATAGTCTTCATAAAGATAGCGGACGTGGCCCCCGATGCTGAACTGATTGGATACTTTGCGCGCATAGCCAATCCCCACGGCCAGGTCGATGGGTCTGAAAGTCCCTTCATCGACATACCCCTGCGCGGAAGACTCTTCGATCGAATGGCCAACCGAAGTGCCCAGCAGTTCACCGTAATCGACCCAAACGGCATCGATGGAAAACGCGCCGAGGTGGCCCATATTATAACCAATGGCGAGGGCATCCAGGGAAATATCGGCTATCCAGGCATTGTGACTGAAGGAGAGCTCTTTCTTGCGCATATCCGCAAGTCCGGCCGGGTTCCAGTATAACGCGGAGAGTCCCTTGACAGAAGAGATGCCGGCCTCACCCCTTCCAACCATTTGCGCGTCCAGTCCGATTTTCAGGTACTGCATGCCACTCTGGGCGACCTTTTTCAAATCGCCCGCATGAATGACCGTGTTAACCGCAAGGGTCAGCATGACTATCAGCGTCCAGGTGTTCTTGATCTGATTTCTCATCGTATTACCACGAATTTAATTATTTCCGCATTCAAGTCGGACTCGACACGGGCAACATACACTCCACTGACAATGAATTGATGTGAATCGGAAATCAAATCCCATGATTCGGAGCCCAGTCCATTAGTATGTTCTATGACCTTGACCAGATCCCCGGCCACGGTATAGATGCGAATCGTGCATTTAGCCGGCAACCCCACAAAGAGAATCTTGTTATTCTCGGTGCTTTGGGCATCATTGGGATCGCCATAGTTGCGAGAACGGATATTGTAGGGATTGGGTACGACACGCAAATGCTCGGAAACGCCTTTCGCAGTGGCCTCCGGTTTGAGCGCGCTTGAGGCGCCCAGGTAGGCGGTTGAGGTCAATCTCGAACTCTCGAGTGAGAGACCCGGGTGCAGAAAATTCTGCGTACCGTCATCAAAGGCGGTGACCGCGTAATAGTAATTAAAACCGACGATCAGGCTTTCATCATCATAGCGGTGTGTGAGGGGAATCCCGCTGTTACCGCCACACTCAAAGATCAACTCCCAGGGGTTCTCTGGTGATACTGCCGCGCGATAGACACGATAGCCGGAAAAAT
This sequence comes from bacterium, assembly GCA_029554865.1. Taxonomy (GTDB): domain Bacteria; phylum Zhuqueibacterota; class Zhuqueibacteria; order Residuimicrobiales; family Residuimicrobiaceae; genus JAKPUX01. The sequence continues at coordinate 43,535 of JAKPUX010000180.1, read as the reverse complement.
CCTTGACTTTGGTATTGGGATCGACCGCCTTTTCCGCATTCGACGACCAGGCCAGGGATATCATGCCGATACCGGCCGTGACGTACAACGAGTCGGGATTGGGGGGCGGATCCGGAAGATCGAAGCGCTGATCAAAGGCTTCCTTTGCGGCATGCAGGGCGGCAAACATGGAATCCCGTCCGGTCGCGATCACCTCTTCATATTGCTGCTGGGTGATATCACCGGCGAGCAGCTGGACCCCCAGTTCCTTCGCTTTGAACCGCGAAATGCCGGAGATGATCTGCACCAGCACAATCCGCACATCCTCGTTCAGGGGCATGGTGTAGGGCCCGCAGGCGATCAAATGATTCTCGGCGCCAAAGCCACTCACATCCTCCTTTTTCCCCAGCGAGAGTTTCTGGTACTGCACGCTGGCACCCGCCTCCAGAGCAGAAGCGACTTGCACGGTTTGCGGCTGCGTAGGACCATCCGAACTGCCCGATTCCAGATCGTCGCTGCCCTGCTTGTCGATATGGAGGAATCCTACGGCATAATAGCCGGGATTGCGAGGCTCTGCGGTTATGGGGTCGGGTTCATAGGTGCCGGATCCCTCGGTGCCGTCCCAGACAAAAAGAACGCGGGCGGAATCGGCGCTCTTGTCACCCTTCACCCACTTGTCGTAGGTGGTGCCGTAGTATTCGTAAAAATCATCTTGCTCCTTGCCGCCGAATTTGGGCTTGATGTCGGTCGAAAAACTGAATCCCAGCCAGACATCCTTCAGAGTGCTCTTTAACTCCCGTGTCAAGGGATCACGGTCGGTGTTGCCGGTGTTGGTAAAGCGGTAATCATAAATGATATAATCCAGATTGCCTTCACTGGCGTAGCCATAGGTCTTTAATTGCACCGTCAAGCCAAGTGCGGTGGTCCAGACACTCGTGATCTGTTCATCACAGGGCAAAGAGCTGACGACCTGAGCACTGCCGAAATTTTCGCCCTGTACCCTGCTCCCATCCGAAATCCGGACCGTGGGAAAGGGATAGCGGACACTTTTCTGCAAACTCAGGGGCATGATGTCGGACGAGCTGGTGTAAAAATTGCCGCAGGCGACATGTGCATAATCGGGTATCGAGTCGCCCACACCGACAAAATTCTTCGCGCCCAGCCATACACCCCAGGATTCCTGATAATTTTTTCTGCCACTGCTGGAAAAATAGCGGGATTCGAATGGCCAGGTGGCCTGCAGCAGGCCGCTCACGCGATACCGCAGGGCGCCATCCTCCGCAATTTCGACGGCCAGACGATTGATATGGTGGGCGAGTCTGGTCTGCCCGCTGCCTGGCACTGTCACGAAAAATACTGCAATCAAGCTCACAAAAGCGAATAATACTCTTTTCATAATACGCCCTGTCTAAAAATTGATCCGGATGCCAACATAGAAACGCCGCGGATTCATGAACAATAACTGAGTGGGAAAGAACTTCGAATCGGGCAATAAAATATAGTCTTGTTCATAATCGCCCGGCTTGTCGCCCTCCCGCAGCGAATTCATGTAATCGTTATAGAGTTTCAGGTTGGGCAGGAGGTAGGAGCGCAGGTACTGCGTCATCTCTTTGCGATTGAACAGATTGTAGACTTCCAGATAGAGCTGGGCGTCAAACCGGCCCAGGGAGAGCCCCCTGGAGAGCCGCATATCCGTGTTCTGGTGATCGCGCCAGCGCATGTTGTTGACCACGCCAGGCAGATTCTGGGGATTCCAGGTCACAGTTTTACCGCTGCGCAGCAGATGGGTGAAATTGAGGTTCCAATCGCTGAGGGGTTCGAATCCAAAAATCCCTGGACCGAAATGGTCGGGCGTCTTGAAAGTGACATTGCCCACGAAGGTATAATCGGAATAGGTGTATTGCTCATGCCGGCTTTCGATGGGCGTCTTGGCCGGATCTTCATAGACGGCCGAATTGCCCACATTCCCCGAGGAGCGGACCAGATAGTCGTAACTCAGACTGCCGACCATCCAGGTCCCAAGTTTCTTTTCAAAGAGGGCTTCAAAACCGCGCACATCGGCATAATTGTCATTATTGAATGTATTGACATAAGTGCCCAGATTAGAGTAATATTGGATCGACTTTATCTGATCCTTGATATCACGATAATAGCCGGAGAAATGGAGCAAATAGTCCGATCCGAACTGCTGCTCGAATCCCAGCTCATAGGCGATGGTCTTCTGCGGCCTTAGATTCGAATTGGGAATTCGGTCAAGGTCACCGTTTTCCCTTTCACGGACAATATAGAGATACTCCACATCGGGTTCATCGTAAAAATGGCCGTAGTTGAAGAATAGCTTGGACATGTCGCTGATGGGATGGGAGATACCCAGGCGCGGACTGACGAGAAGATAGGGCTCAATCGTGCTCGTCGGGGCAAAATCGACGCTGTCCACCTCGTAAAAGCTTGAAAACATGTCAGTATAATAGGCGCCACTTCGTGTGGTGTAATCCACTCTGAGGCCGAGGTTGGCGATCATGCCCTTGAATTCGAGCTTGTCCTGCACATAGCCGGCGAGGCGCAAGGGTTGCCGTTTGAATTCATTCATCTTGACCATCGGCGGTGAATACTGCACCAGTCCCGTGTTCAGGTGCATCTTGTCGTAATTGACTTCAAGGCCGGTTTTGAGCTGATTGCTGGCATTCACCTGACTGACGAAATCGAAGCGGGCATTGATGAGCTCTTCACGGGAGAAATCGCGCTCCTTGCCATGAGCGCCAAGGATGAACGAAAAGCCGGGCGTCGTGATATCCAGTTCGGCTTCACGTCCGCCGAAATCCGGCGTGGTCGGTGCAGGCACCCAGCCGCCGTAAGGACCTGAGTCGAATTCAAAGTCGCCCACCCTGAAAGCAGTCGCACTGCTGCGCGGGTTGGCATGGTTGACAAAAGAACGGCGCAGCAGATAGGAGAGATTGAAATCATAAAACATGGTGGGGGAGAGCATATGGGTCAGGCTGAGGCCGTACTGATTCCGGTAGCGGTCGGCGATGGAGCGCATGCCGTCGTAATATTTGGTGAGCGGATACTGCATGCTGAATACCGCCTGCTCCGCCGAAGCGACCGATACGTGGGAGGTATTATAGGTCGTGGTTGAGAGGTTCTGCTGATAGTTGCCCTGGATATTGAGCTTGACCGATTCGAACGGCCGCGAGCTTACCTTCCAGAACCAGTTCAAATCCTCGAAATGATCGCGTGAAAGGGGCACAGAGAACATGTTATATTCGAATCTCAGACTCGAAAAATAGGAGAGTTTGTCCTTGTAGATCGGCCCGCCAAAACTGCCGTCGAGGATGTAATCGGGTCTGTGCCCGTACTCTCTGGGGCGATGCTGATACTTCCAGACCTCCTGCGCCTGTTCCGGGGTAAAGCCGTAGGTGGTATCCGCGTCCGCCCATTTTTCCCAGTAGCTGTCGCTGCTGTTGGCTTCATGAACACCATCAGGCCCAAACAAGGCATCATCATAGCCGTAGAGGAGCCACTCGGGCGCCGTTTTAAGGTCGTAAATGGAGGCCCCGAAATGTTTTCGCGCCACATTGCTGACTTTCCCGTCCAGACTGAAGTGGAATTTGGGTCCGCCCTCCCGGGTGACGACGTTGATGACGCCGGACCTGATATTGCCATACTCGGCGTTAAAACCGCCGGTCAAAATTTCCGTAGCTTGCAGCGCACTGAGATTGAAATTGGTCATGGAACCGCTGCTGATCGACTCGGAAATGTTCATGCCATCCACAAAAATGCCGATACCGGTTCCACCTCTGATGGAGAGCTGGTTGCTGATCTCCTCCTTGGCGTCGGAGGTGATGACGGTGAAAACCGTGCCGGGCTGCAAATTGAGCACGTTGTTAAAGTCGCGCAGCGGGATGCTCTTCAATTCCTCGATCACGATATCATGTTTGCTCGAAGAGATATCGAGAGCGATGGCGTCACGATTCGCCGTGACAACCATCTGTTCATCGAGATCGATCGCCGTGGACTGCAGTCGGAGATTGACCCTGGTCGTGCGGTCGATGTCGACGGCCACATTGGTTCTGGTGATCTCGTGATACCCGAGATATCGGGCCTTGAGTGTGTAAGTGCCGGGAGCGACGCCGATGATGACATAGGCGCCGTTGATATCGCTGATGGCTCCCTTGCTGGTTCCTTCGAGCATGACATTGACACCGGGCAGCGGTTCGCCGCTATTATCATCCGTGATCACTCCGGAAACTTGACCTGTATTTCCAGCAAACAGAGTACCCGTGATGAGAAGGACCAATCCCATCAGAATGAAAATGCTCGGTCGAAATTTCGTAGGCAACATGTGACAGGTCATTGTATTCTACCTTCGATCTTTTTTTTGATCCCGTACATCATCTGATCTCGATCCTGTGGTGTTCCCGGGCCAGGCCCGGGAACACCATAGCTACAGCGCTGCCGCCGGTTGGTATGCTGACGCTATTTCAGAACCAGCATCCGTTTTATTCGGGTAAAGGCGCCGGTACTCCTGACATTGTCGACGGTCAGTTGATAGAAATAAAGGCCGCTGGTGACTTCAGAGGCATCGAACTGCACCTTGAAGGCGCCGGCGGATTGATTGGCATCCACCAAAGTCTTTACCCGCTGCCCCAGCACGTTAAAAACCTCTATCTTGACGTGTCCGGGACTCGCAAGCGAGTAGGCTATGGTCGTTACCGGATTGAAGGGATTCGGATAATTCTGCTCCAGCTCGAACAGATCGGGCTGCTGATTCAAATTTTTGCCCTGTACCGCCGAGACGATGGCCTCCTTGTCAATCTCGTCAACCCCTTCCAGTCTGTCCAGGCTGAAGGAGTAGCCCTGATCGACTGTCTGGGGATTGCGGAGATAAAAACGCACCTGATCGATGCTGGCAAGATCTCCGTACAACTGTGCCTTGGTGCCCACATTGGACGACCAGACGGGATTGTCCGGATTGTTGCCCAGATACCGGAAACCCGTTGTCGAGTCGGCGATGAACTTGACCGCCCAAAGTTTCCAGGAGGTATCCTTGAGGGGAATGGGATAACTTTCCCACATTTCATCGCCATTCTGCAGCCGGAAAGTGATCCGGTTGGAGGTTCCGTCACCTTTTAACCAGAACTGTATGCCGCCTTTCATTTTGGCAAAATTCAGCGCCGGCAGGATATTCCTTTTCCGCACAGCGGTGTAGCCCGTGCTGCCATTGTAGGAGATCGTCATCGAATGCAGTCCGGAGGTGCTGGTTTCGCCGTTCAGATCGAGGGCGATGCTTCCCGTGCCAAACTGGTTCCAGCTCAGCTTCAGGTCTTCCGAGTCGATGTAGTTTTCAAAGTCGTCAACCGCCACTGGATCTTTCGCGGGCAGCCGGGAGACGGCGTAGATGGCGTCGATCTGCAGTGCGCGATAGGTGTTGTCGATGACCGGAAACCGGATGTCCATGCGAATCTCGTTGATCCTGGTCAGACTCAACTGCAGATCATCGATCGTGCCGATATTCGGAGTCCAGTAGGTGCCGTTTGGATCGTTGCCCAGCCAGCGGAATCCATCCAGGGTATCGACGACGAAGGGCACCGACACCCAATGCCAGGTCGTGTCCTTGATCGAGATCCAGTTGGAGCCCCAATAGTTATTTTGCGTATCCGTCCAGCGGAAGAGAAACTTGTTGTCGGTACCATCCCCTTTGAGGAGGAACTGCACGCCGCCGTCCCTCAAATGGGAGATATCGAGATTGCTGATGATCCCCGCCCTGGTCCGGAAGGCCATACCCCAGGTGGTGGTCTGGTCGGCATTGTAGAGCCAATAGGCGTTGCGGTATCCCTCCGGCGAATCCGGCATCTGCCACAGCACATAATCCCGGGTGGGATAGCCAAAGCCCTGCCAGGCGGTCTTGAAAATGCCGGTATCGGGATATCCCTCAAAATCCTCGAGGCAGTACTGCTCCGGGGCATTTGGCGGGAAAAAGTCCACAGCGCGGAATTCATCCAGATAGAAGGAGTGATCCTGGGTATCGGATTTGTTCGGATTGTCGAGCACGATCTGGAATCTGCCGATATGCCCGAGACTTCTGGCCAGTTCAAGCTTTGTTCCCTGCCCAGCGCCGGTGGTGGAGAAGAGATGCAGACCGTACTGTTTGTCGGTGTCGACCACAAAGGGTACGCGGACGATCTCCCAGGTGTCGTTTTTCAGGGATATCGGCTGCGACTGCCAGACCGCCTCTGTACCATCGCTGAAATAGTCATAGAAGCGGAAACAGATGGTGTTGCTGGTGCCGTCGCCTTTCAGATAGAACTGCAGGCCGGCGTTGGCGCCCGTGAGATCGAGCGGAAAGAGGCCGGCGTTGGCGCCCGTGTGGACCGGTTCCACGAGGCCGCCCCACATGCTGTTGGCCGCATTGTAGGTGTATTTCATAAAGTTGCCGCTGGGCGCGATCAGTCCGGTGATATCCCAATCGATGGCTATATCCTTCGAGGCTTCACCCGAGACAGTCCATTTTGCTTTCAGGGCATCGTTGGTAAAATAGCCATCGAATCCCTCGATGATGATGTTGCCCGCAGATAATTTCGCAGGGATGATGAGGAGGAGTATCATCCCGAGCATCAGAAACACGGTATTTCTTCTGCTCTTCATCTTGCCTCCTGCATGATAATTTTCATGTTTCGATTCTGGATTTTTAGGCACAGGTGTTCACCTGGCAGCAGGGTCTGCCCCCTCCCGCTGTCCCATACAAACATCCAGCGGGAGGGGGGAATAATCAGGCACCTCAGTGGAGGACACAAGGCGGACCCTGGCCGAGAAGGAATTACTTTATGAGCATCATCTTTCTGGTCTGTGAGAACTGGTCGGCCTGGATGCGATAGAAATAGAGGCCGGTGGCCAGATTTTGTCCTGAAAAATGGATGGCATGATGACCAGCATCCTGCTTCTTCTGGACGAGTCTGGCGACCTCTTTGCCGAGGATGTCATAGACAACCAGGGTAACGTAGGAGGATTTCGCCAGGGAGTAGGTGATCTGCGTGACCGGGTTGAAAGGATTGGGATGATTCTGCTTCAGGGCGTACTCATAAATGACAGACGGGGGCGCATCGTCCACAGAGGTGACATTCGTCCGGTCATCGATCCATGAATAGCTCCAGTACTGCGGCCCTTTCCACGACTGGTCATTGTTATCCGAGGAGAAAGTCAGCAACCCTTCGCGCACGCCGTCGGCATCGGAGTCACAAATTTCGATATCCATCGGGACCGTCATGCCGACCTGCGGGTGGAAGAGCGCATCGCCCGCCTGGCTGCCGACGAGGATATCCTTGAAGGGAATCTTGGCTTCAATGACATAATGGCTGTCGGTGGCCACAAAGCAGTAGTTGGCGCTGCCGTTGACAAAGAGGGTATCGGTACCCGCCCCGGCATTCGCGTTTCTCAGATGGGTGGAGAGGAAATTGAAACGGTAATCGGGTTCCGTGCCCCGCTGGTTGGCCGTATGTTTGTTGAGCAGATCATAAAATCCGATGTAGAGAAAGACCACGTCATTCTTGTAGTAGGTCGCAGCGGGATTGTAGCTGTATTTGTCGTCCTTGATCCAGTAGGAGATGTAGAGGTTCTCATCGTCGACGGCCATATAGCCGAGCATCGACAGATCATGATCACCGGTGAAGGTACCGGTTCCGACATGGCTCTTGGTAGCACTCATGGTGAAAGGCATGATGCCGGTGCCATCCCATTCGGTGAGCTTACCGTCTGCAGCAAAATTGGCGGGAGCCATACGCGAGATCGTGGCCGTGCCCAGCGCCATGTTGGTATGTGCTTGCGACAGACCGGGCACACTCACATTGCCGGCGGTATCGGTGGCCGTGACGGCGTAATAATAGGTCACCAGCGAGTCGGTGTAGGGATTGCGCAAGGAGTGCTCATATTTTTGCGTGCCTTTGGCAATCGCAGTGGCCAGAACTTCAACGCCCGCATCGGTCACCTTGGTGATCGGGCTCTGGCTGGCATACAGGGCATAGGTCTCGCCCGTTTCACCAGCCACATCCATCCAGGTAACCGAGTTGGTGTTCGGCTTGGCGCCGTTTTCAACCGAGACCGCACCGGGCTCCGTCGGGGCCATGATGTCGGCAACGCCCAGTTTCGCCACCCGCACATCGTCAAATGCATAGGAAGCAACGAGCGAGAAAGCGGCGCTGTCTATGGCGGATTTCTTGACCACCAGCACGGGCTGAATCAGCGTCGTGCCCAGGGGCATGGTCTGGGTATTGTGATAGTCCTTCCACTGCCGCGAGACGCCGGCCTGGCGAACTTCCCAAACCTTCACATTCGAACCATTGGCATTTTTTGCAGAAATCTTGAGGAAAGCAAAATCGCCGGCAGAATCCGGTGAGATGTTTTTGATAAAAGATCTCAGACTCCAGATCTCGCCGGGATTGGCGGGAAATCCGGCCTGGTAGAGCACATAATAGCCGTCACCGCTGTCGACATTGACCTTGGTCCAGAACTGCCCGCTGTGAGCTGTGGAATCCTTGATCGTTTCCATATGGGTCTTGCCGGCTGTGCCGCCGCCGAGCCAGCCGTCCGGGATCTGATCGCCATTCGAATCGCCATCCTCGAATCCCGGGTTGTTCGTCATCTCGTGGACCAGCTCCAGCCTCACGTCGTCAAAGCCATAGGTGGCCTCGGGTGCGCCGTCAGCGCCGTGGACGACGATGACCGCCTGGATAAAATGTGTGCCTTCGGGCATGGTCTGGGTGTTAGAATAATCTTTCCAATAGCTGGTCAGCCCGGTCTGGAATACTTCATAGGCCTGGAAGGTGCCGCCGTTGGCGTTCTTGGCCGATATTTTGAGCGCGACATAGTCCGCACCCGGATAGGCCGGCGAAAGGTCCTTGATGAAAGAGCTGAATTTCCACACCTCGCCCTTGGTGGCCGGGAAGGTTTGCTGATAGAGGAGATAATAGCCGCCGTTTGTGCTCGTGCATTTCGCCCACCAGGAGCCGCTGAAGGCGGTGGCGGCATCATTCATGAGCTGCATGCTGGCGCCAGTCTGGGCGTAGCCAATCCAGCCGTCCGGAATGCCGTTGGCATCTGCGTCACCCTGCTCGAAACCGGGGTTGGCCAGCATATTCAGTTCGCGAGAGGCCGGCGGCCTCTGATAAACCAGCTCGAGAGAGACATCATCGAATCCGTAAGAGGCCTCAGGGGCGCCGTCCGCGCCATGCACCACGATCACCGCCTGGATGAAGGCCGTGCCGGCCGGCATGGTCTGGATATTGGAAAACCGCGCCCACTCGTAGGATACATCGTTCTGGTAGATCTCCCAGGCCTTGAAGGTGCCGCCGGCGGCGTTCTTGGCCGAAATTTTCAGCGCAGCAAAGACGGCCCCGGGGTAAGCAGGGGAAATGTCCTTGATGAAGGAGCTGAATTCCCACACATCTCCTTCAGCCGCAGGAAAGGTATTCTGATAGAGGAGATAATACCCCCCGTTGGTGCTTGTACATTTTGCCCAGTACTGTCCCGAGTGGGCTGTGGCAGCTTCATTATACAGCTGCATGCTTGCACCGGTTTGTGCATAACCGATCCAGCCATCCGGAATGCCGTTGGCATCTGCATCGCCGTCCTCAAAGCCGGCATTCGCCAGCATGTTTTGTCCCGTCACGATGAAAGGCACGAGACAGATCAGCAAGAAAAACAGAAACGACTTGTTCATCTGGCCTCCTTCAGGTGTTAATTGTACAATGGGTCAATGAATTGAATTTGGATATCTGCCGGTTACAGGTCCGACGCATTCACGCCAGACACCCCCATGGAGCTGATACAACCTTGCGTGCACCTCCTTTGAAAAAAGTTCACCTCCTGCTGGGTTGTTGAACTACGCGTCAAATTTATTATAAATATAATAATAAGTCAGTTATTTGCAGAATTAAGGGCATCTTATTATTTTAGTTGTAATATTATTACAGAAAAATGTTATAAAAGTCAAGAATTATTTGATATATTTTCATAATGGAGGGATCCTCCGTTGTTTGTTTTTCTTTCCTGATAAAAAAAAACTACGGAGACTTGTTTTTTTGCTATATGATTTTATTTCCTATTTTGGACAAGAGTGGTTGAAAACATTTTATGAATAAGTCAGGCTAACGCCAGCTGTCCGGAAAAGCGCAGAAAGGGGCAGCATGCTGGACAAAGCTCTTGCGCTCCTCCCCGTAAAAAGCTATATTACATCATCATGGACATCAATAAACCGGCCCGGCAAAACCGATGAAAATCTCCATTCAAAACGGCACTCTGGTTCTTGACGATCGCCTCAAACAAGCGGACATTCTCATCGATGGGGAGCGGATCGCCGCCATTGCCCCTCGCAGCACACTGCCGCCGGCCGACCTGACGGTCGATGCCGCAAGCAGCCTGGTCTTCCCCGGCTTTATCGACCTCCACACCCATCTCGATGACGTCATCGGCGGGAGATACCTCGCCGACACCTGGCACAGCGGATCCCAAATCGCCGTGCAGAACGGCATCACCTCCCTCTGCTCCTTCATCACACAAGGGAGCGATGAATCGCTGGGCACTGCCATCGCGCGGGCTCAAAAAAAGGCGGCTGGCCAGAGCTTTTGCGATTACACCTGGCACCTGACACCGACCCGATTCGACGACGCCGGCTGGCGGGAGATCGAGGCGGCCATCGGCGCGGGCTTTATCACCTTCAAGTTCTATACCACCTACCGCGAGGCCGGGCTCTATTCCTCCTACACGGAGCTGGAGGAGCGCATCGGCCGGCTGCACAGCCTCGGCGGCCGTGTCCTCGTCCACTGCGAGGACGACGCCATCCTGCAGCGGGCGCGGCAGGGGGAGACGGCAGCGGACAGGGACACTCGCTGGCCGGAGAGCGCGTGCGCAGCGGTTGACTGGAGCGATCCGCGCAGCCACGCCCGGGTCCGCCCGGCCGAGGCGGAGGTGACCGCCATTCAGCGGCTGGTCGAGATCGCCCGGCGCACAGGCGCACGGCTCCATATCGTTCACGTCTCTACTCCGGAAGGGGTGGCCGCGATACGGCTGGCGGAGAATCACCGGATCACCTGCGAAACCTGCCCGCACTATCTTTTCCTCGACGAGAGCTGGCTGGGGCGGCCGGATGGCCGGCGCTGGATTTGCGCGCCGCCGCTGCGTGCGGAGGAATCGAGACGGAAGCTGGCGGAGATGGTCTGCGCCGGTGGGGCCGACTGCATGGCCACCGACCACTGCGCTTTCACCCGGGCGGACAAGGAGTCCGGAGGCGGCGATATCCGCCGCACCCCGGGTGGTGTAGCCGGCATCGGCGCCCTGGTCCCCCTGGCGTGCAAACTTTTTGAGGGAACTGATGCGGAAGCGAATCTGCCGGCCATCAGCCGCCTGCTCTCGGCCCATCCCGCGCAGATCCTTGGGCTCTATCCGCGCAAGGGGTGCCTTCAGGCCGGCGCCGATGCCGATCTGGTCGTGCTCCGGAGCGGCGGACCGGAGCGGTCCATCCGCTCCACCCTGGCCGATGTCTTTGAAACCTATCCCGGTATGAGCACCACCCTGTCGGTCCGGGCGCTCTTTCGGCGCGGCTGGCTCATCGTGGAGAACGGGGAGATTCTTGAGCAGGATATACCCGGAGGTACATGGCTGTGTCAGAAATGAGGGAAAAGGGCTGGCGCAACGACGGCCGCGCCAAGGTGACCGGAGGGGCCAAATTCACCGGCGATCTGAAATTCGCCGACATGCTCCATGCCGTGCCGGTCTATGCCGACTACATCCATGCCTTGCTGACCGGAATCAACACGGCGGAGGCGGAAAAGAGTCCCGGAGTGGTCCGGGTGCTGACCTACCGGGATGTGCCCGGCGCAAACCGCTTCGGCCAGATCATCCGCGACTTCTGCATTTTTGCCGACGACCGCATCCGCTGCCACGGCGATGTCGTCGCTGTGGTCGTCGCCGAGACCCGGGCGCAGGCCCTGGCCGCCGCGGCGCTGGTGCGCGTTGAGGCCGAGCCCCTGCCCGCCCTGCTCGATCCAGAAAAGGCGATGCAGCCGGACGCGATCCTCATCCACGAGAGCCACGGCAGCAACATCATCAACACCCACCGCGTCCGCAGCGGGGATACTGAAAAGGGGTTTGCCGCAGCCGATCTGATCCTGGAGAAAACCTATACCACCCCGTTCGTCGAGCACGCCTACATGGAACCCGAGGTCAGCATCGCTCTCCCCCGCCCCGACGGCACGATGGAGGTTTACGGCAGCATGCAGCATCCCTTCAGCACGCGCCGCTTCGTCGCGGCTTGCCTCGGCCTCCCCCTCGCCGATATCGAGGTCATCGGCACCCCTCTCGGCGGCGGCTTTGGCGGCAAGGACGACACCGCGGCGATCGTCTGCGCCCGCACCGCCCTGGCGGCCCGGCTGCTCAACCGGCCGGTTAAAATGGTCTATTCGCGGCAATGGTCGATCCGCGAGAGCTACAAACGCCATCCCTACAAGGTCGACTACAAGATGGGGCTGACCCGGGAGGGGCGGATCACGGCAGTCGACTGCCGCATCATCGCCGACGGCGGGGCCTACTGTTCGGTCACCCCCTGGGTGACCTGGCGCTCGACCGTGCAGTGCTGCGGCCCCTATGTAGTCGAGAACGTCCACTGCGACACCTTCGGGGTCTATACCAACAATCCGGTCACCGGGGCGATGCGGGGATTTGGCTCGCCGCAGATGAATTTCGTCATCGAATCGATGATCGAGGAGGCGGCGGAAAAGCTCGGCCTGACGGGGATCGCGCTGCGCCGCATGAACCTGGTGCGACAGGGAAGCACGACCATCACCGGCCAGAAGCTCGAGGGGCACACGGTCGCGATGGAGCAGGTGCTGGACAAGGTTCTGGAGGAGATCGATTACCAGAACAAGCTCGCCCGCTGCAGCCATGGGCGCGGGAATGAGGAGGAGCTCTACGGCATCGGCCTGGCGATGAGCTACCGCGGGGTCAGTCTCGGGGCCGAGGGAGTCGATTTCTGCGCCGCCATCGTCAACGTCCAGGCGGACGGATCGGTCCTGCTCGAGGCGGGGGTGCACGAAAACGGCCAGGGCGCCGAGGCGGCGATGTCGCTGATCCTGGCACGGGAGCTGGGGATCGACGTGGACAAGATCCGCTACCGGCGCTCCTCCACTTCGGTGATCCCGGACAGCGGCACCACCGTCGCCTCACGCGGCACAATCATGGGCGGAGGAGCTGTTGCTCTGGCGGCGCAGGAGCTGAAGCAAAAAATCGCCGTTTTCGCCGCCCCGGAGCTGGCCTGCGCCCCCGAGGAGATCTCGTTCACCTCCAACCAGATCATTGGGAGGGGAGGCCGCTCCCTGCCCTTTGCGGAGGTGATCAGGGGGATGTTCCAGAAGCAGCAGTTCCCCTATGCTCTCGGGGTCTACCGCGCTCCGCAGGTGAGCTGGGACGAGGAGACGGGCCAGGGCAAGGCCTATTTCACCTGGGTCTACGGCTGCCAGGCCGTCGAGTTGACGGTAAACCGCAAGAGCGGCAAGGTGCGGTTGCTCAATGCCGTGGCCTGCCACGATGTCGGCAAGGCGATCAACAACACCATGCTGCTCGGGCAATATTACGGGGGCATGGCGATGGGCACCGGCTATGCCCTGCACGAGGATCTCCACATCGACGGGGGCCGGATCGGCCATACCAATCTGAACCGCTACCGGATACCCCGGTCGACGGACCTGTGCGAGATGCGGGCGATTGTGGTCGAGAATCACGATCCGGTCTCGCCTACGGGCGCCAAGAGCATCGGCGAGCCGTCCAACGAGATCATGGCCCCGGCGATCGCCAACGCGATCCATCACGCCACGGGCGTCCGCTATTACCATCTGCCGATCCGAATTGCCGGAACGGATGTGCCCGAAGAAGCGCAGAAGCGAGGTCAGCTATGAAGCTGACGGTGAACGGTGTGACCCACGAGATCGACGCAGGGCTTGCCGAAATGAGGCTGCTCGACTGGCTGCGCGAGGAACTCGGACTGACTGGAGCCAAGGCGGGCTGTGAAATCGGCGCCTGCGGGGCTTGCACGGTGCTGGTCGACGGCCGGCCGGTCAAGTCCTGCACGCGGCGGCTCAGGGATGTGGCGGGAAAATCGGTCCTGACGATCGAGGGACTGACGCCGCTGGACGGCTCGCTGCATCCCCTGCAGCAGGCCTTTCTCGACGCCGGGGCGGTGCAGTGCGGATTCTGCACGCCGGGAATGATTCTGGCGGCGCATGCGCTGCTGCTGCGGAATCCTGCGCCGGCGCGCGCCGAGATCCGCCAGGCCCTGCAGGGCAATCTCTGCCGCTGCACGGGCTACCAGCAGATCATTGACGCTGTCGAGCTGGCGGCGAAAAGCTATCAGAAATAATCTCGCGCAGAGGTACAGAGACGCAGAGAGAAACAAGAAAAAGCCATCTCTCACCAAGGCACGGCGACACAAAGAAAAGAGAGAGCAAAGAGGCACTGTTTAAAAGCGCTTTGCGCTGATGATGTCCTCTCTTTGTGCCTCCGTGGCTCCGTGAGAGATAATTTTTGTGATTCATTGCCACAGTGAAATGACTTGATAAACCGCAAAGAGGAGGAAAATGGATCTGATCGAAAGCAACCTGCTGGCGCTCAAACAACTGGAGTTCGATTCCTATAACCAGGACTTTCTCCTCACCTGGGAAAAGAGCCGCGACGAGATCGAGGCCCTCCTGCTCACGGCGGAAATTTTTGCCGAGATGCACCGGCTGAAGAAACCCTTTCGCCTCTTCGATTTTGGACTGGCGATCTCCATCTTCCGTGACAACTCAACCCGCACCCGCTTCAGCTTCGCCTCCGCCGTCAACGCCCTCGGACTCGGACTCGCCGAACTCGACGAGGTCAAGTCCCAGATCGCCCACGGCGAAACCGTGCGCGAGACCGCCACGATGATCGCCTTCCTCGCCGAAGCGATCGGCATCCGCGACGACATGTTCCTCGGCGAAGGCAACAGGTATATGCGCGAGGTCAGCGCCGCCCTCCGGGAGGGCTTCGAAGCGGGGGTCCTCCATCAACATCCCGCGGTCATCAACCTCCAGTGCGACATCGACCATCCCACCCAGACCGCGGCCGATCTCTTCCATTTAAAAAAGCATTTCGGTTCGCTCGAGGCCCTGCGCGGCAAAAAAATCGCCATGACCTGGGCCTTCTCCCCCAGCTACGGCAAGCCCCTCTCGGTGCCGCAGGGCATCATCGGCCTGCTCACCCGCTTCGGAATGGAGGTGACCCTCGCCCATCCGCCGGGATATGATCTCATCCCCGAGGTGGTCGAACTCGCCCGCGAAAACAGCCAGTCAAGCGGCGGCCGTTTTCACCAGGCGGAGAGCATGGAAGAGGCCTTTGCAGGCGCTGACATCGTCTATCCAAAATCCTGGGCCCCGTACAAAGTCATGGAAGAGCGCACCGCGCTGCTCAAACAAGGCAACCGCGAGGGGCTCAAGGCGCTGGAACAGACCTGTCTGGCCAACAACGCGCGCTTTAAAAACTGGGAGTGTGACGAGGCGAAAATGAAGCTAACGAAGGGCGGCAGCGCCCTCTATATGCACTGCCTGCCGGCGGACATCTCCGGGGTGAGCTGCGAGCGCGGCGAAGTCGCCCGCGAGGTCTTTGAGAAGTACCGGCTCGAGACCTACCGGGAGGCGGGCTGTAAGCCCTTCGTCATCGCCGCGATGATCGCCATGGCCAGGATCCCTGACCTGCCCACCCAACTGGCCCGAATGAACGCCTAGGAGCTGTCATGTCGCAAATCATCAAAGAGCTGCACCCCGAGATCATCCGTAAAACCGCCGCGCGCTGCAAGCGGCTCGGCATCACCATCCCCACCTTTCGGCAGCTCCGCCAGCCGGAGCTGCCAGCCAGCTTTATGGAGCGGCTGCAGCCGGTTGGTCTCTGGGATATCAATCCTCTCAACCTTTACCGCATCAGCTGGAAGAACGATATCCGCACCGGACTCTTCGGCGGAGTCAATTATCTGGAGATTCCCCCGGCCCTGAGCGGGGTGAAGGCGCGCATCATCGGACTGGTGGGCCAGTATTTTCCGACCGGGGCGCACAAGGTCGGTGCGGCCTTTGGCTGTCTGGTGCCGCGCCTGGTCAGCGGCGAATTCGACCCGGAAGTACACAAGGCGGTCTGGCCCTCGACCGGCAATTACTGCCGCGGCGGGGCTTTTGACTGCGCCCTGCTCGGCTGCACCGCGGTGGCCATCCTCCCCGAGGAGATGTCGCGGGAGCGCTTTGACTGGCTGCGCGAGATCGGCGCCGAAGTGATTGCCACCCCGGGCTGCGAGTCGAACGTCAAGGAGATCTATGACAAGTGCCACGAACTGCGCCGCGATCCCCTCAACGTCATCCTTAACCAGTTCGATGAATTTGGCAATCCGATCTTCCATTACGCCGTCACCGGACCGGCTTTTGACGAGGTGCTCGCGGACCTGAATGGAGCCCTCCGCCCGGCCGCCTTTATTTCGGCGACGGGATCGGCCGGCACCATCGCGACCGGGGATTATCTCAAGAAGCAGCACCCCGGGCTCAAGGTGGTGGCGAGCGAGGCCCTGCAGTGCCCCACCCTGCTCGTGAACGGCTTCGGCGGCCACCGCATCGAGGGAATCGGCGACAAGCATGTGCCCTGGGTGCACAACGTTCGCAACACAGATGCCGTAGCGGCGATAGACGATGAGGACTGCATGCGCCTGCTCCGCCTCTTCAACGAGCCGGCGGGACAGGAATACCTCGCCGAAACCGGCCTTGACCCCAACCTCATCCAGAGCCTGCCCCTGCTCGGCATCTCCTCCATCGCCAATCTCCTTGCCGCCATCAAGAGCGCCAAATACTGGGAGCTCGGCGGGGATGAAGTCATCCTGACCATTTTTACCGATTCCGCCGAAATGTACCGCTCGAGGCTGACCGAACTGGCCGCCGCGTGCGGGGCCTACCGACGCGATGACGCCCTGCGCGACCACGCCGGTCCCCTGGCTCATCAGTCGGTCGACTATTTCAGGGAGTTGACCTATACTGACCGCAAGGCGATCCATAATCTCAAATACTATACCTGGGTGGAGCAGCAGGGCAAGAGCAGCGAGGAGCTCAACGCCCAGTGGGATCCGGAGTACTGGCGGGCGCTGTTCGAGGATGAGGTGGATTATTTCGACGAGCTGATTGTGGAGTTCAATGGAGAGATCGCCAATTCCTGAGGAAAGCCCCGGCGCCATCGGCGCAGTGATCCTGGCGGCCGGGAGCGGCCGCCGCATCGGCACCCCAAAACTGCGCCTGGAATCGGCGGGAAAAAGCTATCTGGAGATAATTCTGGAGCTGCTCGGGCAGGCGGAGGTCGCGCCGGTGGCAGTGGTGGTCGCTGCGGAGGAGAAGGCGTGGGCGTGCCATCTGCTCGCGGGAAAAAGCGGAAGGCCTGATCGCCGGCCGAAACCGGCGCCAGCCCTCCGGCAGGAAACGACCCTGCTGGTCAATCCCCATCCGGAGCAGGGAATGCTCTCTTCAGTACAGCTGGGGATTGCCGCGCTGCGGGCCTGCACAGGGCTATTCATCGTACCGGTCGACCATCCTTTCGTCGCCCTTTCGACCTACCTCCTGCTCAAGCAGGCCTGTGGGCAAAATCCCGGTGCGATCATCAAGCCTGTATACAATGGCCGGCCGGGCCATCCCGTCGTCGTTCCCATCGCTCTCTCTGAGGCGATTTTGGCAGCAGAGCCCGGCGCCTCCCTGCGCGATCTTTTGCGTGGTGCCGGCACAGAGCTAATCCGGGTCGAGGCCGGGGATGCAGGCATCCTGAAAAACATCAATGAGCCGGGTGACCGGTTAATAATAACTGATACCTGACAGGACTGGTACTGAGTGATTTTTTTTTGCCGGGGGGTAAATATCCGCCGGAGGAAAAGCCTTTGGCACGCCTCGAAATGCAGACAACGGGAGCCATTATGACAAGCGCAACTGATTCCTTTATACGAAGGTTTCTCAAGCAGGAAGCGGCCGGCGGCATCTTGTTGGTGCTCTTTGCCGTGCTGGCCATCGCTGCCGCCAATTCGCCGCTCTATGCCCTCTACCGCCGGCTGCTGGAGATGCCGCTTGAGGTGCAGGTGGGAAGTCTGGAAATCGCCAAGCCACTGCTGCTTTGGGTCAACGACGGCCTCATGGCCATCTTCTTCCTTCTTGTGGGCCTGGAGCTGAAACGCGAATTTTTGCAGGGCGAGTTGTCAAGCAGGAAAAAGGTCGTCCTGCCGGGTTTGGGCGCTCTCGGCGGCATGCTCATCCCTGCGGCCATCTATATTATTTTCAATGCCCGGGATCCCATTGCCCTGCAGGGCTGGGCCATCCCGGCTGCCACCGACATCGCCTTTGCCCTGGGCGTGCTTGCCCTGCTGGGCTCCCGGGTGCCAGTCGGACTGAAGATTTTCCTCACCTCCCTGGCCATCTTTGATGATATCGGCGCCATTATCATCATCGCTTTCTTTTATACCAGCAAGATCTCCTTTGCCGCCCTCATAGTCACCGGCGCGTGCCTGCTTGTTCTTTTTGTCCTCAACCGTCGCGGCATTGCACAGAAAAGCATTTACTTGACCATCGGTGTCATTATGTGGATCGCGCTGCTCAAGTCGGGCGTGCACGCCACGCTGGCGGGCATCCTGCTGGCCATTTTCATCCCCATTAAATCCACCGCGCCCTCTGAATCATCTCCGCTGCAAAGCCTCGAGCACGATCTGCATGGCGCAGTGGCCTTTATCATTATGCCCTTATTCGCTTTCTGCAATTCCGGCATCCGTTTCTCCGGCATGGGCTGGGAACAGGTGGCTCATCCCATTCCGCTCGGGATTGCCCTCGGTTTGTTTTTCGGCAAACAATTGGGCGTCTTTGTCTTTTGCTGGCTGGGGATCAAGTGGGGAGTGGCCGAGCTGCCAACCCGGGCAACCTGGCTCTCCTTTTATGGCACAGCCATTCTGTGCGGAATCGGTTTTACCATGAGCTTGTTCATCGGCTCCCTTGCATTTGAGGAAACCGGCGCAAACCTGCTCATCGACGAGCGCCTGGGCATTTTGGCGGGTTCCCTGGCCTCCGGCCTGTATGGCTACTGGATTCTGCGTCTGGCGACCAAACCCGCTGCACCATCAAGCTGAGACTTTCACCCCAAGCGGGCGCAGGAGCACACACGCTATACTTCGAACGGTGTCAAGCTGACGAATGACGGGTGTGGCGTTTGCTACAAAATTACTGAAAACGCGTCAAGGAGCACAATCGTATCACCACTGTTCTGGCCTTTATGAAGGGCTGCAAGCAATGAGCGCCTTATTCCCTGAACTTGTCCAAAAATGGAAGCTCTGCAAATTCAACTGTGGCGGCAGGCCAGCCCGACTCGCAAAATGAAGATGCCGGTGCAGCTCAACAAATCGGCACAAATACTCGCGTTAGCGGGTCTGCGCATGCGAACTCCCCAGGCCAGTGAAGCTGAAATCCATTGCAGGTTGGCTGGCCTATCATTGGGAGAAGAATCCGCACGCAAAGTGTATGGGGAAAACAACCATGCAAAATGAACCGATTGAAGTCACGTTCAATGTAACCGGGGTTCTTGAATCGCTTGGAATTTCCTATCTTATCGGAGGGTCGCTAGCCAGAGCGCTTTACGGTATGGTACGAACCACGCAAGATTGAGATATCGTAGCCGACATGCGGCTGGAGCATCTGCAACCGTTTGTCACGGCATTGCAAGATGAATTCTACACAGACGATGAGATGCTTGCGGAATCAGTTCAACGGCATTCCAGTTTCAACATCATCCATCGTGAAACGATGTTCAAGGTGGATGTTTTTGTGCCGCGCCCGCGCCCGTTTTTACAATCGCAGCTGGCCAGCGTTCCACTACCCTTCACCTGTTGAAGGGAGGAGGTTCACCTCCGTTGCAGAAGAGCTGCGGAAAAGCCTGCAATGCTGCCACGGCATGACCCGGCATCTCTATCTCCGGCAATACGTTGATGTGCAGCTTGCGGGCATATTCCACCACCTCACGCACATCCTGCTGAGTGCAACAGCCTCCGTATCTTGTGCCGTCAGATACCCATGGCGTCTCGCTGCCGTAGCCGATCAGCGTCTCATCCCTCCATGCAGCCACAGTGGCCAGCTCGGGATACTTCTCAATCTCAATCCTCCATCCCTGGTCATCGGTCAGATGCCAGTGGAAGGTGTTGAGCTTATGCACAGCCATCGCGTCAAGCATCTTAAAGATGAACTCCTTCGGGAAGAAATGTCGCGAGACATTCAGGTGCATGCCACGCCACCTGTACCGGGGTGAATCCGCAATTTTCACACACGGGACAGCCACAGTCCCCCTGTCACACTTTTGCGATGGAAAGATGATCTGCATCAGGGTCTGGAAAGCATAGAGAAGTCCGGCATCGCCGCGGGCGTCAATGATTATACCCTCCCCGGTTACTGCAAGCCTGTAAGCCTCAGGGTTTTCAATCAGGTGTCATGCCTGGCCCAGATTACGTTGGCGTCTCCTTGATTCTGCTGTTCTGAAACCCTGATTTTGCCATAATGCTTTTTTAGAAAAGCGTTGAACATATCGGCAACCTCGCCGGAGGATTCGAAGGCAGGGTCTATTGAAATCCCTGTTCCGGACCTGAGCAGGAATTCCCCTGCCGCCGCTTCTGTTGCAGCAGGAGCCGGGATCATGGATAGGGGTTCATAATATGCCTGATTTACGCCTTGTGAGCATGAAACAAACGCGGTAATAAGAAGGAATATGATTGCTGCTCCTGCAATCTGTCCGGGTGTGGTGATTTTCATTTCAGTTCAGACTTTTAGGAATATCCTGTTACGGTACAGGAACCAAAGGAAGAGCCATACCACGGCAATATAGCCAAGGGAGCTTATGAATGGCTGCAATGCTGCCGGTGACATGTCGTGGATCCCTTTCAGAAAGAAATCCCTTATAATGTCAAACCTGAGTATCCTGTGCTGCAACACGTATATTGTAATTGAATTCATCCCGATGACGACAAAGAAGAAGGCCCATTTCCTCATTTTCCATACATCAATGACCAGGTAGAAGAGACCCAGCAGCATCAGGCTCAAGCCTCCGGCATAAAGCACGAAAGAGCTGGTCCACAGGTTCTTATTAATCGGAAAGAAGGTCCCCCAGATCATTCCAAGAATGAGGCTGAGGATGCCTGCACAGAATAGCACCAGGGCTTTCTTCATGCCGTTCAGCCTGCCGGTCTCGAAACGGAGCAGGTGACCGGCAAAAACTCCCAGCAATGCGGTGGAGATAGATGGAATGGTGCTGAGAATCCCTTCAGGCTCATTAAACTCCGTATACATTGTTCCCGGCAGCAGCATCCTGTCGATGTAGCCGGCCAGATTACCCTCCGGAGTGAGCATGCCTGCTCCGTACCCCGGTACAGGTACAAGCAGCATCAGCAGGCAATATAGTATCAACAGACCCCAGAACCATGCTGCCTGCCACCTGAGTCCGGCATTAAGAACTATCATTGCGGCCAGGAACCATGCAATCCCGATCCTGCCGAGCACACTGGCAAAGCGAAGGTTATCAGGATCAAGCTCCAGTATACGGTTTACAAGCATGCCCAGCACCACCAGCACCAGCATTCGCTTCAGTGCGTGGAGATAAATCTTACGCCTGGGTTCGCCCCTGTTACGACGTGCTTCCAAGGAATATGGCATGGAAACTCCGGCCAGGAACAGGAACAGAGGAAAGATCATATCGTAGAAAGCGAATCCATTCCATTCCACATGATGCATCTGGGTGTTCATCCACTCAAACAGGGGCCATCCGGTAACCGTTGCCAGGGCAAAGACAAGCTTTTGCCCTCCCGTTATCCAGAACATGTCAAATCCCCTCAGGGCATCGAGGCTGCTGAGCCTGCCTGAGTCAGCCCTGGCTATATTGGTTTTCTCTGCATTCATGGTGTTTGTACACTAACTGAAAGGTAATTTGAACTGATAGGTGATTTGACTAATAGGTATTTTTAGGTAAACACTGAGAGGTAAACCGATTTTGCTGGGGGCCTCAAAATCGAGAGAATGATCCTCTGTCAATCGTCTGATAACTCGCCATTTCACAATTTTCAGCTCGACGAATCATCTCCAACTCCCTCATCGCCTCTTACCTGCGGGGAAATTAGCCAATCAGTCTCTGAAAATCAAGCAAAATATCGAAAAAGTATGTACGCAGACGACATCTCTGCAGGAACAACTTGCACAGAAACCTACCTGTCTTCGACAGTCATAGGTAAATAAAAAGTGCATAATAGATATAAATATATAGAGTTATCCCTTATGCACCAGGTATAGGCGTGTATCTATGTTTTCAGGCCTTCTGTATGCCTATCGAGTAGTCAGGTTCTATGATATTTAATGAGTTAAGTATATTTCTCTGCTTATCAGTTAATTCAGAGAATTGACCAATTTTTTTCGACTCAATGATAAATTCGCCGTAATGCCACCGGTCCATCTCTTTGCGGATGCTATTCCAGGTTTTTCCGGTCTTGTTCTCAATGATCCGCACCATGGTCAAGGCCATAAAGCAGAGAAAGATATGGCAGCGGATCCGGTCATCCCGGCTATGATAATTGGGCTGCAGATCCATCTCTGTTTTCAGGGTACGAAAAGCGCGCTCAATGTCATAGAGTTGTTTATAGCCTAGCACGATATCGCGCAGACTGAGCGTGTCATCACTGGTTTCGATCAGATATTTGCCATCATAATGACTTTCCTGATCGAGGCGGCTTTGGACTATCTTCAAGCGCCCATCAGCGAGTTCTTTGATATATTTGCCGTAGAGAGCGTGAGCTTTCAGCTCACAGACAGCCTTGCTGTGTGAGGGGCCCTTTCGGCTGTTGAGCTGGTCGAGCTTGAGTTGCAGGGTCTCAGCCAATTGGGCACGTTTGGCTTTATCGCGCTCTTCATCCCTGGTGTTTTTGGCAATGATGAAGCGCTTACGCTTTTCGCCATTACCGATCACCGCTTCTTTGGCAAAAAGACCGGGCTCAATCTCGGCATAGCGGCCTTTCTGGCTGAGGGCTTGATCGGTCTCAGCCTCGCCGGAGCGCATTTTACGGCCAACGATATAGTGTCCGCCGCCTTGCTGAAGGATCGAGAGATTACTCTCGCTGGACATGCCGCGATCGTGCACCATGAGGCAGCGGTTGAGTTTCCAGGCCCCCAGATCCTTTTTCACAATGGCAATGGTATCCATATCCGAGGTATTGCCAGGAAACGCCCAATGTTTGACCGGTATACCGCTTCGGGTGACGGCCAGTCCGATCACTACTTGCGGCAGGTCTGAGCGCTTGTCTTTGGAATAGCCAAATCGCTTCAGATCGGTCACTTCCTCGGTCTCAAAGTAGGCCGAGGTGGTATCAAAAAATAAAAGGTCGACTTCAAGACTCAGCAGATCGGCTACAGCCCAATAGATTTCATGCTCCAGCTCACTCTGATGTTCCAGCAGAAAATCCATGGCCCGATAAAAAACCTGAACCCCGGTTGCAGGCAGGTGCGGCAAATAGACATCTTTCTCGATCCACTCGCTTATGGCCAGCTTGCTGGCTGGCGCGAGGCAGCGGTTGGCAATCATGGCAAAAACGGCTTGTACGATGTCGGTGGTGTATTCCCGGCCCTTGATTCGCTTTTCCAGAAGGCCTTGAAAATTCAGTTGTTGCCAAAGAGCCGACAATAGAAAAATACCGCCATAGGAACGTCGTGACAGCCATTTGAAGGGGCGGCCGGCGTTTGCCTCCTGTACTTCCAACTCTAATACATCTTCAGGAGGGAGGAACCGCTTGATACTGTTGACCAGCCGCTGCAGCTGATCGATATCCAGCTTTTCGAGCCGGCCAAAGTGATGAATCACCTTGGCCGTACAGAGCTTGCGCTGATTATTCCACTCGTTATGAGCGAGCTGGACATACGTGACGGTTGAACCGTCCTTGTTTTTCCGGGTAATTTGTCGTATATACATGCCTAAAAGACAGACATTATATGATTAATTGTCAATAATAAAATGATATTCCGTGTGCCTAGTTAAATGCTACTATTTCTGATCGCTTTTGCTGATAATATTAATTTTATCTATGCCGCAAACCCTGAAATGTGCCTATGACTGTCGAACATGGGATTGAAAGAATCAGAATTCGTGAAAAAACCCTCATTTTATTTTATCAGCTTCCGGATGACCGGGAACAGGTTTTCAGAAATCCGTTGAAAGCCCAGATCGGTCAGATGGACTCCATCCACAGTACCTTCCCCATCGCTTCCGATCAGCCCGTCGGCCTCGACATAATACAGGTGACGGTCTCCCCTCTTTTTCATTTCTTTGAAAATTTGCTGCAAAAGACGGTTTTTCTCCTCAACCTTCTTTTTGACCGACAGGTCGAAAAAGATGTGAGGAAAAAGTATGTTGTCGACGAGCAGAATGGGTGTGTCCGGTCTCCCAGCATGGAGAATTTCAAGAAACCGTATATATTTTTCGTTCATCTGCGCCACAGTGACATTGGGAAGGCAGTCGATCACAAAACACGAAGCATCGATACCGGCCATAGCCTCGGCAATTTCATAATCCAGCTGGCCGTTACCGCTGAATCCCAGATTGATGGTTTGCCGGTCAAGCATCCGGGATAACTGGGCAGGATAAGCCATCCCTGGCCTGGAGGCGCAACCGCCCTGGGTAATACTGGTCCCATAAAAGACGACCGGCTTGTTCCTATGGGGCGAATCTGCCAGGGGACTGGAAATGAGTGCTGTGGATTTTACGCCGATTTCCAGACTGGACAATCCGTCATACAAGGGCAGGTAAAGCATGAATTCCGACTCTTCTTCCAGCCTGTTGTCAATGATGACCGAACTGGTAACTTTTTTCACCGGACGCGCAGTATTGACAAACCGCCATTTGCCCTCTTGCAGGCCATAGAGGTCAAGTCCCTTGATTCCGGTGGGAGCAAAGTGGTTCATGGTCACGTCGCCGGTAACCTCCCATTTCACAGCGATGACAGGCGAGTTGGTCCGGAAACGGACCGCCAGTCCGGCACAATTTTTTGACAGATCCCATACAGGAGTACGTGTTTTCCCTTCCAGGCCGGCCGGCAGGCGTTCAAAGGGAGTTTGTGTATCGTCAAATCCTCTGCCAATGATCTGAAATTCAGCAGCATGATAGTATTTCAGACTATCTGCTTCAGCTGCAATACCTGCGCAAAAAATTGAAATACAAATGATTAATACGATTTTTACGGTGTTCTTTGGCAAAACGGCACCTCTTTTTCAAAGGAGACTATCATTTTTTCCGGAGTTTTTCCACTGCCGGTCGGGGATGGATTTATACCTTCCCCAGAATTTGTAATGCGTCACGGATATCAGGGAGATCAGTTTTCCAGCCTGTTGGTTGGCCAGCGACAGATGCTGAATCCGATAGATGACGACCATCATCAGCGCCGCGGCTTCATGAACCTGCCGGACTTTTTTTCCCTAGCGCAGCAGCATCAGTTTGCGGCTCTCCTTCCATGCGCCGGCGCTGATGGTGCAAAAGTAGAGACCGGAGGGCAGTCCCTCCGCCTGCCAGGTCAGGGAGTGCAAGCCAGCGGTAAAGTTCCGGTTCGTCAGATCCGCCACGAGCTGCCCGCGCACGTTATAAACCTGCAGCCGCACCCGCGCCGGATAGGGCAGCGAAAAAACTATGGTCGTGGACGCATTGAAGGGATTGGGATAGTTGGGCAGCAGCTGGAGGGAGAACAGGTGAGCGGGGGCCTCATCGGCGACGCTGCTGTAAAGTCCATTGGTGAAGGTGAGGATGCCGCGATATTTATCCAGGGCATAGATGCGATCCCTGTACACCGCCACATCGATCATTTCCAGATCTCCGGCATAATACCGGGCCGCCCGCACCGGCGCGGCCGCATCCTGGTAATCCAGCACATTCAGGCCATACCAGCCGCCGGCCACATAGAGCATACTGCCCCCGGCTGCCATTGCCGTGCCGTAGATCATATCGTTAAAGACGCCCGCGGCCACGGGTGTGAGGGGATTGCTGATATCAATCGCCCTGATCTTTTTCGAGCTGGACTTGCCGCCGAGATAAAGATAGTTCCCCGCCATGACCATATCAATGATGTTGTTGTCGTCGCTGAATGAAGCGGCCACTTTCGGAGATTCGGGAGTGGAAATATCCAGAATGCGCACGGCATAAGATTCATTGACAAAGGCATAAGAGCCTCTGAGCAGAACCGGGGAGCGGGAGCCGTAGGATACGATGCCCAGCGGGAGGGTACCGAGCAGGCGCGCCGTGGATGGCTGCGAGATATCATAAATCCTGAACTCTTTATAGGCCCGGATAAAGGCATAGGGCTTGACGATGGTGAAGCCCTGAATGAGCACGTCATCCAGAAACCAGGTATTGATCTGATCCAGTCCCGCCGATTTCAGATCGATCTCGTGCAGGTGGCCATGATACTCTTCCACGACATAACCCGTGTTGCCTGAGATCTGCAGACCGGCCAGGCGAGATGTGCCATGATCCTTGAAACTTTTAAATCCATCCGGCGTCAAGCCGCCATTCTCCTTCCGCAACCGGTGCAGGGTGGCATTGTCATCCATCAGATAGAGGTGCCCGTCATCCACCTCGATCATGTCGTTGGCGGCGGTGCATCGGACTTCACCGACCCGCCCGGCTTCGGTCCCGTCGCTGATCTTGAAGAGATAGACCTCGCCGTTAAGCGTCGGTTTGATGAAATAGGGCGGATAGTAGAAGGAGCCCGTATAATAATCGACCTCGTGCAGCCGGCTGAGGATGCGCCAGCGGGTCATGTCCGAGACATCATAGACGGTCACACCCATCCGTCCGGAGGAATAGGCCAGATTACCCTCAAAGTCAGGAAATGCATACTCTTCATCGTAAAAGGCGGCGAGTCGTTTGGGCTGGAGAGGGCGGCTGAGATCAAAGACGATCACGCTGTCCTCCGAGGTTGCCGCAATGCCGTACTGGTCGTGGATGCCAAAGGAGCGAACGATCGGCGCTGGGATCATAACGGCGCTCTCTTTCGGCGCGCCAGGGTCGGTCATATCCAGACAATAGAGCGAGCTCTCATTGGCGGAGGGGTTCGGCCGGGCGTACAAATAGACCGCCGGTCCTTTTTTTCCCACCACATAAACGGGTGTTGTAGTGACAACGTCAGCCAGCTTGACCGGCTTTTGGGGATCGGCCAGGCTGTACAGCGCAAATCCATTCTCATTGCTCATGGTGTCATAGATGAAGAGGGTGTCGCCCTGGCGGCGCATGGCGGAGGTTTTCGAGGTCAGGGTGAGGTGGCTTTTCTCTACCGGATTATAGATATCGCTCAGATCACAGACGCGCAACATGGCGTCGTCGGTATAGTAGAGATAAGGGGCATTATAGAAATAGGCATCCATATAGAGCTTGGCGGTGGTGACCAGGCGGGGGTGCAGCAGATCCTGGACATCATAAAAACGCAAGGCGCCCTCGCCGAAAACCCGAAAAGCCATCAGATCGCCCACCATAAAGGGCGGCATCAGCGTTTTGTCGGACTGCCATTTCCCATATGCTACCGGCTTGGCCGGATCGCTGATATTATAGGTAGTCAAACCCGAGTTTTCCAACGCCACATAGGCGAGGCCAGGCTGCACCGCGACGGCGGTGGCATACATCCCTCCGCAGCCGCCCACCCGCTTGATCGCGGCATCGGTCAGATCGTGCAGCTCCACATTAGCGTGGGTATCATTGACCAGATAGGCGATCGAACCCTGAAAGACGATACTCGTAACCATCCCGCTCAGGGTCGTGATCTCCCTGGGCTGGTTGATGTTGGTCAGGTCGACGACCCTGACATCATCGCTGCCGCACATAAAGACCTTGCCGCCGGAGACGGCCACGTGATAGACGACATAGCCGCCGGGGTAACTCAACAGCTTGGCCGGCGCGGCGGGATTCTGCACATCGACGACGCAGAGGCCAGCGGAATTGCAGGCCAGATAGGCATACCGGCCTTCCACGGCGACATCCTGAATCCAGCGTTCGGGCTTGAAATCGGTAAGGACCTTTGGATCGGAGGGCGTGCTGATGTCGAGAATCCGCAAGCCGCCGACATTGGTGGCCAGATAGGCCCAGGAATCCCGCACCACGGCTTTCAGTACATTGACATCATTGACCGTTGCGACCAGTTTGATCTGGCGGGGATTGGCAATATCGAGGATGAACAGACCGGCTTCCATGGCTGCGATATAGGCATACCGGCCCGAGCAGGCGATGCTGCGGATATAGCCGGAGAGCGCGATCTGTGAGAGCGGGGTAAAAGTGCTGGCGTGATACGCCGAGATGAAACCGCCATGAGCAAGATAGACCACGCTGTCCTGGACCGCGATGGCCGAGGCCGGTCCGCTGGGCCAGCCGCCGGTGAACTCGATTTCCGCCGCCGCACTTCTCCCGGAGAGAAACAAAAACAGGATGAGTGTTGTCATCGGCAGAACCATACACTGCTTGCATTTCCAGACCATAGGAATCCTTTCCTGATTAGGAGTGCGTTCCACAGTGCCAGTCCGGGTTGTCATGCCCGCGTTGTGCTATTGAGAATTGTGATTTTACCGGGGGTAAAATAAATCGAGGAGATTATCTGGTGTCAGGTGCTTGATACCCAGCTCTTTCCCCATACTCGGAGCGCCAGCCGCATTTCAGCCCATGCCCTGATTAAAAAATAAACAATCGAGATTTGAGATACAAGCAAAAATACCAGAATAGCACGCTGGCGATATCCCGCCGGGATCAGCGCGGATACGGGGTGAAAGGGGGGCGAGGCAAATACAGGAGCTCTGGCGCGGGTCAACGCCTTGCCTTTTCCGCCACCAGGAGGAAAAGAGGGTAGTGGTGCAGGACACCGCCGGCCATGCGGGGGATCTCATAGGCGGTATCGCAGCGGATATTGACAAAGCCCGCCGCTTCGACCAGCTTGCCGAGCGCCTCCCGGTCGAAGCCGCGGTGGCCTGAAAAACCTTCGCCATGAAACGAGCCGTCTTCCAGGTCGAGATCGGCGATGCAGAGCCAGCCGGGCGCAATCAGCATTTCATAAAATTTATCCAGGATGGCCGGGATGTCGGGGATGTGGTGCAGGGTGAGGAGGGTGAAGAGCAGGTTGAAACGATCCTCCGGAAGAGGATCCTCGAGCAGATCGATCTTCATGACGCGCAGATCCTCGTCCAGACTGGCAGCGGCGATCTTGGCATCCGCGACCGCGAGCATGCCCGCGGAGGTGTCGGCGAGGACGATGCCGCCGACCCTGGGCTGGAGGGCGAAGCTGAGCAATCCGGTTCCGGCGCCGTATTCAAGACAGTACATCATGTCATCCAGGGGCACAAGTCGGGCGATGGTATCGGCGACAGCACGGGCGCGCTCTACGCGGATCGGGTCATCGTCCCAGGTGCGGGCGCGGGCATCAAAATCGTTCATCTTTTTCCCTCTGATTTTCACTTTCCAATGCAGGCCGTCACGACGAAAAACAAGTGTCTTCGTGAACAGTCCAGGACGCATCCGCTGCACGAGATGAGTCACTGGCGGCAGAGGTCGCAGCAGCGGTGTCAGAATTCATACTGATCATTAAAACACCCTTGATTTTTACCTCGAAAAGGGTTATATTTGTACAATAATAAAGTCAAAGTAATTATCTGTACAAAATATGTATATCACACGAGAAATTGAAAAAACAGTTGTCTTGCTGGCAGCCCAGTACCCTATTGTAACCATCACCGGCCCGAGGCAATCCGGCAAGACCACACTAGTAAAAAAATTATTTCCGGAAAAACCATATTTCAGCCTGGAAAATCCGGATCTGCGGGAGACTGTTCAGAGCGACCCACGAGCCTTTCTCAACCGCATTCAGCAAGGCGCCATCCTGGATGAGGTACAGCGCGTTCCGGAGTTCTTCTCCTACCTACAGGAAGTGGTGGATAGCCGACCCCTGAAAGGGCAGTATATATTAACAGGAAGCAATCAGTTTGCCCTGCTGAACAGCCTCACACAATCCCTGGCGGGGCGAACGGTCCTGCTAAAATTGCTGCCGCTCACGATCAATGAGCTTGAAAAACAAACTGGCGGAGCAAGTACGGATGACTATCTTTTAAACGGATTTTATCCGGCCATTTACGGCGACCGCTTGAATCCTTCGATTACCTACCGAAGTTACTATGAGACCTATATAGAGAGAGACTTGCGACAACTCATCCACATAAAGGATTTATTGCAGTTTCAACGCTTTGTCAGGTTGTGTGCAGGACGAGTGGGACAGGTTTTCAACGCAAGCAGCCTTGCCAATGAAGTGGGGACGAGTGCAGTAACGATTAAATCCTGGCTCTCCATTCTGCAGGCCTCCTATATTGTTATGCTTTTACCTCCCTATTTTGAAAATTTTGGTAAAAGGCTTATCAAAGCGGCGAAACTCTATTTCTATGATGTCGGTTTGGCGACCTATTTGCTGGGCATCGAAAGTACACAACAACTGGCGAGAGATCCTTTGCGCGGAGCGCTATTTGAAAATATGGTGTTGATGGAGTTAATAAAAACTCGAACCAATCGCGGTCTGGATCCCCAATTCCACTTTTATCGGGACAACCATCAAAATGAAATCGATATCCTCTTCAAACGGGGATCGGATCTGTTGCCTGTCGAGATAAAATCAGCGCAAACATTTCACGCTGATTTTCTGAAAGGGCTGCGCTATCTGCAAAAAATCATGCCTGAGCGGTTCAAAGAGGGATATCTCGTTTATGATGGCCAGATTGAACAAAAAATAGATACCTTTGACCTGGTCAATTTTCGCCGCGCTGCCCCAGTCATTTTTCCGCCGGCATAAGGGGACCTCACTGCGGGCACAGACCCGGTTTGCATCCCATCCTGAATCGCTTCTGTTCTGCCCGGCTGATCCTTCCCTCATTGACCATGATACTGGACATCCACACTCGTTACTGAAGCTCTTCCAGCGCCGGCGGCCGATCACCGGTCACGCGCCAAACGGGATAGCGATCCTTATCCTGATCGTACCAGGGCGAGCGCTGATAGAAAAAGCCCAGCCGCGCCCGCGGGTTGGCGGCAAAGGCGCTGTCCGAGTGCACTCGTTGCGTGAAGAGCGCTGCCAGCCCCGGATCGTCCACCATCATCTTTTGTGCCAGGGGTTCCATCACATAATACTCAAAGTATTCCCGGTCCTCAAAGATGGTGTTCATCAAGCCCCAGGCCACCAGGGCGTCCGGGGCCTCGGGCTCAAGCAGATGCATGATCAGTTTGGCGCGGGGATTGCCTAGCGGCACATAGACCGAGCCTTCAGGAAAAACGCGCTTTTCGGTCACTGCCTCGACCCGGTAGGAAGGGATAGAGCGGCCTTCATAGGAGCGCGGCATGAAGCGGACCTCCCTGAAGCGATAGCCCTCGAATAAACCTCTGTACTCCTCTTTCAGACGATACATGCTGATGCCATGAAGGCGCAGGATATCGATGATGGCCTGCCACCCTGACGGGACAAGATAGCCGCGGGGCGGCGCCACCTCTGCAGTTGGTTCAACCTCATTATAGAAAACCGTGGGTATCTCCACTTTATCCGATGTATAGACCGGATAGTCGCGTCCGGAAACGGCGCCTGGTTTTATCTCCACCCGATAGCCGTAAAAGAGAGCGCTCTCTCCGCGGTCGAAGCGCGTTCTGAATTGCAGGGGGACTTTAAGGGTATCCGCCGGCACGCGGCCCCAGGCGGAGACGCGCTGATCTTCCTCTTGTACAGCTTGAAGCAAGGCATGCGGATTTTTGACGATCTCCTGCAATCCGATAAGGATGAAATCGAGGGTGGCCTGAACGCGGGTGCCGTAGGGCTTGAGCGAATGGGTCTCGATGAGGAATCCGGCGCGGTTGCAGACCGTGGCGTAGGTAGTGGAGAGCATCGGCCGCCAGACGCCGATGACAAAGCCTTTTTCAGGCCGTTCATCTTCGAGCATGTCGGCGTAGGGGGCGATGAGCAGACCCTGCGTTTCGCACGCCTTCCCGACGCCGGGCAGAAAGGTATCCCTCGTCCACCGGGAAACGGCGCCGCCGAACTGCTCGTGTTCATCGATATTCCAGGTGAGGAGATACTGGAAATCCAGACCGTCGGTGGTGTGGCAGTCGTAAAAGAGGTGGGGCAACCAGCGATGGTACATCTGCAGCCACTGGCGCATCTCCGGGGCATCGGCTTTCATAAAGTCGCGGTTGAGATTGAGGCGTGTGGAGGTCACCCGCCAGCCCATCTCCTGCGGACCGTTCTGATTGATGCGGTTGTAGGCCGAGAAGCGTTCGTGGCCATCGACGTTGAAGATGGGGATGATGAGGATAATAAAATTTTCGAATAGCTCACGATGCTTTTTATAGATCAGCAAGTCACGCGCCAGCAGCATCACCGCATCCTTGCCCTCTGATTCGCCGCTGTGAATGGCGCCCTGAATGAGGACGACCGGCTTGTTGGTGTGGCGCGCCATTTCCGGAGTGAAAGCCTTGTCCGAGGAGATGATGAAGAGGGGCAGCGAACGCCCCTCCGGGCTTTTTCCAAACGATTCCAGCCGGGCGAAGGGAGAGGCCTGGTCCAATCTCTCAAAGTAGGCCATGGTTTCGGCGTAGCGCGGGGTTTCCAGACCCCCGGATTTTTCATAGACAGTCAGCCATTTCTGGTCCTCAGTGTGACTCTTTGCTGAAAAGAGGAATGCGGCAGAAAACAGAATTAACCAGGTGAGAAATTTGTGGAATGTCATATTCTCCTCAATCGGTGGGCGTGCTGACCAAGTCGTGCAGGAAGCGATTAAAGGATTCTGATTCTGTCATCTAAAAACAGGCAGCCGGCCTGTGTGCTGTGGCGGGCCGTGTCACCGGACACTATTTGGATAATTGAAATTTCAAGGCCTGGATTAAATGTTACAGAGGGTGATGCACAAAAGATATTAATCATTCGCACGGAAAAAGTCAACCTGAAAGCGGCTGCCGGGCGTAAAGTCGGGCCGCACGGACTGGGTAGAGCGGACCACAAGCAGAAATGGATCACCCTATGAAGCGCATCCTCTTTTCCTCCCTCCTCTTCCTTTTCATCCTCTCCCCCCTGCTCGCGGCGCAAACCCCGGCGGAGATCGAGCTGGTCGAGAGCATCCCGGCCGAGACCTGTCTCGACAACCCCGACATCCGCAACACCCTGGAGGTCTGGCTCGAACTCATCGAGGGCGCGCACAGCACCATCGATCTGGAGCAGTTCTATCTCTCCCACCAAGCAGGTGAGAGTCTGGATCAGGTCATCACCGCTCTTCAGGCGGCGGCCCGGCGCGGGGTGAAGGTGCGTATCCTGGCAGATGCCCGGATGTATAAAACCTATCCGGTGCTGATCGATTCTCTTGGGAAGTGGGAAAACATCACCGCCCGCCTCATCGATTTTGGAACCCTGGCCGGCGGGATCCAGCACGCCAAATACATGGTCATCGACGGCGAGAGCCTCTTTATTGGCAGCCAGAATTTCGACTGGCGGGCGCTCACCCATATCCACGAGCTGGGGATACGGATCCGGAGCACGCAGGTCGTCTCCATCTACCAGGAGCTGTTCGAACTCGACTGGCGTCTCGCGGACGGGACGCCGGCCGACACCAGCCGCCCGGTAATCCAGCCGCGCCTCTATGAAACACCCATTAGACTCCTGACCTCTGAGTATGGCCCGGCCATCATTCAGCCCACCTTCAGCCCGCGGGCGTTGATCCCAGACACCACACTCTGGTGTGAGGAGCAGATCGTGCGCCTGCTCGACGGGGCGCAGCGCGAGATCGCCCTGCAATTCCTTTCCTATTCACCCCGATCGAGAAACGGCGGCGCCGAGGACCCCTTCGACGGCGCGCTGCGCCGGGCGGCAGCCCGCAATGTGCGAGTGCGCCTGCTGGTGGCCGACTGGCAGAAGGGAAGCAGGGCCGAAGCCGCCCTCAAGGAGCTGGCGCAGCTGCCCAACATCGAGGTCTGCTTCAGTGTCATCCCGGAGTGGTCCGGGGGCTATATCTCCTACGCCCGGGTCGAACACTGCAAGTATATCCTCGTGGATGGGGAGGCCTTTTGGCTGGGTACCAGCAATGCCGCGCGGAGCTATTTTCACACTTCGCGCAATGCCGGGGTGATTGTGCGCAGCACCCCCCTGGCCGGACGGCTGCTGCAGATTTTCAACCAGAGCTGGGAGAGTCCCTACGCGGAGCGGATTGATCCGGAGGCGAGCTATGCGCCGCGACGGCATGACGGGGAGTAATTCCGGAAAATTTTACAAGCGGAGAAAACGGCGCAGCCTTTAGCGGCCGCCCCTTAATTTTTGGTATAGGCTGCGGCGCCCTCTTTCCAGTTCCACCATTTGAGCAGTTCGGGGTCATGGCGGTCGTGGCTTGCGTAATAGACCGCTTCACGGAAAACATAGAGCAGGCAGCGGTCGATGGGGCCGCCGTGGAGTTCACAGAGCCGGGTGTACATCCCCTCCGGATCCGCATCGCGGAGCTGGGAGACGCGATGGATACCCAGCTCGCCAAAGTGTGCGGCGATATTAGGACCGACGCCGGGGATGGTTTGCGGATCCTCCGGATTCTTCAGTTTGCGTTTTGGGGTCATGACTTTCCTTCCATTGCGGCAGATTCAGCGAATGGCACATTCAGTTCGAATCACCCTCAAGCTGCGGCGCGGATGCGTGATACGATTTTGGCTGGTTCCAAGATGCCCTCCGGTTCTTTATGTTTTGAAACAGCTGTCTTACTGA
Source organism: bacterium (assembly GCA_029554865.1). Taxonomy (GTDB): domain Bacteria; phylum Zhuqueibacterota; class Zhuqueibacteria; order Residuimicrobiales; family Residuimicrobiaceae; genus JAKPUX01. Next base: position 8,707 of record JAKPUX010000180.1, on the reverse strand, counting down.
TAAAGATAGCCAACGCGAAGTTTTGAAGCAAGATGTTTCGTTTTCATGCCAAAATCGGCTGTGGCGTGGGTGGGGAATGAATCTTTTTGGAAAAAGCGGCGTATCAAGAGGTGTACAACCAGGGAGGAGATGCCATGGAACAGAATATGCTTCAGCGTTTGGCGAGATCCAGCAGCGACAAAGTGATCGCCGGGGTTTGCGGCGGATTGGGTGAGCACACCGGTGTGCCGGCCTGGACCTGGCGGCTTTTATTTGTCTTTGCCTTTATCTGTTTCGGCACCGGTGCGCTGCTCTATATCCTGATGTGGATTTTCATGCCCCCGGCCTCGGCCGCCGGTCCGGCACAAGCACCTCACAACAGTTGGCTGAGCGAATTCCGACGTTCTGAAAAGGATCGCAGAATAGCCGGCATCTGCGGCGGACTCGGGGAGCACAGTGATGTGCCCTCCTGGACCTGGCGGGTGATCTTTGTGACTCTTGCCTTCTTTTACTGTTTTGGAGTGCTCGCCTATATTCTGCTGTGGATATTCGTGCCCCGATCGGCTGACCTCCCGCAAAGCGTCTGACCAGGGATGATACAGCCGCCGATTGCCGGCCTGCAGATAAAAACGAGGCCAGGAGGATTTGCTCTTCCTGGCCTTTTTATATATTGCGCCGGGGGATCAGTCGCAAACCGGACAGCCCTTGTCGAAAATAATGCGCCATTTTCCCGGGGACTCCAGCCGCCAGATCGAGGTAAAGGTGCCGGTCAGTTTGCCCTCCCGATCGTACACCGGTCCACTGCTCAGGGCGAGGGAACCAGAGTCGAGCACCTCCACCTGTTCGGGCGCCCAGGAGAAAGGCGCACTGGCGCCCTGATAATATTTCTGCCACCATTCGGCTACCGCCTTTGCCCCGCGCAGGGGCTTCGGGCCGGAGAAAAAGACGGTCTCCTCGGATAGAAATGAAATAAAGCCCGCAAGGTTGCGGTCAGCCATCGTCGCCGCAAACGCCTGCTCGGTTGCGATCACCTGCTGGCGCAGGGCCTCGGCACCCAGTTCCGGCTGTTTCGTCGTGCAGCCCGACAGGGTGGCGGTCAGGATTCCCAATATGATAAGAACACGCTGCATTGTCTTCCTCCACTCATTTCTCAGCTGTCAGGATTAAAAATGCTCGATGGGCATCGCGGTCGCGGCTGACATCGATCCGGTAAAATCCTGCCTTGCGAAGCATACTGATCACCTCATCCTCGTAAAACGAGGGAATACCGAACTCCTGCCGATCCAGATCTTCCTTGGCCGTGAAGGTCAGCACGAACAGCCCGGCAGGGCGCAGCACGCGGCAGGCTTCGCGAATCCCTCTGGCTGGATCGCGCCAGTAAAAGATCGCATTCACCGAGGCCACCTTGTCGAAAGCGCTGTCGGTAAAAGGCAGTTTTTCCGCGCTTCCGAGCCGGATATCCATAATTCCTTTATAGACAAGCGCCTGGAATTTTCTCCGGACGCGATTTACCATTATTGGGGAGGCATCGAGGCCGGAGAGGTGGCCATGCGTGACAATTTTGGCCATTTGAGCCAGCAGGCGGCCGCCACCGAATCCGATCTCAAGCACCTGTTCATGCTCCCGCAGCCGCAGCGCCTGCAGGGTTTTGTCATTGAGCACACGATTCCGCCGGTTCCAGAGCGGCCCAATGATCCAGCGGCCAACCAGCCCGTGAGGCCGGATGAGCTGTTCAGCGAAATGGCGCCTGATCAGGTTGCGGCATGCCATATGGACTGCCTACTCCGTTTTACGAATAAAATCCAGGTCCTGAAAATCGAAGCTGAAATCGGTGAAAGGCGAAACCGCCTTCATGGTCATGCCGGTCGGCACCCCCTCCTCATCGAGGGTGAAGGAGGCGAAAGCGTCGGCCTCGAGGGTGCGGTCATCCCAGCGTACGATGAAGGTATTGCCGGCGTAATAAAACATCTCCCCGCGCAGTTTGGGCGAGCGCAGCGCCCGGAAACGCATCCGCTCTCCCTCCAGGGTGATAGCGACCTCCCCGAACCACTTGTCTGTGTAGGTGCCTACATAGGGGACGCGGTCGGGCACTCCCCCCTTCTTTTTCCGCTGCTCCGCGATCTTTTTCTCCACTGCCGCCATAATCCCGCTGGCTTCGCCAAGCTGCTGCTGGCGTCTTTCGCTCAGTTCCTTGACACGGTCGGTAAATTCCATACCGAGATAAAAATCCTTGATGGTGTTGGTGATGGCTGCAAAGGCAGCTCCCTCCTGCTGGTTGGTGAAGACGATGATGCCAAGTTTAAGTTCGGGCAGAATGGTGACCTTTGTGACGATCCCCATCAGGCCACCGGTGTGGCTGGCTTCCAGGAAACCCTTCATATCGGCAACTCCCCAACCCAAGCCGTAGGCGGCAAAGTGGGTGTTGTAGGATCCGGGTTGACGCACCGAAAGGATGGTCTGGGGCTGCCACATTTCGGAGTGGACCTGCTCGCTAAAAATCCTTTTTCCTGGCGCCTCGTCATAGGCCCCCTTGTTGATCTGCAGTTGCACCCATTCGGCCATGTCAGAAACAGTGCTGTAAATCCCCCCGGCGGCATTGATGACACTGCCCCGCTCCAGGGGAACGACCTGAAGCCGGCCGTCGACCATGACATGGGCATCGATGATATTGGCGGCGCTGGGCAGACGGTCGATCGATGCGGCGGAATGGGTCATTCCCAGAGGCTTCATGATCCGTGTCTCGACGAACTCTTCCCAGCTCATGCCTGAGGCGCGAGCGACCACTTCGCCGGCGACCAGATAGAGGAGATTATCATAGTCGTATTTGGTCCGGAACGAGGAGACCGGCTTGAGATAGCGAAGGTTGTGGATGATTTCCGGGAGGGTGAAGCGCGCTGAGTCGGGAAAGAGCATGAGGTCGCCGGCGCCGAGGCCGAGGCCGCTGCGGTGGGTGAGCAGGTCGCGGATGGTGAACTCGGCCGTGACCCAGGGATCATGAAGGCGGAATTCGGGGATGAAATCGGTAACGTGTGTATCCCAGGTCAGCTTTTCCTCGTCGACGAGGATGCCAAGGGCGGCGGCGGTGAAGGCCTTGGTATTGGAGGCGATGGCGAAGAGGGTGTTTTCATCCACGGGCTGACGGGTAAGGATGGAGCGCACCCCGTAGCCTTTGGCGAGGACCACCTCCTCGTCCTTGACCACGGCCACGGCGATACCGGGGACGTTGAAGGTCTGGAGGGTGCGCTCGACCAGGGTGTCGACGAAAGCCTCCTTCAGGGTCTGCGCCCGGCCCGGGAGGAGCAGGCCGAGGAGCAACAGCAGGGTCATCTTTTTTCTCATCTGGAAACCTCGTTCTATCATGTATGTTCAGGCTGCATAAATGCGGATTCAGCTGGGACAAGACCAGGCCTCCACAGGCTGGAGAAAAAATACACCCTAAATCCAGACAAGAATCAGAATCACGACGGCGGCCAAGCCGGCGAACGCGGGAACGCACCAGAGCCAGGACGGGCCATTGCGAATCATGAAAATGACATGGCGCCAGGCATCGTGAAGAGGATTGAGCTTGGATGCGCCCTTGCGCGGGAAATAATCGACCGGAGTCTCCGCAACCCGCAGCCCGTTTCTCAGGACAGAGACCACCATCTCGGTGGCGAATTCCATACCCGGCATCTTCAGCCCGAGATCCGCCAGGGCGCTGCGGCGCAGGCCGCGCATGCCACAGTGGATGTCGGAGAGGCGGGTGCGGAAGAGGAGGCGGGTCATCGTCGAAAGCACCGGGTTGCCGATGTAGCGGCGGGCCCAGGGCATTGCTCCCGGATGGATTTTCCCCTTGAAGCGGGAACCCAGGACAAAATCATTACCCTCCTGCAGCAGCCTCAAAAAGTCAGGGATGGCGTTAAAGTCATAGGTATGGTCGGCGTCCGCCATGATGATGAACTCGCCGCGCGCCTCGCTGAGACCTTTCATGTAGGCGGCGCCATAGCCTCTCTCCGGTTGATCCACCACCCGGCAGCCCTCTGAAAGCGCGATCCGGCGCGAGTCGTCCGTGGAGCCATTATCGCTGACCACGATTTCGCCGTCGATCCTTTCCTGCTGGAAAACCTCTTTGACGGCGCGGATGCTGGCGGCGATACCCTCCTCCTCATTGAGACAGGGCATGACGACCGACACCCGGGGATGTGCGCCGTCCGCGTTACTGATCTCCCCCGCCTGACCTTCCTGTACTGCCAATCCTGTCATAAGCCCTTGCTTCCTGTCGTTTCCTGTTCGTGTGTTGGCGTCTGATTGCGAATCTGGATGAGCTGGGCGGCGATGCTGACTGCGATCTCGGCCGGTGTATGGCTGGAGATCGGCAGCCCCACCGGGGTGAATACCCGCCGCAGCAGGGCCTCCTCCACCCCCTCCGCGCGCAGGCGGGAGAGGATCTCGGCCGCCTTGGCCGGGCTGGCCATCATGCCGAGATAGCGGAAAGGATGGGCGACCAGCCTGCGCAGCACCTCCTCGTCGGCCCGGTGCGAGGGGGTCATGATCACCACCCAGGAACGGCCGCCGGGCGAGACGTGGTGCGCCACCTCAGCAAAGGGGGCGATGATCTTTTCATCCGCCCAATGATTATTCTTCATGGTGTCGACCTCAGGACGGTCGTCGAGGAGGACAAGGCGCCAGTCGAGCAGGCTCATCGCCCGGGAGAGGGCGAGGCTGACGTGGCCGCCGCCGATGATGAAGAGGGTCTCCCGGGGGAAGATGCGCTCCTGATAGAAGAGCCCGGCCGGCCCCTCCTGCTCTGCGCGGGCGGAAGCGGGGCCCTCCTCCTGCCAGTGCATCCCGGTGCCGGTGACCGACCAAAGGCCGGAGGCGCCCGAAGAGAGGGCGGAGATGATTTCGTCGATGACCGGGCGGTCCTCATCCCGCACCGGATAGAGCAGAACAGTCTGTTCGCCGCCGCAGAGCATGCCGTTGGCCTCGGGAGTGCCCTCTTCCACCAGGTGCAGATGCCTCAAGAGCGGGGCCGGGCTCGTCATTCTGAGCAGGGCTCGCGCCTCCTCGACCAGGTCATACTCCAGCTTGCCGCCGCCGATGGAGCCGACGAGCCCCCCCTCCGCATCCGCCGCCATCCTGAAGCCGGTCTTGCCAGGGGTGGCGCCGCTGGTACTGGTGACGATGAGCAGGATGACGGGTCGATCAGGTCTATTCACAAAACGCCAGAATTCAACGGCCTTCATGCGATTCTTCCTTCACAGGGGTGCAGCATGATCTGCAAGCGGGATTCAGCCGGCTGTCTCGCCGGTATGCAGGGCCATGAGCAGACGCTCATGGGTCATGGGAGAGATATAGGGCAGCTCGAGGCCGGGGCGGGCGGCGCGCAGGGCATCGAGCAGGGCGAACCAGCCGCCGATGCCGTACATGAGGGGGGGTTCGCCGATGGCCTTGCTGCGGAAGGGCCCGTTTCCCCCTTCAGAGCGTTCCAGCCAGTGCAGCTCAACCTCGCCGGGGGCGAAAAAGAGGTCCGGGACCTTGTAGGTGGTCATCGAGTCGGTGAGTAGCCGCCCCTTGTCGTCATGGAGCACCTCCTCGAGGGTCATCCAGCCCAGCCCCTGCAGGAGAGCGCCCTCCACCTGGCCGCGGTCGATCCCTGGATTGAGGGAGCAGCCGGCATCGTGGACGATGCGGACAGCGTCGAAGCGGCAGGTGCCGCGCAGGGTATCGATGGTCGCTTCGACGAGAGCGGCGCCATAAACATGATAGGCGAAGGCCTCTCCCTTGTTGGTGACGCGGTCGAAGTGCAGGCCCGGCGTTGCGTAATGGCCATGGGCGCTCAGGCTTATGCGCGCCGCCCAGGCGGCGGCGATGAGCTTTTCCCAGGTGTAAGGGAGCAGCCGCTCCCCGGCCTGGATCTGTTCGCGGCGGATGGTCACCAGCCCCTCCTGATCCAGCCCGGCGAGGCGGGCGATAAAGGGGCGCAGGCGCGCCAGCAGAACCTCGCAAGCGATCCGCACCGCATGACCGTTCATGTCGGCGCCGGTACTCGCGGCTGTGGCCGAGGTGTTGGCGTTGCGGGTGGTATTGGTGCTCTCGATGCGGATGCGTTCGATCCGGATGCCCAGGCAGCGGGCGGCGATAGCGCGCAGTTTTTCGTGCACCCCCTGCCCCATCTCAACCGCGCCGGTGCTGACGCCGACCGAGCCGTCGTTGTAGATATGGACCAGGGCATTGGCCTGGTTGAGCATGGTGTTGGTGAAGGAAATGCCGAAGCAGATCGGCATGATCGCCATTCCTTTTTTGAGCTCATCGTGGCCGGCGTTGAAGCGGTCGATGGCCTGACGTCTTTCAGCGGGACGGCAGCGCTGCTCCAGTTCCTGCCAGCAGCGCCGGGCCTGGGCGTTGTGAGCACGCTGGCCACAGGGGAATTCATAGCCCTCATCGAGCAGGTTGGCCGCCTGGATCTGCGCGGCGGGGAGGCCGAGCCGCTGCGCCGCCTGATCGATGGCGGCCTCAAGGACGAACATCGCCTGGGGCCCGCCGAAGCCGCGGAAGGCGGTGTTGGGCGGGAGGTTAGTGCGGCAGCAGAGGCCCGTGGCGCGCAGATTGGGAATGACGTAACAGTTGGTGGCGTGAAAGAGGGTGCGGTCGAGGATGGCCGGGGAGAGGTCGGCGGCCGCGCCGGCGTTCTGGTAATAGGTAACCTCCCAGGCGAGGATCTTGCCCGCGCGGGTGAGGCCGATCTTGTAATCCGAGGAGTAGGGATGGCGCTTGCCGGTCCAGCGCATATCCTCGTGGCGGCGCAGCACCAGCTTGATCGGGCGGTGGAGGTGGAAGGCGGCGAGGGCGGCCATTGCGGCCCAGGCGGTGGCCTGATCCTCCTTGCCGCCGAAAGCCCCGCCGAGGCGAAGCACATCGACCTCGATTTTGTGCATGGGCAGGCCGAGCACGCGCGCCACGGTGCGCTGCACCGTGGTTGGCGACTGGGTGGCCGAGATCAGCTTGATGCCCCCCTGCTCCTCCGGCCAGGCCAGGGCTCCCTGGGTCTCGAGATAAAGGTGTTCCTGTCCGCCGCTGTCGGCGCGGCCCTCGAGGATGACATCGCACCGGCTCCAGGCGCTCTCAACGTCGCCGAGGGTGAAAACGCGGGGGGGCTGGATGAACTCGCCGCGCCGGGCCGCCTCGCGCGCATCGAGCAGGGGGGGCTCCTCCTCGTATTCAAGGCGGATGAGAGACACGGCGCTGCGCGCCTCGGCGGCGGAGTCGGCCGCAATCAGCGCGACAGGCTGGCCGATGAAATCGAGTTCAGCGCCAGCCAGCAGCACCTCATCGGGGAGGATGCCGCCGATCTGGTTCTCGCCGGGGATATCCCGGGCGGTGAGGAGGCTGCGCACGCCCGGGGCGGCCAGGGCGGCCGTGCCGTCGAGGGCGAGCAGGCGGCCGCGGGCGACCGGTGAGGTCAGGACCGCGGCGTGCAGGGTGCCGGCGGGCACGAGGCGGTCGTCGATGAACTGGGACTCGCCGCGGACGTGGAGATGGGCGTCAAAGGGAGAGGAACTCATGGCCTCCTCCCCTGCCGGCGCTCCGTCAGGAATGGGGTGAGATGGGCCCGCAGCAGCCGGCGCAGCAGCAGCCGCTTGTACTCCGCCGAACCGCGCACGTCGCTGATCGGAGCGATCTCGTCCCCGGCCACGCGCAAGGCTTCCGCGAGGGTCGCCTCCTCCAGCTCGCGCCCGCGCAGGTAGGAGCTGCACTTTTCCAGGCAGAGGGGGATGGGGGCTACGCCCCCGGCGGAGAGATGGATCTCCTCGACCACACCTCCAACCATGCGCAGAAGGCAGGCCGAGTTGACGCTGGCGATGTCGAGGTGCTCGCGGCGGCTCACCTTTTCGAAATTGAAATGATCCCCGGGCTGGAGCAGGGGAAAGCGCACCGCCGTGACCAGCTCCTCCTCGCGGCGCGCCAGCTTTTTATAGCCGAGATAGAAGCGACGCAAGGGGAGGGTGCGGAGGGCGGCGCCGTCGTGAAGATCGACCTCGGCCTCGAGAGCAAGGAGGAGAATGGTGAGATCCCCGATGGGTGAGGCGTTGACGAGATTGCCGGCGACGGTGGCTCGATTGCGGATCTGGGTCGATGAGACCAGCCGGAGAAAATCGGGCAGATCGGGAAGGAAAGCGCGGAGTTCGGACGCAAGGCGCAGTTCCTCGACGGTGACGCCGCCGCCGACCCGGCACCAGCTGCCCTGAATTTCGATCCCGCGCAGATCGGGCCGCTCGCTGAGCAGCTCCACCGCGGCCGATTCGAGCTGCGCGGGCTTTTGCACGTAGAGCTCGGTGCCGCCTGCGACCACGACGGGCCGGCCGGTGATGGCGGTGTGACGGGATTGGCTGAGGGCTGCCAGCTGCGCCGGCGCCTCCCTGAACCAGGCCGGCAGATATCCGGCCGCGATGAGGGTTTCCACGCGCGTGCCCTCCGCGGCGGCAGGCAGGGCGGCGATGATGCGGCGAACTGCGCGGCGGATGGCGAGATAACCGGTGCAGCGGCAGATGTTGCCGGCGATGCTGAGAAGGGCCTCTTCCTCGTTCCAGTCCGGCGCGTTCAGCAGCCAGGCGGTGAGGGCGAGGACAAGTCCGGGGGTGCAGAAGCCGCACTGCACCGCCCCCTCTTCGACGAAGGCCTGCTGGAGGGGATTGAGTCCGGGGCCGTTGAGGCCTTCGATGGTGACCAGATGTTTGCCGGCGCAGTC